>CAYFUO010000018.1:0-24071 GCA_964346255.1 uncultured Actinomyces sp. | reverse complement strand
TGCGCCCGTCGTACAGGGTGGCTTTGCCGAGGTCGTCAACCAACTGTTCGCCGTCCCGGTTCGGGAGGGTGGACTGCAGGAGGCCCATGAGCTCTTCAGCTTCCAACCCGTCGAACGAGGGCGACGCCACCAGAGAGTTCGGGGGTGCTGCCACAGCCTCCGCACGCAAATGCTTCGTCCACTCTTCACCCTTCTCCCTCGCTTCAGTGGCATCCCAACCCTGTTTAGCGATCCAGCCCAAGTGGAACTCAAGAACCTGTCCCACGTTCATACGGCCAGGAACACCCATCGGGTTCAAAATGATGTCAACCGGGGTCCCATCAGCGAGGAACGGCATGTCCTCCACCGGCAGGATCTTAGAGACCACACCCTTGTTACCGTGGCGGCCAGCCATCTTGTCACCAATGGTGATCTTGCGGCGCTGCGCCACGTAAACGCGGACGCGGTGTTGGACGCCGGGACCCAAGTCCCCGTCCTCTTCCGTCGTCTCCTTCACGTCGATGACGATGCCCTCTTCACCGTGTGGGACCCGCAGGGAAGTGTCTCGAACCTCGCGGGCCTTCTCACCGAAGATGGCGCGCAGCAAGCGCTCCTCACTGGTCAGTTCAGTTTCACCCTTCGGTGTCACCTTCCCAACCAGAATGTCGCCGGCGCGAACCTCAGCTCCGATGCGGATGATGCCGCGTTCGTCCAAGTCAGCCATCGCCTCTTCAGACATGTTGGGGATGTCGCGAGTGATTTCCTCGTCACCCAGCTTCGTTTCGCGGGCGTCGACCTCGTACTCCTCAATGTGGATCGAAGTGAGCACGTCATCTTCCACGACGCGGCGGGACAGGATGATCGCGTCCTCAAAGTTGAGGCCCTCCCACGACATGTAGGCGACCAGCAGGTTCTTACCGAGCGCCAGCTCGCCACCATCGGTTGCGGGGCCATCAGCCAGAACGGTGCCAGCCTCAACGACTTCGCCCTCGTTCACGAGGACACGCTGGTTGATGCAGTTGCCCGGGTTCGAACGTTCGAACTTCTTGAGCGGGTAGAAGTCACGTTCGCCATCGTCGTTAGCAACAACGACGCGGTCAGCGGAGACCTCATCCACAACGCCAGGGTTCTTCGCGAGGGTCAGTTCCTTCGCGTCGCGCGCGGTGCGGCGCTCCATGCCCGTACCCACCAGCGGAGCTTCCGTGGTGAGCAGTGGGACAGCTTGACGCTGCATGTTCGCGCCCATGAGTGCGCGGTTCGCGTCGTCGTGCTCAAGGAACGGGATCAGAGAGGTTGCGACCGACACCATCTGGCGGGCAGCAACATCCATGTACGTGACCTCTTCGGGAAGAACCAGCGCGGGGTCGTCGCCGGCGACGCGGCAAAGGACCATCTCGTCAGTGAACTTGCCGTCCGTGTCAACGGGAGCCGACGCTTGAGCGATGTACTGGCCGTACTCGTCGTCAGCGGTGAGCCACTTGATCTCATCAGTGACCCTCCCGTCTTTGACCACCCGGTAAGGCGTCTCAATGAAACCGAACGGGTCAATGCGCCCGAAGGTTCCAAGCGAACCGATCAGGCCAATGTTCGGGCCCTCAGGGGTCTCAATCGGGCACATGCGCCCATAGTGAGACGGGTGAACGTCACGGACTTCCATGCCCGCACGGTCCCTGGACAAACCACCGGGGCCAAGAGCCGAGAGGCGACGCTTGTGGGTCAGGCCCGCAAGCGGGTTGTTCTGGTCCATGAACTGCGACAGCTGGGAGGTTCCGAAGAACTCCTTGATCGCAGCGGTGAGCGGGCGGATGTTGATCAGGGACGTCGGCGTGATCGCCTTCGGGTCCTGGGTCGACATGCGTTCGCGGACCGTGCGCTCCATGCGGGACAGGCCCGTGCGGAGCTGCGCTTGGATCAGCTCACCGACGGCGCGGACGCGACGGTTCCCGAAGTGGTCGATGTCGTCAGTCTCAACGCGGATCTCCACCGGCTGCCCGTAACGCGTGCCGGGCAGGGTCTTCTCCCCCGCCTGCAACGCCAGCATGTATTTGACGGTGGCGACAATGTCTTCTTCCGTCATAGTCGACTGGTCGGCGGGAACTGAGAGGCCGAGCTTCTTGTTGATCTTGTAGCGGCCAACCTTCGCTAGGTCGTAGCGCTTGCGTTCAAAGTAGAAGTTGTTCAGCAGGGTGCGGCCAGCTTCCGCGGAGGCGGGCTCGCCGGGGCGGACCTTACGGTAGATCTCTTCAAGAGCGTCGTCTTGAGTTTCGGTCGGGTCCTTCTCCAAGGTTTCCAGTAGCAGCGGGAAGTCTTGGTATTCGAGCTCGATTTCGGAGTTCGTCATCCCCATTGCCTTCAGCAGCAAGGTGACGGGCAGCTTCCTCTTCCGGTCGATGCGGACGGACACTGCGTCGCGGCGGTCGATCTCAAACTCGAGCCACGCGCCCCTAGCCGGGATGATCCGGGCAGAGTAAATGTCGCGGTCAGAGTTCGGGTCTGACTTGCGTTCGAAGTAGACGCCGGGTGAGCGGACCAGTTGGGACACGACGACACGTTCAGTGCCGTTGATGATGAACGTGCCCTCCGGGGTCATCATGGGGAAGTCACCCATGAACACCGTTTGACGTTTGGACTCGCCGGTCACGTCGTAGTGGAACTCAGCCTGCACATACATTTTTGCGGAGTACGTGAGGTCGCGTTCACGGCACTCTTCAGGCGTGTATTCCGGCTGCTCCAAGGTTGGGGCAGCGAAGTCGAGCCTCATCTCACCCTTCGGGTCTGAGATGGGCGAGATTTCCCTGAACACTTCTGCGATGCCGAACTCTTCGGGGAGTTCAGCGTGTGGGTCGTCTTTCGCCCACTGCATGCGATCACGCCAATTGTCACTGCCTGTGAGCCAGTCGAAGCTTTGGACTTGCAGCTCTAGCAGGTTTGGCGGTTGGAGTGGTTCGTGTAGTTTCCCGAAAGAAACTCTTCTCTTTGGTTCGTTAGCGGTTGCGACCGCGGTGGAACTGGCAGCCAAAAGGGGATCCTTCCCAGCATTAGAGTTGGTTGCGCGAGATGCGTCACAGTCCCTCGCATCCACCGTCCTGCACACTTTGCGCGTCTAAGTGTGTGGGGTCGGGAAGCCTCGGACATTCCGGACGCAACCAACCACTTTATTAGCAAACAGGGTGTTGCACAATGTTCTTGCGCCGTGAACTTGGTCATGGGTGGACGCGGCGTGCACTCTTGTAGCCGGTGCCCGCCTTCCGCGTCCGTCTAGAGCTAAGCCCCCTAAAGTGGGTGATATGGCTCACGTTCGTGGGTCGGTTTCGCATAGGAGAGGGAACGGCAATGGCGCCTCAAACTTTCGACCAAGATCTACTTCTGGTGAACAACCCTTCGGTCCCCGGAGAAGTGCTGGCGGGCATCGCTGAACGCCGACCTGACCTGTGGCCGAAACTTCTTGGCCACCCGAACATGTACCCGGAGTTGGCCCAGTGGATCAACTTGCAATACCAGTACAGGGCGTCCGGGCCCGCAGGCCCGAGCAACACTCAGGTTGGGGCCGCTCAGGGACAACCAACCCAAGGCGAGGCCACCCAGGGCCAACCAGGCAAGGAGCGGCCCAAGGAAGAGCTGACACTGGACCGCGCCGAAGTGGACGAGTCAGCCAAGGACCATTTGGAACAAGCGCGCGTGAAGCGAGAAGCATCGGCGAAGAGCGAATCCCCCAAAGAGGAGTCGTCCCCGGTGGAGCGCAGGCAAGACCAGCCGGCCGAGGACGCACTCCAATCAGGCGAGCCCAAACCGGCCAAGGTAGGTCCAGACCAGCCGGTTGGAGACCAGAGCGGCCAGGGGCAGCCAGAGCAAGCCCAGCCGTTCCAAAGCACGCGCGCGCAGGCTCAACCAGACCAGAGCTTCCCCGACCAAGGGAGACCTGGACAGAGCAACCCGTTCCAACGTCAGCCCAAAGGGGGCTCCCACGCCGAGATGCCCGCAGCCCCTGGACAACCGGGGCAGGCCCCAACCGGTTCACCTTCAGTCGACGCGGAGGACCCGAAGAAAAAGAAGATGCTGATCTTCCTGATCGCTGGCATCGCCGCGGTCGTGATCATAGCGGCGGGGGTGGCAGCCTTCTTCCTCCTCAAGCCAGGGTCAGCCAAGTCAGAGGCCCTAGAGGGCACCGTGCATTGGGATGGGAAAGACATGCACTGCGGCATCACTCGTTGCGTTGGGGTCCTTGAATCGGGCGACGCGACAGTGCTTGAGTTTGACTGGGATGAAGTCCTGAGAGAGGACAACTTCGTGGAACCGGGAACCTACGTTGGTGGGTCGCTCGTAGAACTGTTGCTCATCGACTACGACGAAAAGGCCGACGAAGCCGTGATCACGAACCCCGGTTATTGGGTCGACCCCGACACTTACGAGTGGGATTCCGTCCACGTCCTCCTCCCCTCAGACACCGTGACTTTCGACGCTGGAGGGGACCGCGTGATCGCAGTGACGGAGGATGGGACCGCTTGGGAGAGTGTTGATGAGTGGCCCGAAGAAGGTACCGGAACCATCTCTGAATTTGAAGAAGTTCCGTTCGTGGGAGACGTGCAAGAGCTCCTCACCGTTTATGGGATGGTCTGCGCTATCACTGAGGACCCTGACGACGGAGCACAGCTCTACGAGTGTTCCTCGGAGGGCCTCGACGAGGATTTTGCACTCGAACTTCCCGGAGAGTTTGAATCCGCACTTTTCGGGATGGTGACTCTCACCAACGGAGCGATGGTCGTAGCCGACGAAGATGAGGACAGCTACTACCTAGACGTGTTGAACCCGCCCGAACCGGTCCTAGGGCAGGGCACTCAAATCGACCCCGGTGACACCTGCGTGCTCCTAGAAGGCGGCGACGTCTACTGCGGAGCGCCCGACGAGGACGAGGACTTCTTTGAGGTCATGACCCAGGTAGATTTGCCCGAGCCCGCCATCGCGATCGGTTGGGGAATGGCGCTCCTAGCCGATGGGGAGCTGTGGACGCTGGAAGAGGACCCCGAACTGATCCCCCTAGACAGCGAGGTCGAAGAGATCGTCGGCTACTTCTGGGTGAAAATGGAGAACGGAGATTTGGGGTTCGTGGACGCAGAGGAACTCGAGGTCTACATCGCCCCCAAGTCGTAAGTGTTACGACCCCTGAAGGGGCTAAAAGCCCCTCGGGTGTCGAAGCAACAAGACCCATAGTCGCCTACTATGGGTGATATGGCTCACGTGTGCGAGCGAGTTTCGTAGAGGATAGGGAATGACAATGGGGTCTCAAACTTTCGACCAAGACCTGATGCTGGTGAACAACCCTTCGGTTCCTGGAGAAGTACTGGCCGGCATCGCTGAGCGCCGACCTGACCTGTGGCCGAAGCTTCTGGGTCACCCAAGCATGTACCCGGAGCTGGCCCAGTGGATTAGCGTGCAATACCAGTCCAAGGCGTCCGCCGCGTCCACGGGCCCAAGCACCCCTCAGGGGGCGGCCCAAGCCGCGCCCGCCCAAGACGGGCCGAAACAGGGTGAAGCCGAAGGCCAAAAGGATCAGGAACATTCGGCTCCCGCGGGGCCCAAACAAGAGGCGCCTGGGCAAGAGGAACCCGCCGGAAGCGAAGGCCAACCGAGTGAGCCCGCCGCGGGACAAACGACCGCGGCCTCGGCCACCGGAGACAAGCCGGCTACAGGCCAGCCCGACCAAGGGAACCCCGCGCCAAGCCAGCCGTCCCAAGCACCCCCGACCCAGGGGCCTCCCACCCAAGGACCAGCAGGACAGAACTATCCATCCCAAGGTCAACCTAGCCAGGGTATGCCCACCCAGCAGTACTCGGCCCAGCCGTACTCGGCGCAGCAATACTCGCCTCAGCAGTACTCAAGCCAGGGGCAGCCGGGGCAGGCCCCAGCCGCTTCGCCCTCCTCTGACGCGAAGGACCCGAAGAAAAAGAAGATGCTGATCTTCCTCATCGCTGGCATCGCGGCAGTCGTGATCATAGCGGCGGGGGTGGCGGCCTTCTTCCTCCTCAAACCGAAACCAACCGAGTCTGCCGCTTTCGGGGACATCTTGCATTGGGACGGGAAAGACATGCACTGCGGCTTCAGCCGTTGCGTTGGAGTCACAGAATCCGGTGACGCGACAGTGGTTCAGTTCGACTGGGATGAAGCCGTGATAGAAGACGACTTCGTAGAACCGGGAGCCTACGTTGGTGGATCCACGCTAGATCTGGTGCTTATCGACCACGACAAAAAGGCTGACGAAGCCGAGATCACGAACCCCGGCTACTGGGTCGACTCAGACACCTATGAGTGGGATTCCGTCCACGTCCTCCTCCCCTCAGACACCGTCACCATCACCACCACCGGGGACAGCGTGATCGCAGTGACGGAGGACGGGACCGCGTGGCGGAGTGTGGATGAGTGGCCCGAAGAAGGCACCGGAACCATCTCTGACTTTGAGGAGGTGCCGTTCGTGGGAGACGTGGTAGAGCTCCTCCCAACGTATGGCATGGCCTGCGCCATCACCGAGGACCCAGATGATGGCGCCCAGCTCTACGAATGCGACTCAGAGTACCTCGATGAGAGCTACGCTATTGAGCTCCCAGGAGAGTTCAAATCCGCGTTCTTCGGACTCGTGACCCTCACGGACGACACGATAGTTTGGCCGGAAGAAGATGAAGACAGCTACTGGCTAGGAACGATCCAGGCTCCCGCGCCGGTCGTTGGGCTTGGTGCCGAACTCGACTCCGACGAGTCCTGCTACCTCTTGGACAATGGTGACGTTTACTGCGGAAACCCCGAAGAGGGCGACACGTTCGAAGAGGCCACTTTCCAAATGGATTATCCGGAGCCTGTGACCGCGATTGGTTGGGGGATGGTGCTCCTGTCCAATGGGGAGGTGTGGACCCTTGAAGAAGATCCCGAAGAGATCCCCCTAGACAGCAAGGCTGAAGATATTGCCGGCTTCTTCTGGGTGAAACTAGAGAATGGAGACCTGGCGTTCGTGGATGCAAACGAGTTTGAGGTCTATTTGGCCCTCGACTCCTGAGTCCAACAATCCCTGTGCGGGAGGGCCCAAACGGAACACGGTTGCGCCCTCCTCCACAGTGGCCTGGACGCCACCACCTAGCGCAAGTCGGTACGTTCCCAGCCGCAAGTAGGGGCTCCGACTTAGCACTGGGGCTCGAGGTCACCGGAGCCGCTCACCGCCCCCAAGTCCTAGCTGTAACGGTCCCCAAAGAGGACAGTACCCAGCCGGACCACGGTTGCACCCTCCTGTACGGCGACCTCATAGTCGTGGGACATACCCATGGACAGCTCCGGTAAGACGAGGTCGCCCCGGTAACGGTCCGCCATGTCGTCACGCACTTTCCTCAGACGCGCGAAAGACCTACGCACCTCGCCCTCATCATCCACGTGGGGCGCCATGGTCATGAACCCGCGTAGTTGAAGGCCGGGGAGCAGCAGGATCTCAGAGATCGCCTCATCGACCTCGCTAGGCGCGAACCCCGATTTCGTTTCCTCCCCGGAAGTGTTTACCTGTAGGAGTATCCGCAAGTCCTGCGGCGCAGGGTTTTCAGGGTTGTTCTGCCAAGCAACAGTGGTTCGGCTGAGGGACGCGGCGATCCGCGTGGAACTCACTGACTGCACTTCGCTGACGATCCGCGCGGCCTGCCCCGCCTTGTTCGTCTGCAGGCGGCCGATGAACACCCAGTCGATGTCTAGGCCTGCCATCTCCACGGCCTTCTCCCGCAGCTCCTGCACGCGGCTCTCACCGAAAGTGTTGACACCCAAGTCGGTCAGGGCCCGCATGCGCTGGACGGGAACAAACTTGCTTACAGGTAGGATCCGCACGGACCCAACCGGCCGACCAACGTTGGCGGCGGCCGCATCCACGCGCTCACGCACTTCCATGAACCGCTGTTTTAGGCGTTCAGCGTCCTCTTGGTCCTCTGGTGGCAGGTCGCCCGCCTCCGGGTTAGGGATGGTTGGGGATCCTGCTTCGTTTGCCGTTTCACTCATGTTCATCGGACCCAAGCTTACAGAGGTCCACGGTCCACTCGCCGCAGGAGACAACCGGCAGCCACCGGACCGCCCGAGAACTGGGGGCCCCTGTGATCGTCGCTGCCTCTCGATAGAGTGAAACCTCGTGGGGCTGGAAGAACAACGGGCAATGGTCGCGCGTTCAGTTGGGGGAGGAGACCTGTGCAAGACAACGTCACAGGACCCGTGGCGGGCTGGTACCCGCAAGACGGAGGACTGCTCCGCTACTGGGATGGTCACCAGTGGACCGACCAGTGGGCGACACCAAGTTCCCCAACACCAAGTGCTCCCCCGCCACCACCGGAAACCTCACGCCCGCTCCCACCTGCACCCAGCCCACGCCTCACCGCGACCGAAGACTCACCCGCGCAGCCACCGCGGCAGCCACGGAAATGGAAGACCCCAGTCCTCGCATTGGCTTTAGGGTTCATCGTGGCTGCAGTGGTGTTCGGCGCCGCTGTACTGCTGACAAGCCGTGGCACCACCACGTCCCAATCTGGCGCCTCCCCACAGTCAGGTGACGCCCCCTCTCAGCAAGAAAGCTCACAGGCCTTCGACTCCGTCCCCACGAGCGCCCGACAAGTGGACCTTTCCGTCCTCGGAGACAACAACCGGTTGCGGCCAATCCTCAAGGCTGACCGTTCGCAGGTGCGGACAGACGCGGAAGGAAACCCTCAAGTGATCAGTTTCGACGGCTACGTCGGCTAACCCCCTCAAACCCAAACACGATTCGCGAAAAGAGGTTCCACCCGAGTGAGGATCACCCAAGCCCGCAGCGCACTACCCACGCTAGCTCTCATCAGCGTCACAGCGGTTTGGGGTTCCACTTTCTTCCTCATCAAAGACCTAGTCACACAAATGCCGCCCCTCGACTTCCTGGGAGTGCGTTTCGCTATAGCGGGCGCCCTGATCGCCCTCGTACAAATGCAACGTTTGAAGAGGGCGACACGGGCGGACTGGGTCCGAGGAGCGACACTCGGGGGCGTCTACTCACTGGGGCAAATCACCCAAACCGTTGGGCTGCAGTACACGGACGCATCCATTTCGGGGTTCATCACTGGAATGTACGTGGTACTCACACCCATCTTGGCGGCGCTCCTGTTCCGGCAAAGAGTGGCGGGGAAAGCGTGGGGGGCGGTGGTTTTAGCGACCGTGGGACTGGGGTTCCTCAGCCTCAAAGGTGCGCTCATCCCAACGCAGGCCAGCGCTGGAGTCGCGTCGCTGGGTGGGGGCCTCTTCAACGGTGACGTGCCGCTCCTCGGCTTCGGGGAAACCCTGACGCTAATCGGCGCCGCGTTCTATGCGTTGCACATCGTGCTGCTGGGACATTGGGCGAAACGGTCAGACCCCGTGACTCTCGGGGCGATCCAGCTGGTAGCCGCAGGTGGTTTCTTGGGGGCGAGCGCGCTCCCCGGAGGCGCCACCCTGCCACAGACCCCAGCCGCGTGGGTGTCGCTTCTGTACATGGCGGTGGTGGCGGGCATCGGCGCGATCATGGTGCAAACGTGGGCGCAATCGAAAATGCAGGCCACCACTGCAGCAGTCATCATGACGGGTGAACCCGTGTTCGCTGCCGCGTTCGCTATCGCGTTCGGCGGCGAAGCGTTCGGGGCGCGCCTAGCCGTGGGTGGAACGCTGGTTTTCGCCGCCATGCTGCTAGTTGAGGTGTGGGGCGAAAGCGACGATCCGACTCAAAGCGGGGGCGAGCAGGATTCCAATGACGGCGGCCAACGGGTGGCCTCCCCGAACATGGTTGTGGGGCCCAACCAAACGGTCAGGCCCCACAGCTCTCCCACCTTAGGGGTGAGTGAAACTACTTCAGGGTGACGGTGCCACCGACAGCTTCGATGTCAGCCTTAGCCTTCTCAGCGTCTTCCTTGGCGGCGCCTTCGAGGATGGTGGATGGGGCCTCGTCAACCTTGGCCTTCGCATCCTTCAGGCCCAAGCCAGTCAGGGCGCGGACAGCCTTGATGACCTGGATCTTCTCCTGACCGAAGGATTCGAGGACAACATCGAATTCGGTCTGCTCTTCCTGTTCCTCAGCTTCGGCGCCCGGCGCGGCAGCAACAGCGACAGCGGCTGGGGCAGCAGCGGTGACGTCGAAGGTCTCTTCGAACAGTTTCACAAAGTCGGACAGCTCAAGGAGGGTCATCTCCTTGAACACATCAATAAGTTCTTCGTTGGTCATTTTTGCCATGATCGTTTTCCTCCCACAAGTTCAAATCTGTTTAGCAATGTTTTCGGGCCACCAAATGGTTAGGCGGCTTCCTGCTTTTCGGCTAGCGCATCAGCCAGACGCGCAACCTTGACTGGCAACCCCTGGAACGCGTATGCGGCCTGAGAAACCTTGGCCTTCATAGCGCCAGCAGCCTTCGCGAGTAGTACTTCGCGGGACTCGAGGTCAGCCAGTTTCTTGACGGCCTCAGCCGAAAGTAGTTCCCCATCCATCGCACCGGTCTTCAACACCAGCTGGGGGTTCGTCTTAGCAAAGTCACGCAGAGCTTTCGCAGCCTCAACGGGTTCCCCCGCCACGAATGCGATAGCCGTCGGTCCTGTAAGTTCTTCCTCCAAGAAGTCGAAGCCCACGTTCCGCGCCGCTAGGGTCGCCAGCGTGTTCTTCACAACCTGGTAAGAAACGTCGTCACCGAGAGCCCTACGTAGGTCCTTCATTTGGCCCACGGTAAGCCCACGGTATTCGGTCAGGATTACCGCCCCAGAATCTCGGAACGCATCCGTCAACTGGACGATCACAGCTTCTTTGTTCATCTTTTTCGCCATCTTCCACCTCCTGACATTTCACTAGTAGTTCCACCGGTCCCTAAGCTCACAACAAAAATCCCGGCACGCAGACGCGCACCGGGCTGAAAGCTCGAACTTGCACCTGCGTTGGCCAGATTTAAACCTTCAGTTCACGCTACGAACCTTCGGTACCGACGGTCTTTGGTCGCCCTCACACTACCAGCACCCGCGTGACCACCCCAACGAAAGAGACGACCAACAGGGGTGAGACCACCCACAGCGCGCGGCGCTTCAGACCTTGAGGCCGACCTCCGAACGCGTGCGGTACCTCAGACCACGCGAGGATCCTTAGCTTTCACGTGAATGTCCCCCTGCGCGCTAGCTGAAGCGATCCAGCCACCCCCCGGCCCACGCAACACCAGGCCGAGGGCGGCAGCGAGTCCCGCACCCACGAGGGGCCCCACCAAATACACCCACCAGTCCGTGAGATCACCACCGACCAGGCTGGGCCCGAAAGTGCGAGCGAAGTTCATGGACGCACCCGAGATTGGGCTGCCCCACAGGCCCGCAAGCGCAATGTAGCCACCCACGCCGATCGCACCCACGATCCCCACGTTCTGCGCGCCAGAGGCGGTGCCAAGAATGATGACGACCAGCCCGAACGTGAGCACAGCCTCCTTGGCTGTCGCCTGCCACGCGGTGAAGCCCTCAGCGACGTAGGTGGATCCGTGTGAGGAGGAGACCCCCACGACCGCGGTCAACAACAGTGCGGCCAAGATCGCCCCCAGCAGTTGGGCCACCAGGTAGCCGGGAACCCTCCTCCACGGGAAATCGCCGCGAAGAGCGAACGCAGTGCTCACCCCAGGATTCAAATGAGCTCCCGAGATCTTCCCGAGCGCCATGATCACTGCCATGACCATGAGGCCCGGCGCGACCACCGCCGCCACCCGCCCCACGCTGCCCGGGATCGCGGCGGCCATCATGGGCCCACCGGCCGCCACTAGGACCAGGAAGAACGTGCCAACCAACTCCGCGACGAGGCGCCGCCACTCCTGCTTCGGGTCCTGGAAGGCGGCGAAAACGTCGTTGAGGTCAGTGAGACCACCTAAGTCCTCCGCTTTCTTGCGCGCCTTCTTCGCTGGGAAGGCCTCTACGCGGCCCGCCTTGTGTCCGCCCTTAGCCGGTTTCCCGCCCGCGTCTACTTTCGCCACATTCACTCCTTCACGTGCGCTAGAAACCCTACAGGTCTTCGCGACCCGCGATCGACTGCTGCCTCCAGCAACTGGGGTGCTCACCAGCGCCAACGCCAGCAGGAGGGGACCCACTACCCTTGGACTATGACCATGCAGACTTGGCCCAACGTCCCCTCAAAAACGTTGAACATGCGCACATCCCTAGTGGTGCTGACCCCCGAGGGGGAGTCGTTCAACCCTCAAGCCCGCCCCGAAGGCGAAGACCCCGGCCTCCTCATCCTGTTGCACGGCCTAACCACGAATGGGGTGATGTGGCCGCTGAGAACGGACCTAGTCCGCCTAGCCTCAAAGCACAACGTGGTCATCGCCCTCCCGGACGGGAACCGCTCCTTCTGGGTGGACGAAGAAAACGGCTTGGCGTGGGGCGCGTGGGTTGGGGAAGAACTGCCCGGCATCCTACGACGAACCCTCCGCATTTCCACAAGACGTGAAGACACCTTCATAGGCGGCTTCTCCATGGGTGGCTACGGGGCTTTCCGCGCCGCGTTCAACCATCCGAGAACCTTCGGGGGAGCTTTCAGCCTCTCGGGGACTCTGGACGTGTCCGAGGACGCGTTCCGCCTCCGCCAACCCGACCTGTTCCGCATCGGCTTCGGCAACCCAGATGGGCCCCGCCTTCAAGACGATCTGGTTGAGCGGCTCCACCTGTGCGAACGAGGCCTGCAAGGGGATCTCCCCTGCCCCGACCCCGCCGTGCGACTCTTCGCCGCATGCGGTGAAGGTGACCGTCTCTTCAACCAGAACGCCACCTTCGTTGAGGCGGCCCTAGAGGCTGGCCTGAACATCGAGTGGGTCGCCGCGCCCGGCGTGCACAACTTCCGCTTCTGGAACGAATGGTTGCCCGTCGCGATGGACGCCATCGTTGGCAACCCAAAACAGTTTTAGACAAAGACAAAAATTCGGGGCCAACCCCCACAAGCAAGTGGAGGTCAGCCCCAAACAGTGAGATCGGAGAGGGCTACGCCTCTTCCTCTTCCTCTTCTTCCACGAAGTCGCGGATCACGGAGGTATCAACCGGGATGCCGGGGCCCATCGTGGTGGAGATGTTTGCCTTCTTCAGGTACTTACCCTTAGACGCTGCGGGGCGCAAACGAAGAACCTCTTCCAAAACGGCCGCATAGTTCTCAGTCAACTGACGCGCCGTGAAATCCGTGTTACCAACCACGAAATGCAGGTTCGCGTGCTTGTCAACCCGGAACTCGATCCGGCCACCCTTAATGTCCTTCACGGCCTGTGCCACGTCCATGGTGACAGTTCCCGTGCGCGGGTTGGGCATGAGGCCACGGGGACCCAGGATGCGGCCCAGCCGCCCAACTTTACCCATCATGTCCGGGGTCGCCACCGCAACATCGAAGTCCAAGTAGCCGCCCTGAACTTTGGCGATCAACTCGTCGCCACCAACAATGTCGGCGCCAGCCTCTTCCGCTTCAATCGCCTTCGGTCCAACAGCGAAAACCAGGACCCTAGCGGTTTTCCCTGTGCCGTTCGGCAACGAAACAGTGCCACGAACCATCTGGTCAGCCTGCCGAGGGTCAACCCCCAAGCGGAGGGCCCCCTCCACAGTGGACGGGAAGTTCGTGGTCGAAGTTTCCTTCGCCAACTTCATCGCCTCAGCGGGCGTGTACAGCACTCCCGGAGTGATCTTCTCAGCGGCTGCACGATATTTCTTTGAGCGCTTAGCCATTTCTGCTCTCTTTCTCGCAGTGTGGTTTACGGGCAGCGCGGCCCTACCACCGCAATTGGTCTAGTTAGTTTGAGGTTCCGGTACTACTTGACTTTGACGCCCATGGAACGAGCGGTGCCCGCAACGATCTTCATCGCCGCGTCAATATCGTTCGCGTTCAAGTCGGGCATCTTCATTTCAGCGATCTCACGCACCTGATCTTGAGTCAGGGTCCCCACCGTGGTGGTGTGTGGCTCGCCAGCACCCTTGTCGACGCCCGCAGCCTTCTTAATCAGCTGGGAAGCCGGTGGGGTCTTCGTGATGAAGTCGAAAGAGCGGTCCTCATAAACCGTGATTTCGACAGGCACAATGTTCCCACGCATGGATTCCGTCGCAGCGTTGTACGCCTTGCAGAACTCCATGATGTTCACACCATGTTGGCCGAGGGCTGGCCCAACAGGTGGTGCCGGGTTCGCCTGGCCAGCGGGAATCTGAAGCTTGATCAGCCCCGTAACCTTCTTCTTTTTCTTAGCCATATTCAGGGTCCTTCTTGTTACTTTTTTGCGAAACTCGCAAACAGCGAGTCTACCGCCCCCACCCGCTTTTGCATTCATCCATGTGGGACTTCACGCCGGTAGCGTGGGAGACCTCACCGAAAGCGAGTGGGACGCCATTAGTTACCCCGCCTCACCCCACTCGGGGGCTAAGCGGGGTGAACGACAACCGTCTAATCCTCGATCTTCTCCACCTGGTCAAAACGGAGTTCAACGGGGGTTTCACGTTCGAAAATGGTGACGAAAACGCGTAGCCGTGACGCTTCAGGCATGACCTCGGAAACTTCCGCGCTCTTACCCTCAAACGGCCCGTCCATGACGCGCACAACCTCACCAACCTTGTAGATGACCACCGGTTGGGGCGCCACAACAGGAGTCTGCTTCGCGGCAGCACCAGCGAGCAGGCCCGGGCCCAACATTTCCACAACCTCATCCAAACTGATCGGCATCGGATTGTACTGGTCACCAACGAAACCTGTGACGGCCGGCGTCTCCTTCACGACCCGCCACAAGACCCCGTCCATCTCATCGTCGAAACCCATGTCCTGCATTTGCACGAGGGCGTAGCCGGGGATCATGGGCCGCAAAACCTTCTTACGCTGAGTGTTGCGGATCTCTGTGACTTCCTCCATGGGGACTTCCACGCGGGTGATCGAATCTTCCAAACCTTCGTGTTCGACGCGGCGCTCCAGGTTTTCTTTCACCTTGCGTTCATGCCCGGAGTAAGTGTGGATGACATACCATTCCCCACCTTCACCACGCAGATCCTCACGGAGCGCTTCCAGCGGGTCCTGGTCAGTGTCCTCTTGTTCAGGGGCTTCCCCGGCCTCATCAGCCGAGTCGGCCCCCTCAGCTTTTGGGTCGTCCCCCAAATCACCCACCGCCAAGTTCTCAACCGCTTCACCGTCAGCCAGCTCTTCGGCGGTCACGCTTGGTGGGATCGCCTCTTCATCTTGACCCACCTGTTCGGGGACGTCCCCTTCAACGGTGCCTTCCAGCTCCGCGTCGATTTCGCCGATCGCATCCACGTCAGCGTCATCGTCCATGGCTTGAAAAATCTCGTCAGGCATTTCGCTCTCTCCCTTTGGGCGCAGCTTCAGGCACCCGCCTTCTTCGTTTCAAAAAACCCGCCTGCAGGATCCTGCTGGCGGGTTGTTTCTCAACCAAATACTAACGTAGAAAGCTGTTCGAAGGCTAGATCAACTAAACCTGTGAAAGCCATGAGAGCCGTGATGAACACGATCACCACAACGAAGTAAGTCGACATCTCTTCTTTGTTGGGGTAGCTCACTTTACGCATCTCTGCGATCACCTGGGTGACAAAGATTTTGATGCGCTCAAAGAAGCCCGGCTCAGGTTTCCTTGACTTGTCGTCGCGTTTCCGCGTGGGCGCCGACTTAGTGCGGTCTTTCTTCGGTTTCCCGCGGTCAGAGGGCAGGGCCGGTAAGGGCATTTCGCCCTCTGGTCGTCCTGTCGTTTGGCTCACGCGTCTCTCCTACGGGTTTTCTTCACGAGCAGGGCAGGCGGGACTCGAACCCGCAACCGCCGGTTTTGGAGACCGGTGCGCTACCAATTGCGCCACTGCCCTTCAACAACCTCAACGCTACCACCGACCGAGTGCTTCCCGTAGAAAACAATCTTGAAACCAAGGTCCGATGGTTAGGCGCATCGAATGCGTGACCGATTGTAGTTGCGCCCCACCCGCCCTGTCCATCAGGTGGGGGTGAGACTCGTCTAGTTTCCCACCGCCACCAGCGGCGGCGCCCCCCAGCACCCAGTGGACCCTCCCCAAACCCACGCCAGCTGTACCCCTGCAGCGTCCACTACTTGGCCCATTCAGCAACAGCTCAGGCAGGCCACCGCCCTTTTGTGGCATGGTTGCTCCCGTGATTGAACAACCTATGCACCGCGTATCGAGCCGCCTCGCGGCGATAACTCCTTCCCAGACGATGGCTGTGGATGTCAAAAGCAAGGAGCTGATCGCCCAAGGTGAGCCTGTAATCAACTTCGCACCCGGGGAACCCAACTTCGCGACCCCCGCGAACATCGTGGAAGCGGCCGCAGCCGCCGTGAACAACCCCGTTGCCTACAAGTACACGCCCGTGGGGGGCCTAATCCCCCTACGTGAAGCAATCGTTGAGTACACGGGCCAGTTCGGCAACACAGAGACGACAGCAGCAAACAACGTGCTGGTCACTAACGGGGGTAAGCAGGCGGTCTACCAGGCCTGCGCCGCAATCATTGACCCCGGCAACGAAGTTCTCCTCCCCGCCCCCTACTGGACTACGTTCCCAGAGACAATCAAGCTTGCCGGAGGCGTCCCAGTGCCGGTCGCGGCGGGCGTCGACCAAGGATACAAGGTGACGGTGGAACAGCTTGAGGCTGCCCGCACCGAAAACACGATTGCAATGATTTTCTGCTCGCCCTCGAACCCATCAGGGGCCGTCTATTCACCTGAAGAGGTGACCGCGATTGGGCAGTGGGCACTCGAACACGGCATATGGATCATTGCCGACGAAATTTACAACCGCCTCTTCTACACGGGTGAGGAACCGCTACCCATCTACCAGGCTGTCCCCGAGGTTGCGAACCAGACGATCATCACCAATGGGGTCGCGAAAGCGTATGCGATGACTGGGTGGCGTGTCGGCTGGATGGTGGGCCCCAGTGACGTCATCAAAGCGGCGACAGCGCTCCAGTCGCACCTCACTTCAAACGTCAACAACGTCGCCCAATACGCTTCCATTGAGGCGCTCACCGGCCCCCAAGATGCCGTGGCCGAAATGCGGGACATCTTCAATGAACGGCGAGAAATCATTGTGTCCATGCTCAACGACATTGAAGTGTTCGAAGTCCCCAACCCGCAGGGCGCGTTCTACGTGCTGCCGTCCGTCGAAAAAGCTTTCGGCAAAAACATTAGGGGCCGTGTCGCCAACACTTCCGCTGAACTGGCCAGCATCATCCTGGACGAAGCACTGGTTGCGGTGGTCCCCGGTGAAGCGTTCGGAAGTCCCGGCACTCTACGGTTCTCCTACGCGCTGTCCACCGAAGACATCGTTGAAGGGGCCAGTCGCCTGCAAGCCCTGTTCGCGGACCTCGCCTGACAAACGCCACTTCTGGGGCGGCGCCACTGGCCGTTTGGCGCCGCCCAGGTTCCCCGTGGCGGGGCAAGATGGGGGATAATGCTGGACATGGCTAACGGCATCACAAAGGGCGCAGGCAAGAACCGGAACGACGACGCGACCAACCCCAGAAAGGTCAAGTTGTTCACCCACCTGACCACCGCTTCCCCGCGGGGCAGCGTGCTACTGTCCCACGGGTTCGGGGAACACCACGGTCGCTACACCCGGTTCATCACCGCACTGAATGATGCTGGCTTTGACGCTTACACTCTTGACTACACGGGGCACGGGACGTCAAGTGGGCCGAGGGCGCGCGTCGACGTCGCCACCCTCATCGAAGAGAACTTGGTGGCACGCAAACAGGTTATGCGCGTGCTCCGCACGGAAAAACTCGACCTGTTCGGGCATTCGATGGGCGGCCTGATCACTCTTGCCTCAGCCCTCATTCAGCCAACCCACTTGGCAGCGGTCGCAGTGACGGGTCCCGCCCTCCGCCCCCTACCGACCGTGAACCCGTTCATCGCCCGACTAGGGCTCAGGGCCGCCCGAGTGTTCCCCAGCATTTCGTCTGTCGCTTTGGATGACACGCTGCTCTCTAAGGACCCCGCGGTCATTGAGGCCTACCGCGCGGACCCCCTCGTCTTCGAAGGTAAAGTGCCGCTTCTTACGGGCGCCTCCATGGTTGTTCAAGGCCGCCACGTGATCGAAAACGCGCCCATCCTGGTGGTTCCCACCCTCATTGTGCATGGGGATAAGGATGGCCTCGCGAACCTGGTTGGCTCCGAAGAGTTCGTTGCCGCCTCCCGCGGGAAAGCAGAGTTGGTGGTGGCTGAGGGCGGCTTCCACGAGCTCTTGAACGAACCCGAGTTTGAGGAGTACACGGACCTCATCATCCAGTGGTACGACAGGTGGTGACACCCACGTCAACCGCGGGTGCGCCCGCCGACCTGGTTGCGCTACCTAAAGCGCACCTGCACATGCATTTCACGGGCTCAATGCGCCCGTCCACCATGGCTGAACTGGCCGCCCAGGAAGGCATTCGCCTACCCGCCCACCTCCTCGTCGAAGACCCACTTTCTGTGCCAGCCGACTCTAGGGGCTGGTTCAGGTTCCAACGATCCTATGACGCGGCGCGTAGCCTCGTGCGCAGCGAAGCCACCATGCGCCGCCTAGTGCGTGAGGCAGCAGAAGATGACGCCCGTGAGGGGAGCGTGCGCCTAGAAATCCAGATCGACCCAACCTCGTACGCACCGTGGGTTGGGGGAATCACCCCGGCCCTCGAAATCGTCTTGGACGAAGCGAAAGCGGCGACGCGCACCACAGGCGTGGAAGTGGGGGTGATCGTTGCGGCGTCGCGTGTCCGCCACCCCCTAGAAGCGCGGACCCTCGCGCGTCTCGCCGCCCAGTACGCTGGGGACCGCCCCGGGGAGGTGAGCGGGTTCGGGCTTTCCAACGATGAGAGGGCTGGGAGCACTCAAGCGTTTTCTTCAGCGTTCCAAATAGCCCGGAAAGCCGGTTTAGCTCCCGTCCCGCACGGAGGTGAACTGCTTGGACCTGAGTCAATCCGGGAAGTGATGGGCCACCTAGCCCCCACCAGGATTGGGCATGGGGTTCGCGCTGCGGAAAACCCCGACCTGTTGAAGCGCCTCGTCGACGACGGGTTAGCGTTCGAGATTTGCCCCACCTCCAACATTCAACTGGGCATTTTCTCTGGGCCCGAGGACGTGCCCCTCAAAGAGTTCCTCGACGCGGGCGCGACTGTGGCTTTGAGCGCGGATGACCCACTACTGTTCAGGTCCCGCCTCGTCGACCAATACGAGTTGGCCCGCAAGTCCCACGAGTTCTCAGATGAGGACCTCGCGTCATTCGCCCGCCACAGCGTCAACGCTTCCCTAGCCTCGGAGGCCTCAAAACGGCAGTGGCGCAGACAAATCGACCAGTGGCTGGAAACTCAAAAGGTCAAGGACAAGGCTGAGGGGTCAAGCCGTGAATGACGCAGTCAGCGACCCTGAGAGCGCTGACGGCGGGGGCGAGTCCCCCCAAGAGAGCCGCAGCAGGCTGCCGGGCGCCAGTGAAACACTAGAGCTCCTCTTCTCCCCCGACTACGGTCCATTCACTAACCCCCAGACCGGTTTCATGGCCTTGGGGGATTGGAACAGGGGGTTCGCGAAGTCCCTCGCCGCTCTCACCAAACGCGCATTGCATGCGGGTGGAGGTCCGACAGCGTTGCGACGCGAAGGAGCGCCGACTGCCATCATCTTGCCGGGCTGGCTGCGAGAGTGGGAGACCGTGGAACCGTGGGGCCGCGCCCTGCACGCTGTGGGCTGGGACGTGCGGTTCGTGCCCGAATTGGACCGCCAGCCAGGTTCCCTCCAAGACCTCGCCGAAACACTGCTCAACTTCCTTGTCGAAGAACAGTTGGATCAAGTGGTTGTGGTCGCGCACTCGAAGGGGGGCCTCGTCACCAAGTGGGCGATGACGATGGCGGGGGGAGACAGGATTTCCCTGCTCACCGCAGTTGGGACCCCATTTGAGGGGGCGCCACTGGCGCAAGTGTTGCCCAGTGAAGCTGGGGGTGACAGTCTGCGCCCCGACAACACTGAACTGTCCCTTCTGGAAAAGAGGACGGACGTGAACAGACGCATCTTTGCCCTCGAGGCTAAACGGGACCAGAACGTTCCATCCTTGGAGAACCTGCCTGGGGCCCGCATCATCCGGACCGAAGTGGAAGGACACACGGCCCTACTGGACGCTCCAGAAGTTCTCGCCTGGATCGTGACCATCGCTGCCAGCGCCCCCTCCGCGCCAGACCCCCTCAGGAACCGGGCGGGATAGCGGCAGTCCAAGGCGCCAAGTACAACAGCAGGCTTCCCACCACCAGGTAGGCGATGACGTCCAACCACCGGTTGCGCGCTGAAAACCAGGGCCTACCCGGCCACGCACCCCTCAAACCCCCCGCCAAAACTGCTCCCGCACCCAAAACGATGACAGCCCGATACGGGTGATCAAACAGGGCGAGCAGGAACACGGTGAACAGCCCGACGATCGCCAAAATAGCCGTGACCACCCCAAACACAAGCGCAGCGGAGCGGGAGGGATCCACGGGCGCCCTGTGCCTACCCGACACTGGTCACCTCACTTTCATCAGGCGTGGGGCCAGTCACGCGTGGGGCGGGTCCGTCCTCGTTCTGAGAGCCCACCGCCCTCCCCTGCGTCGCCCAACCGAACCCTTTCCGCACTGCGTCCAGCACCTCCGGGTGCAGCAAAAGTATGAGGGTGGAAGCGACGCCCGCCACCTCCAAGGACAGCAGTGCCCAAGCTGTCGGTACGGGACCCAAGTGGGCTAGGCGAAGGGAACCCAGCGACCCCACAGACAGAGACAAGTAAACGAAGGAGACGACGGTGAACGTTGCTGCGGCGACGCCGGTGCGCAGCACCACTTGAGAAAACGGTTTGGCCGCGAGCCTCATGGCCCCCAAAATCCCCAAGAAAAAACCTAGGCCCACCAGGATCCACACCACCAGGTTCCCTGGTGACGTGGCGGGAATGAGGGGGCCAACCGGGATGCCGTTAAGCAGGGGTTCGCACGTTTCGGTGGGGGAACAGGTTTGGCCCCCATCCGCCACGAACCCGGGGCCAGCAAGCCACGCTAGAGCCCACGCGACCAACGTGAAGAAGTAGAAGGTGAGCAACAGCAACGCTGGAGGTAAAGGGGACTCGCCCGCCGTGAGGAGGGAACTTTCCACCATCATCCCCTCCCAGTTGAGAACAATGTCAACAACGAGGGTGCCGACGCCAACACCGACTGTGAGGAGGAGCCACAAGCCGCCCATGCGCAGTCCCGCCCCCAACCAAGGGTTCGAAGCGACCCACGTGCCCTGCCAAGACGTTTGGTTCACCACCGCCCAAGCGGCGGCAATGAAGGGGATTAAGAGTGCGCCCGGGAAGATGCTCGCCCAAGAGAGGCCCTGTCCTGCGGAGAGGACAATGATCATTGCTGTGAGTGCGAAAGCTGGGATAGCCGCCCACTGGGAGGCGGGAGAAAAGTTGCGTCCCCTCGCCATGAGTGCCCTGAGGATGAGGATTTGGGCGAGGGTCCACGTCAACGGCACCAAGGTCATCGTTGTTTCCCCGAACGACACGTCCGCACCCAACGTCAGCGCCCAAAAGTTGGTTCCCACCCGCCCGGACTCCGTGATCAAATGGTCCTTCAACCAGGGGTTCCCCGCGTCAACTAAGAACAGGACGGCGGCGACCAACGCTGGGACCGCCCACCCCAAAAGCGCGGACTCTATCCCCGCTAGGAACGCTCTGGCCCAACCGGAGGGGAGCGTAACCGTCCAAGTGGGGCGTCCCCCCACGGTTTCCGTGTGGGTGACGCCGTCTTGGAAGATCTCGCTACTATCGTTGCTCATCGTATCCATCCAAGCGTACAACCCCAGCCGCCGCCCTCTTGACGCACCCGGTCAGCAGCATTTCGCAAACAGGGGGCCCAACCAGCCGCAATCACTCCGCGTGCTAGTTGGGCCCCACTGAAAACGCGTTGTGGGCCGCGCTTCCCGCTAGTCGTTCAGCTCCCGGTAGGCCTTCCGCGCCAACTCTGCTGTCTGGCTGGGGGTGGTCCCCACCCTCACACCAACCTTCTCCAGAGCCTCCTTCTTCGCCTGGGCTGTGCCAGCTGAACCGGTGACGATGGCGCCCGCGTGACCCATGGTTTTGCCTTCGGGCGCGGTGAAACCAGCCACGTACCCAACCACGGGTTTGGTCACGTGCCCCGCAATGTATTCGGCGGCGCGCTCCTCAGCATCACCACCGATCTCACCGATCAGGACAATAACTTCAGTTTCCGGGTCCTCCTGGAAAGCCTGCAGGGCATCAATGTGGGTGGTCCCCACCACGGGGTCCCCACCAATACCGATACCCGTGGAAATCCCAATGTCACGCAACTCATACATGAGCTGGTAGGTGAGAGTCCCCGACTTGGACACTAGTCCGATCCCACCGGGACCCGTAATGTCGCCGGGCGTGATTCCCACGTTCGACTGGGCGGGGCTAATGATGCCCGGACAGTTCGGTCCGATGACGCGCACACCCTTCTCCAGGGAGTGCTGCACGAACTCAACGGAGTCAGCAACCGGGATCCCCTCGGTGATCACCACCACCAAGTCCATGTCCGCATCAATCGCTTCCATCACCGCGCCCTTCGCGAACGCGGGAGGCACGAACACGACAGACACGTTGGCGCCCGTAGCCTCTTTCGCTTCTTTCACCGTCCCGTAAACGGGGATTTCGGTGGGCCCGTTTTCCACCAAGCCCTCTTCTGCGCGTGGCCCATAGCCTTCAACATCAAAGACGACGACCTCACCAGCCTTGCGGGGGTTCACGCCACCCACAATGTTGGTGCCGTAAGCGAGCATCCGGTCAGTGTGCTTCATGCCCTCGGAGCCGGTCATGCCTTGGACGATTACCTTGTCTGTATCGTTCAGGAAAATTGACATGTTCTTCCCCTACTCCCCTTCGGTGCTTTCTGCTTTCGCTTGGATCTGCTCTGCCGCCTGCTTCGCGGCCTCTTTAGCTGCCCCGTCCATCGTGGGCATCATGGTCACCAACGGGTTCGCGGCTTCCTCCAAAATGGCGCGTCCCTCTTCAACCCGGTTCCCATCAATGCGGACAACCAGCGGCTTGTTGGCGGAGTCGCCAAGCATGTCGAGTGCTTCGAGGATCCCGTTCGCCACCTCATCACACGCGGTGATCCCACCGAACACGTTCACGAACACAGACTCAACCTGGTCGTCAGCGAGGATCACATTCAAGCCTTTAGCCATCACTTCAGCGGACGCTCCCCCACCAATGTCTAGGAAGTTCGCGGGTTTCACATCGTATTCTTCGCCCGCAAGAGCGACCACGTCGAGCGTGGACATCACGAGGCCCGCACCGTTACCGATGATCCCCACTTCGCCGTCCAACCGAACGTAGTTCAACCCCTCCTGTTGGGCTGCGACCTCGATCTGGTCGTCCGCCCGGAAGTCCGCGAGGTCAGCGTGCTCCTTGTGGCGGAACCAAGCATTGTCGTCCAGGGTCATTTTCCCGTCGAGGGCGATGATTTCCCCGTCCTCGGTCCGAACCAAGGGGTTCACTTCGACGAGGGTCGCGTCCTCACCCTGATACACCTTCCACAGGGCTTCCAGCACGGGCACCAGCGGTTCCGCTTCTTCATCGCTGAAACCAGCTTCCCGCAGTATGGAGAGGGCCACGTGCTCATCGATTCCAATGGCGGGGTCTAGGAGGACGCGCGCGAGGGCGTCCGGGCGTTCCACTGCGAGCGTCTCAATGTCCATGCCTCCCTCTTTGGAGCACAGGGCAATCGAGGTGCGTGCAGCCCGGTCAAGCAGGATAGAGAAGTAGAACTCTTCCGCTATATCGGCCCCCGCAACCACGAGGACTGAGTACACGTGGTGTCCACGGATGTCCATACCGAGGATGTCTGAAGCGTACTTTTCGGCTTCGTCGGCGCTCCACGCCAGTTTCACGCCTCCAGCTTTGCCGCGCCCCCCAATCTTCACTTGCGCTTTCACTACCACCGGGTATTCGCCGATTTCTTCGGCCGCTTTCTTCGCCTCTTCAGGCGTGGTGGCGACTATCCCCTCCAATACGGGCACCCCGTAGGTCCCGAAGAGGTCTTTCGCCTGGTATTCGTAAAGGTCCACTCCCTTGTTCCCTTTCT
>CAYFUO010000017.1:0-24917 GCA_964346255.1 uncultured Actinomyces sp. | reverse complement strand
CGACGTGTCGGACTTCCGGCCCGTCACGTCAATGCGGCCCCCATGCATCACCAAACGGATGTCACCCGAAACATATTGCTGAGTGTCATCGATGAACACGTCCAACGAGCGCTTCAGGGGGCTGAACCACTGGCCGTCATAAACCAGTTCCGCCCACCGCTCATCCACACGGGACTTGAAGCGGGCCTGCTCCCTCTCCATCGTCACGTTCTCCAGTTCCTTGTGAGCGGCGATCAAAACCATGGCGCCTGGAGCCTCATAGATTTCGCGAGACTTGATGCCAACCAAACGGTCTTCCACCATGTCGATGCGCCCAATACCCTGAGCGCCGGCCCGACGGTTCAACTCTTCAATCGCCTGCAAAGGGGTGACGTCGTGACCATCAATCTTGACGGGGATTCCCTCCTTGAACGTGATCACCACTTCATCCGGCAGCGGAGGGTAAGTCGGGTCATCCGTGTAGGAATACACATCCTTCGTGGGAGCATTCCAAATGTCTTCCAAATACCCGGTTTCGATGGCGCGGCCCCACACGTTCTGGTCAATAGAGAACGGGTTGTGCTTCGTCGTCTCAATCGGCAGGTCGTTCCTCTCCGCGTACTCAATCGCCACGTCGCGGGTCAGAGCCAAGTCGCGCACCGGCGCAATCGTCTCCAAGTCTGGGCCAACCGACTGGATAGCAACCTCGAAGCGCACCTGGTCGTTGCCCTTGCCGGTGGAACCGTGAGCGACCGTGTCCGCCCCGAACTGGCGCGCCGCCTTCACCAAGTGCTTGGAGATCACGGGTCGAGAAATGGCGGAAACCAGCGGGTACCTCCCCATGTAGAGGGCGTTCGCTTTCAGGGCGGGCATGCAGTACTCGGCAGCGAACTCTTCGCGAGCGTCCGCCACGTAGGCTTCCACGGCGCCGCAGTCTAGGGCTCGCTGGCGGATGACCTCTAGGTCTTCCCCACCTTGTCCCACGTCGACAGCGACAGCGACAACCTCTTTACCGGTTTGCTCTCCGATCCACCCGATTGCAACGGAGGTGTCCAGCCCACCCGAGTACGCCAGTACTACCCGATCCTTGCTCATCTCTTATGTCCCTCACTCTTTCTGTTCGAACTCTTCGCCTGTGTCGTCTGCGGCTCGCTCTTTCGTACGAGGACGCTAGTCCGCCAGTTCCAAAAGCAATGTTCGGACCTGCGCTGCTTTATCTTCATCCGCGCAGATCACCAAGATCGTGTCGTCCCCCGCAATGTTTCCTACGACCCCGTCCAGCAGCGCGTAGTCCAAGGCCGAACCCAACAGGTTTGCGGCTCCCGCGGGCGTACGGAGCACCAGAAGGTTCCCCGCATCCGTCGCGCTAACTAGAAGTTCCTGACACCACCTGGCCAGCCGAGCACTCGCCCGACCCGCGTTCACCTGGTGGCGCCCAGTTTCGTCGGGGATGGAATAGACGGCTTGGCCGTCCTCGTTCTTCACCTTCGTGGCATTCAACTCAGCTAAGTCCCTAGAGACGGTCGCCTGGTCTTTCTCAAACCCGCGCTCCGCTAAGGCGCGACGCAGCTGCGCTTGGGAGGAGATCCGCCCTTCACGCACGATCTCCAAAATGACGTCTTGCCGCGCCGCCTTGGTATCCACGATTGATTCGCTCAACTGTCGCCTCCCTCCAACAACCACCGCCGCATAACTATACAACGGGTTGCATACCCTGCATAACTGGGGTCCGGTTGGCGGCCGGAGGGTGGGTGAACTCACCCGCTCGTAGCCCGCGCGGGTGAGCAAACAGCCGTCAACCTGCGCGGACCGTCGCCTTCAAACGCTTCTCTAGGTCGGAGATGATGCGTTTCCGGGTCTCTTCCACTTCCTTAGCGTCGAGCGTGTGGTCAGGAGCGCGGAACACCAGGGAGTAGGCGAGTGACCTTGACCCGTCCGGGATCTGGTCTCCACGGTAAACATCGAACAGGGTGAGGTCCTCCAGCAGGCCACGGGACGCCCGCTTGATAGTGGACTCCACGTCCGACTGGGGAATGTAGTCCTCCACAATCACCGCGATGTCTTCCTTCACCGGGGGGTAGGTGGAGACGGGCTTCGCCTTCACGAACTTGTCCGAAATGAGGGAAGCAAGAGTGTCCATGTCGATCTCGAAGGCAGCGGAACGCTGCGGCAGGCCGAACTCAGCAACCACCCTGGGATGCAGTTCACCGGCCCGACCTAGAACCTTCAGGCCCCGACCCGCACGAACAAACAGTGTGGCTGAGCGTCCCGGGTGGAAGGGGGCCGCATCCTCCGGGTTTGCAACCGGTTGAGGCAGGGGGGCTCCCCGGAGTTTCTTGGTGCCCTCCGGAACCCACGTGCGGGTAGCTTCCAAACGGACACCGGCGGCACTGGCGATTTCGTGGACCGCCTCAATGGCGTCCGACCAGCCCCAAGTGTCTTCCGCGCCTTGGCCTGCAAGCAACTGTTCACCACTGGCCGGAGACGCCTTGCCACCCATGACACCGGCAACGTGCCAAGGCTGCCTCGGGACGCCCCGCAGCAGGGCCTTCACCTGGTCACCCGTGGGTCGGGATTCCACGCCGAAGATCTCGGAGGGAACCGTCCCCTCCGGCAGGGTCACTTGACCGACCTCAAACAGTGCCAGGGGGGCGACCCCGCGGGATGCGTTGCGCTCCGCCGTGGCCAGCAGAGAGTCGAGGAGGGAGGTCCGCATGTAGGGCGCATCGTCCGCCAGCGGGTTCGCCAGTTTCGCGGCCTTCCTGCGCTGATCCCCTTCAGGGATGATCTGCTTGTCCCACGTGTCCCCCACGAACGGGTAGGACTTCACTTCCACCAACCCGTTTTGAGCCAGCGTCATGGAGGCGATGCGTCGCGTCAGCGCCCTCTTCGACAACCCGGTCGATCCCTTCCCGACAGGAAGGCGGGTGGGGATGTTGTCGTAACCATCAAGGCGGGCGATCTCTTCGACTAGGTGGGCGGGCCCAACCAGGTCGGGCCGCCAAGAAGGTGGAGTCACCAACAGGTAGCCGTCGTCTGCGTTGTCGGCTGGGACCTCGACCTTGCACCCGACTTCTTCCAAGAGTTCCACGATGCGCGTCGGTGAGTAGTCGACCCCGGTGAGGCGCGCGGGCTCCGACACTGCCATCTTCACGGGCTTGACGTCGGCGACCAGGTTGAGGTCGTAAGCGGCCTCGTCCATCTTCCCGCCACCATATTCGGCGAGTAGCTCCGCAACCCGCGTCGCCGCGACCGGCGCCAAGTTCGGGTCCACGCCCCTCTCAAACCGTTTGGAGGATTCAGAGGACAGGTTGTGGCGGTGTGACGTGCGCGCAATCGACTTGGGGTCAAAGTGTGCAGCCTCAATCACCACGTCCGTCGTGTCGGGCTGAACCTCAGAGTCCATGCCCCCCATGACGCCCGCCAAACCCACTAGGCGGCTGCCTTCACCGTCTGGTGAGTCGGAGATGACGATGTCTCCCGAATCCAAGACTCGCTCCACCCCGTCGAGGGTGGTGAACGGTTCTCCCTCTTTCGCGCGGCGCACGACGAACGGCTCCGCAACCGCGCGCATGTCGTAAGCGTGTAGGGGCTGTCCGAGGTCGAGCATCACATAGTTCGTGACGTCCACTGGCAAAGAGATCGGGCGCATCCCCGCCTGCTCTAGCCTTTGCACCATCCACTTCGGGCTCTTCGCCTGCGGGTCCAAGCCCCGAACGATTCGGGTCACAAACCTGTCGGCCGCGGGGACCCCATCTTCTTCACCTTCGATGACGACGCTGAAGGTCCCCTCAGTTGCGGGGTCTTCGGGGTCCGAGGGCGGCAGACCGGTCTCTAAAGCCTCCGGGACGCCGAGATCACGGAATGCGCCGCCGGTGGCGTGAGCGTATTCGCGGGCGAGTCCTCGAACGGAGAAACAGTAGCCCCGGTCCGGGGTCACGTTTACCTCTAGGACCTCTTCACCAAGCCCCAAGTAGTTCGCTAGGTCTTCACCGGGGGCGGGGACGTCCTCGCCCTCCAAAACTAGGATGCCGTCGTGATCAGTGCCGATGCCCAGCTCGCGCACGGAACAGATCATGCCGTCAGACACGTGACCGTAGGTTTTGCGCGCGGAGATGGGGAACGGGCCAGGCAGGGTTGCGCCCGGCAGCACTACGGCGACGGTGTCTCCCACTTCGAAGTTGTGAGCGCCGCAAACGATGCCGCGGCTGGGAACCTCGGAGGGTTCAGCGCCGGACCCCGGCTCGTCGTTGTGGTCTCCCACGTCAACGCGGGCGTAGCGGATGGATTTGCCGTTGGAGTGTTTTTCGACCTCGTACGACAGCACTCTCCCGGCGACCAACGGGCCGGAGACGGCTGCGGGGTGAACTTCCTCTTCCTCTAAGCCGACGCGGGTGAGCGCCTCCCCCAATTGCTCAGTGGTCGTCCCTTCGGGGACGTCAACGTGGTCGCGAAGCCATGAAAGTGAAACGTGGGGCACGGTCACTCACCTTTCCCGTAAAGACCGAATTGGCGGGAGAAGCGTTCGTCGCCCTCCACAATGTCATGCATGTCAGAAATCCCGTGTTGCAACATGAGCGTGCGTTCCAAGCCCATGCCGAACGCGAAGCCCGTGTATTCTTCCGGGTCCACGCCAACCGCCTTCAACACGTTGGGGTTCACCATCCCGCAGCCACCCCACTCAATCCAGCCGGCGCCACCCTTCTTTTGGGGGAACCACAGGTCCATTTCTGCACTCGGCTCGGTGAACGGGAAGAACGAGGGGCGCAACCGGGTTTTCGCTTCCGGCCCGAACATGGCTTGAGCGAAGTGGTCCAAAACGCCTTTCAGGTCCGCCATGGTGAGCCCCTTGTCGACTGCTAGGCCCTCCACTTGGTGGAACACGGGCGTGTGGGTCGCGTCCAACGCGTCAGCGCGGAACACCTTCCCCGGAACTGCGACGTAGAGCGGCACACCGTGTTCTAGCATGGCGCGCGCCTGCACGGGGGAAGTGTGAGTGCGGAGCACCAGGTTCGCGTCGACGTCCTCGTCCCCCTCGTCCGCGTCCTCGCCAACGACGCTTCGCCCATCAATGTAGAGGGTGTCCTGCATTTGGCGGGCGGGGTGGTCGGCATCAAAGTTGAGGGCGTCGAAGTTGAACCACTCGTGTTCAACCTCTGGGCCTTCCTCAACTTCCCAACCCAAGTTCAAGAAGTAGTCTTCAATCTGCTCAATCAGCAGCTCTAGGGGGTGGCGGGCGCCAACAGGTTTGCGGCGGGTCGGGAGGGTCACGTCAACGCCCTCCTCCGTCAAACGGGTCGCCTCTTCCTCGGCTTCCACCTCGGCCTTCCGCGCCTCGAAAGCCTCATTCAAAGTCTTGCGGGCTAACCCTAAGTTCTTGCCTGCCGTGGCACGCTGCTTCGGGTCGATCTTGCCGATGGAACGGTTCGCGAGGGTCAGTGGCGACCTGTCCCCAAACAACTGGGTTTTCGTGACCTTCAGGTCCTCACTTGTTGCCGCCTCACCGATCACCACGGTTGCCAACTCCACCCACGCCCCAACTTGAGCGTCGTCGAGTGGGTCCAACTGGGCTTCCCCCACACCCTTGGGTGCTTCCATCAGGTTCCCTCCGAACTTCCCTGCCCGAACAGTGCGCGCGGGCCACCCCCACTTTAGTGACGCCCGCGCTGGGAGCGAACTTTGGTCCACCCACTTTGAGGGATCTAACTATCGAGCATTCATGGCAAGCTTGACTCAAACGATTAGGAGCACCCTTGAGCGAGCCAACCACCAACCCCGACCCGAAGAAACCTTCCCGCCCCACCCGCGTGCGACTGCACCACTTGAGGAAACGTAGGGACGGCGGTAAGCCCCTCACCATGCTCACCTCCTATGACGCGCTCACCGCACGCATCTTTGACGCGGCGGGACTCGACATGCTGCTGGTGGGGGATTCGATGGGGAACGTTGTGCTCGGCTACGACTCCACAATCCCCGTGACCCTGGGGGACATGACGATCGCGACAGGAGCCGTCGCCCGCGCAGTGAAACGCACGTTCGTTGTCGCTGACCTTCCTTTTGGGACGTACGAGGGCGACCGCGCCACCGCCTACAACTCCGCCGCCACTTTGATGCGCGCGGGGGCTGGAGCCGTGAAACTTGAAGGTGGCAAGCCGATGGCGAAAACCGTGCGCCGCTTGGTCGACGGGGGGATCCCCGTCATGGGGCACTTGGGCTACACGCCCCAAAGTGAGCACGCGCTGGGGGGACCCCGCCTGCAGGGTAAAGGGGACGCGGCCGAGCAACTGATGGCGGACGCGAAAGCCCTAGAAAAAGCGGGAGCATTCGCAGTCGTGTTGGAAATGGTTCCAGCGTCGGTCGCCGCGAAGGTCACCGAGGCCCTGTCGATTCCCACCATTGGGATCGGGGCGGGCCCCGACACTGATGGGCAGGTGTTGGTGTGGTCGGACATGGCGGGGATGACCGCGTGGTCGCCCTCGTTCGCGAAACGGTTCGCTGAAATCGGCCAGCAGCTCGAGGACGCTGCGGCAGACTACGTGGCTGAAGTGGAGGACGGTTCCTTCCCCTCCCCCGCCAACTACCGCGAACAGTGAGTGCAGGGCACGCCCAGAAACCCGCGTAGGATGGATGGGCGCGAATGCTGGCAGCCAACTGGGCTGGCCTAGCGGGTCGCGCCTGTGCAAGTTAGGAAGTAAGTGGTGACGACTAAGTCGACTCGTGGACCAGTGGGGAACCTCCAACCGGGGAAAGTGTCACGAATGTTGCGGGTGCCAGGCAACATTGAGCGGCCCGAATACATGTTTCACGACGGGCCCGAAGTGGTTACAACCTCGGACGTGAAATCCCCCGAAGTGGTGGAGAAGATCAGGGCGGCAGGGAAGATCGCGGCGGACGCCCTAGCGCTCGCCGGGTCACTGGTGGAGCCGGGTCGGACGACTGATGAGATTGACCGGGAGGTCCACCAGTTCATCATCTCCCAAGGCGCCTACCCGTCCACCTTGGGCTACATGGGTTACCCGAAGTCGATTTGCACGTCCATCAACGAAGTGATCTGCCACGGGATCCCCGACAACCGTCCCCTCGAAGAGGGGGACATCGTGAACGTGGACGTCACAGTGTACAAGAACGGTGTTCACGGGGACACGTGCGCCATGTTCGTCGCCGGCGAAACCGATGAAGAATCGCGCCTGCTCATCGAACGCACTGAGACCGCGATGCTCCGCGGGATCAAGGCGATCAAGCCCGGCCGGCCATTCAACGTGATTGGCAGAGTAATCAGTGCTTACGCGCGCCGCTTCGGCTACGGAGTGGTCGAGGATTACACGGGTCACGGGGTGGGGGAAGCGTTCCACTCGGGCCTCATCATCCCCCACTATGATGCTGCCCCCGCCTACGGGGCCCTCATGGAGGAAGGCATGGTGTTCACTGTTGAACCAATGCTGACACTGGGTGGGATCGACTGGGACACGTGGGATGACGGTTGGACCGTGCTCACGAAAGACAAGTCGCGCACAGCCCAGTTTGAACACACTATTGTGGTGACTGAGGAAGGCGCAGACATTCTGACGCTCCCGTAATCTCGGGGGAAAGCAGCATTGGGACTCGCGGTGTCCCAACTAGTGAAAGAGGGGACAATGGCCAGGCTAGGCATCGGCATCGACATTGGCGGATCAGGGATCAAGGGAGCGCTCGTCGACTTAGATAAAGGCGAGTTCGCGTCCGACAGGATCCGCTATGAAACACCAAGCCCTTCCACACCTGAGGCTGTGGCGGCGATTTGTGCGCGTATCGTCAAAGAGCTGGACGCTCCCGATGATATCCCCGTGGGTGTCACCATGCCCGCGCCCATCGTTCACGGGCGCACCCCCTTCATCGCGAACTTGGACCAAAGCTGGGTGGACTGCGACGTTGACGAACTGTTCACGGACGCGTTGGGGCGCGACGTAGTCGTGTTCAACGATGCGGACGCGGCTGGTGTCGCTGAGAGTGCTTTCGGCGCCGCGAAAGGCGTGAAGGGGACGGTCATTGTCACGACCCTCGGCACTGGGATCGGCACGGCCCTCTTGTACGACGAGCTTTTGGTGCCCAACACGGAACTCGGTCACCTTGAACTTGACGGTCACGACGCTGAAAGTATGGCGTCGGCCCGCCAGCGCCGCAAGCAGAACCTGTCGTGGGAGGAGTGGGCGAAGAGGCTCACCCGCTACTACTCTCACCTAGAAATGTTGTTCTCCCCCGACCTGATCGTCGTGGGCGGTGGTGTCTCTAAGAGGCATGAAGAGTTCTTCCCCCTACTCGACTTGGTCGCACCAATTGTTCCCGCTGAACTGCGTAATACTGCGGGTATCGTTGGCGCCGCCTACTACGCTGACCAAGTGCGTCGCAAGCACCTAGAGGTGTGACCCAAACCCCCGGTGACTACCATGTTCGCCCCCCGATAGAATCGGGGGGCAGGCAAGTTGGCTGGGCAGCCGCGCGCGAACCTTTCGAGCAACGCGTGAGGAACGTCCGGACACCATAGGGCAGGGCGGTGGCTAACAGCCACCCGGGGTGACCCGCGGGAAAGTGCCACAGAGAATAGACCGCCTGAACTTTTCGGTTCAGGTAAGGGTGAAACGGTGCGGTAAGAGCGCACCAGCGGGCCAGGTAACTGGTTCGGCTAGGTAAACCCCGCCCGGTGCAAGGTCAAGCAGAACGGGAATGCCCATTCGTAACCGTTCGGGTAGACCGCAAGAGGCCAGCGGTGACGCTGGTCCCAGATGAATGGTTGCCACCCACTACGTGGGTACAGAATCCGGCGTACAGGCCAACTTGCCCCACTCTTGAACTCCCGGCTAGAGGCGCACGACGAAGTGCTGGGTTTCCTCACTTTGCCACAGTTCGTCCTCAGGCGCGGATGCGAGGGCACTTTCTTCAGCCCCCGACAGCGCGATCGGTGCATCCTTTAGCACGCCGTCCTTGCTCGCCAACACGACTAGTGCGCCCATGCGGGACCGGTAGTAGTCGTATTCATCCAAAACGGCCTCGGGCAAAGAAGCGCGTAGCGCCGCCCGCTTCTCCTCCAACGCGGCCATTTCTTCTTTCGGCTGGACGAGGGCGGCCTCCAACTTCGCTTCCGTCGCGACCTCGTCAGCCTCCAGAGCCTCTTGGGCCTGCTTCGTTTCGGCGACGAATTGTTTGCGTTCCTCCACCGCCTCGACCGCTTCCAATAGTTCGTAGTCGAGGTCGTCCTTGCGGGCGATGACCTGAGCAATCTCGTGTTCCACAGCGTTCATGTCCCGCATGGGAACCTCACCAGCGTTCAAACGGCGGGTCTGCAGGTCCCTGCGGGCCACGACTTCCGCGATCTGCTTATCCAAATCCGCTATTCTGCGCTCCCGGTCCACGATGTCCGCCTCTTGGGCGATCACTGACCGGCGCAGGTCTTGGGCGCGGCCATCCATTTCCAAGAGCTTCTCCCGCAGCGGATGGGTTTCTATCGCGTGGGCCAACCTAGAAATACTCAGGTCGGTTTGCTGCAGTTCCAGAAGATCAAGTTGATCTGATGGCGCTACCTTCATTTGTTAGCCCTCCGTCGCAAGGTGCATTGTCCAAGGTTCCGTCACGGCGTGCGAAACCACCACCTCTAGAGTATCCCCTACCTGGGAGGCCTGATGTCGCAGTTGGGTGGCTAGGTGGGGCAGCCACGGCCACTCCGTCGCAAAGTGGGACCCGCAGATGAGGGCCGCTTCACCCTCCTCCAAGTGTTCACTGGCCGGGTGGTGGCGCAGGTCAGCAGTGATGAACACGTCCGCGCCAAGCCGGTTCGCGAGCCCCAAGAAAGAGTCCCCACTTCCCCCCGACACCGCAACCTTTCGCACGAGGGCGTCCGGATCGCCCCCAACCAGCAACCCGTTGGGTCCGGCCGGGAGGACCCTTGCCACGTGGGAGGCGAACTGGGCAAGTGTGACACTTTGCTCGAGGTCGCCAATGCGCCCATAACCCGTTAGGGCCCCCGACTTGGTTTCCCCGGTGACCTCCATGGGAACCGTGTCCTCCAAGCCAACCAGCTCCGCCAGAGCCTCAGCCACTCCCCCAGGCATCACGTCGGCGTTGGTGTGAGCATTGAACAGTGCGACGCCGTTTCGGATCAGGTTCGCAACCAGCCTGCCTTTAGCGTTGTCCTCGGACACGAAAGATGTGCCCCGTAAGTACAGGGGGTGGTGGGTGATGATCATGTCGGCACCCATATCGATCGCCTGTCGGCCCGTGACCTCCACTGGGTCTACGGCCAACATCACCTTCTTGACTGGGGCTTCCCGGGACCCCACTATGAGACCTACCCGATCCCATTCGGCGGCCTCATGTGGCGGGTACCACTCATCCATCCACTTCGCGATGTCCCCAACGGTCAACATGTTTCCCTCACCTGTAGATTGCTGTCACTTTGATGCTAACGCGTCAACGACGACTCGGCGAAGCGCACCGAACCCATCCTTCGATAGGGCGGACTCGAGGTGGCCGGCGACCGACACTAGGCCATCGCCTCTTAGAAACGACACGAGACCCGTTTCCGGGTCCGACGTGATTGTTAGATTGAGGTCTGGGGTGGTCTCACCATCTGTTCCAAGCGCACCAAAAGTCGCGTAGAAGCCAATCAGCGCTTCTTCGCCGAGCAGTGGGATTGGCAGCGCAACACCCTGGTAGGACTCCTCTAGGGGCAAGACGGGTAGCCCCGCCATCTGCGCCAAGACCAGATGAGACAGTGCGGTCGCAACCATTGGCTTGCCGGCCTCAAGGCGCGCGGCCATCAGCTCTTTCAGGCGCGCCACCTTCGCCGTGTCTTCGCGGGGGTCGCCGGCACCAGAACCGAAAATGAAGAGGTCTTCAGGCTCATCCCCCCGCACACTTTCCAAGTCGACGACCCTGCATGCGACTCCAAGGTGGCGGAGCTGGTGGGCGAGCATGACCGCGAAATCATCCCCCAAATCCACCACTAACACGGAGGCGGCAACCGTCCCCTGAGGGATCTGCTCATCCCTCCAAAAGGGAGCCAGATCTTGGTTGCGGGCGTCCAGCGCCTCTTGAATCACCGGGCTTTCCAGTAGGTGGGCTGCTGGCGACGGTCCGGGTGCGGCTGGCGTTGCGTCCTCGTCCCCCAAACCCTTCAAACCCAACGCTTTGGTGACCCCTGAAACTTTTGCGTGCGTCTCTTTCGCCTCCCCCAGGGGGTCGGAGTGGCGGACCAGGGTGGCGCCCGCTGAAACGGAGACGTTTCCGTCCTCTTCCAAAAATGCGGTGCGAATCAAGATGGGCGCATCTAAGCCGTAAACGCCACCACGTTCTTCGAAGAGGGCGAGGACACCCGAATAGTAGCCGCGGGGACTCCCCTCATACTCCGCGATCACCCGCGCCGCCGCCCCCATGGGGGAGCCGACGACGGTGGGCGCGAACATGGTGAGACGCAAGATCTCCCTGGGGTCTAGGCGGGAGCGGCCCTCCAGCAGATACTCGGTGTGGGTGACGCGGGACATGGGTTTCAGGAACGGCCCGCGCATCACTCCCCCATCAGGGCAGACGGCGGACATCATCTTCAGTTCCTCGTCCACCACCATCACCAGCTCTTCGCTTTCCTTCCGGTCGCTAAGAAAGCTCAGAGCCTCTTGCTCCGTGGGCGGGTTGGCTCCGTGACGCATGGTGCCCGAAATGGGGTTCATCAACACTCGGCCGCTTGAAGCGCTCACGTGCCTCTCCGGGGACGCCCCCACAGCACCCACTTGGGTGGATGCGAACACGAACGTCCAGTAGGCCCCACTTTCCTGGGTGAGCAGGGCCGCGAACCATGCGAGCAGCGCTTCTTTGCGGGGGGTGGTCGTGTGAGCGTGGTAGGTGCGGCGCAGCACAAAGTTAGCGCACTGGCCCCCACCGATCTCCACATCAATCACGTCGCGGACGAGGTCGGCGTAAGCCTCATCAGACAGGTCGAACCCGCCGTCTTCAATGGTGGGTTGGGTGGTCGGCAAAGCGCCCAGCAGCGCCGTGACGGGGACCTCCCACTTTTTGGTGGCCTGCAGGTAGAGGAGTTCTTCTTCCCCCTCGAGCGCTTCGAACCCGCGCTCCCTGATCTGGTGGAAGGGGATGATCGCTAGCACGTCCTCGCCCTCAAGAGGAATCTCCCGCAAGCGCCCGGCCGCGTGCATGGAGCCCGTGTAAACGGTCGCAGTGTCGCTAGTGTTTTCAGCCCCACCCGTGCGAATGATCGCTACGGGAGAGGGGTCACCCGGGTCTAAGACTTGCAGGAGGTCTTCGGGTAGCGGAGCGTCAGCCCCAGTGTCACTCTCCCGAGCCTGGCTGTCCCCAACTTCAGTGTGCTTCAGCATTCCCACCCCTCCCGTTCATCTTTTCGTGACCTGAACTTTAACGGGGGCGGGGCGGGCGTGCGAAGAGGCGCGCGAATGCGGACAGACTTGCCTACAGGGAGCAGATGGGGTGGGTCAGCGGAGCCACTCCGGCTCCGTGCCCCGCGGGTAGAGACCCTGAGAGGTTACGTCTCCCCTGACCACCACGATTTTCCCCATGCGGCGGGGCGATTCGACCCTGCGGTGAGCCTCCTTTATTGTCGCCACGTTCACGGGCGCCAAAATCCCGGTGATGGGAGGCCGGATCCTGTGGTTGTCAACTAGCCGAGCGATCTCGTCGAGAGCCTCATGCTGCCTGCACATGTCGATCGCCCCGTAGATGGGGCGGGCGAACACGTTCTCCCAATGCCAAGAAATCGACCTGTGCTTCAGGACATCGAAGTCTTCTTGGCGGGTTATGTCGCACGCGACGATTTCCCCGAACGGGTTCATGACCGGTACGAGGGCGGATGCGAGTCCCACCGAGTCCGTTGAGAACACGTAGTCCACTCCACCTGGCGCGACCCTGCGGATGTCCTCTAGGAAGTCCTCACCTGAATCGACTACGGCTTCAGCTCCGAAGGAACGCACCCACTTCGCGGCCTCGTCGGAGGAAACCGTGGCGATGATTGACACGTCGGTGAGGGCCCGCGCCAGTTGGATCACCATGGGTCCGACCCCACCCGGAGCCCCAACCACCAGCAGGACGCCTGACGAGTCAGCATGCAGTTTGAGTTTGTCGAATAGGCCCTCCCACGCGGTGAGACCCGCCAACGGGATGGAGGCGGCCTCCGCGAACGTGAGTGACTTCGGCTTGTGACCGACGATGCGTTCGTCAACCAACTGGTGGGAGGCGTACGTTCCCGGCCGGTCCAGCTGTCCCGCGTAGTAAACGGCGTCCCCCACCTGAAAGTTTCGGACTGAACCACCCGTTTCCACGACGACACCCGCGGCGTCGAAACCCAAGATCCCCTCCGCGGGGGGCGGGACTACCCCTCGGCGGATCTGCGTGTCGACCACGTTCACCCCAGTCGCACGGATTTCCACCAGCAGGTCGCGCCCAGTGGGCGTCATGGGGACGACCTGCTCCACTTCCGCGAACAAGCGGGGCGTGTCGACGTGCCCCGTCTTTTGCAGGGTTACCGATCGAAGTCTTGTCGCCATGACCCCTCCTCCATTGGTGGCGTCTCAAGCATTCAGGCTCTAAGCGTTTTCCACATTATCCGTCATTCGCGCCAGCAAACAAGACCCTTTGCGGGCCTAATGGGGGCGAGCCAAGTTAGCGGCGTGAGTCTTAGGTATGGAGGAAAGTTGAGCACAGCGGTTTGGGTGGACGTGTTCGCCCCCCAAGAGGTCGATGAAACACCCGAAAAGAAAGGGCTCCCCGTCTTAGGGGCGGACGGGAAGATGCGGCCCCCTTGGGCGGAACGATCCAAAGCGATGCGCTCCTACTACGACGAGCATTGGGGGAACCCTCAACTCACTGAGCGGGAACTGTTCGCCACCCTATCCCTACTCATTTTGCAGGCCGGCCTGTTCTGGGGCGCGTCCCTTGCGCGCCGCGAACAGCTCTCTGCTGGGCTTGCGGGCTTCGACCCGGACGTGCTCGCGAGTTTTGAGGCTGAGGACGTTGAGGCTTGCCTACGCAATGAGAACCTGATCCGCAACGAGCAGAAGATCATGGCGATCGTACAAAATGCTGCGGCGACGGTTGCTTTGCGGGAATCAGGTGGTTTGGCGGGGCTCATTTGGGCTCACCGCCCCCACATCACCCCCCGCCCAGTCGCCTTCGAGGACGTCCCCCAAACCAGCCCAGAATCTGAAGCGTTAGCGAACGCCCTGCGGGAGGAGGGCTTCACTTTCGTGGGGCCACGCATCACCTTCGCACTGATGCAGGCGGCGGGGGTCGTGGACACGAACCTGCTTGGCACCCACAAGCGGGGCGCAACCGGATTGTGGAATGAGGACGGTAGTCGGGCGAAAGAAGTCCACGTGTGAGGGAGCAGGCGGGTTAGCGGCTCGGCTGGCAGTGCGGACACCAGTAAACATGCCGCCCGGTGCCTTCTGTTGCCCCGAGCCGCGTGAACCGCACGGTCGTCCCACAGCGGAAACAGGGGCGGCCGGCCCGACCGTAAACGTGTAAGCGCTGGCCTTTCCTAGTGTTTCCAGTCGTGGTCCTGGGGACACGGTTGCGGTTGGCGCGAATCAGGCGGGCCCCAATGTTGACGAGGTGTGCCGCGTCGACCTCATTCGCAGGGGTCGCAGGATCTACCCCACCTAGGAAACATATTTCGTTCGCATACTCATTGCCGAACCCTGCCACATTCCACTGATCCAACAAAGCCACGTGGATGGGGCGAGTGTCTGCGCTAACCCGCGCTGCAGCCTCCTCTTCACCGCCCGCACCCCAGCCCGGGGTGAGTGGGTCGGGCCCCAACCTGTCCGTAATGGACCGCTCTCCCCGGGTGGGGAACAAGGCGACCTCAGCGACGTTGAAGCCCACCACCTGATGAGTGTCCGTCTCAAGGACGACTCTCGCTTGGAAGCCGGGGCGCCTCCACCGAGCCCCCCGCGGGTAGACGTGCCAGGTTCCCTCCATTCGCATGTGGGAATGCAAAGACCAGTCGCCGACCCTGATGAACAAGTGCTTACCTGCGGGCACCACGCCCCCCACCACTTCACCCGCGAGATCCACCTCCGCGAGGTCCGCGACCCTCAGCTGGCTTCGCGTCAGGGTTTTCCCCTCGAGCACTTCTCTGAGGCGCGCCGCGACCCTGTAAACACTGTCCCCTTCAGGCACTGGTGGTCACCTGATCTTCCTGCGCAACACTAGGCCCCTTGGGACCCGCTCGAAACCAGCCTCAAGGAGAGGCTCAACCCAAGGGCTCCGCTCTGCCGTCCCACCTGACATTTCTTTGCCTGAGATTTTCTGGATCGTGAACGTCGCGAGGTGAGCCCGCTGAACGGTCTTTACCAGGCTCCGGGCGGCCACGCGCCTCTCCGCCTCGGACACATCCCCAAAGGTGAGTGCCGTTTTCCCGCCGCGCTCCAAGTAGAAAACGGGTTTTCCACCCACCAGGGTGACTAGGGCCCCGGCAGCACGTTTGGGGACGGCGGTACTGTCCCCTTCAGGCTCAGGCCACTCTAGGGCAGCGCCGTAGGGGTTCGCGGGGTCAGTGGCAGCGAGAGTCAGTGCGCTTCCCTCCAGGGCACGCTCATCCGTCTCGCCAATGATCTTCTCCACCTCTTCACGCACGTCGCGCAGGTAGTCGACCGACCCTTCGATTGCGAACTGGGCGCCGCCAAGCCCCTCCACGAAGTACCCCCTCTGGCAGGCGCCCGCCACCTCAAAGCCGGTGAGCAACCGGTAGGCAGCAGCGAACCCGCCGGGGAAACCCTCCGACACCACGGAGCCTCGCGTGAGAACACCGAACCGCTCTAGCATTCGCCCCACCCACGTGGTCGCCTGCCTATCCAGATCCTGTTGGGTTCGCGCTTCTGCCGCGTCGGGTCCGTCCTCGACTAAAGACCAGCGGCCCGCAAGAGACGGTTCAAGGTCGAGGAGGCCAGTGGTGGGGTGTCCGGTGCGACTACCCAAACCTCCACCACGCGCGCCACCCGCGGAGCGGCCCCACGTCCTGGCGCGGGGGCGCCTGTGCCGGGTCTTCTGGGCAGCTCTTCTCCCCGCGGTCTTCGCACGCAAGGAGGCCACCGTGTCGCCGGTTATCTTCCCCTCCCACACGAGACCCCACATGGCTTCACTGAGTTTCTTCGCCGTCACCCCCTCAGTTTTCAGGGCAGCGTGAATGGCGGGTGCAAACAGGGCGCCCTTCGTGGATAGCGCTTCGACAATGTCCTCTTGGAGAGGGGTGAGGGGATGTTCGGGTTCCTCCTGCGCCGCCCGGCGAGGAACTGTTCCCGTGGGGTAGAAGGCGATCCACCCGTCAGATGAACCTATGGGCGCCGACCCCACCCATTCGATCTCCCCACCCGCAACTAGCGTGTCGAGGAACTCTGGCTCGTAGTCAGCGACCCTCTGGGGGAGCACAAGGGTTTCCCACGTGGATGCGGGAAGAGGAACTCCCGCCAGCAACTCCAGCGTCAAGTAGGTTCCGTCTACGCCCCGCAAAGCCCCACCACAATGCTGCCAACGGCCCAAGAACTGGGCGAAAACCGGGCCCGAAACCGGTTCCACCTCGCCGCGCAAGAGGGCTAGGGACCGTGACCGGAGGCGGGCGAGGACACTCTGGCTGACCCATTCCGGCTCATCATGCTCCGCTCGGCCCGCCTGCAACTCATCCGGTAGGAACCGTCCGTGGGTGAGGACGCCCTCGTCCACCAAAGACGCGAGCGCGTGGCGTGCCTCTTGGGGTGCGAGGCCGAACCTTGTGCTGGCCTCGCCAAGCGTGAACGGCCCATGGGTTGCCGCGTAGCGGAAGAGGAGGTCGCGTAGCGGGTTGCCCTCCACTTTGAGGAACGCGGCGGGAACACCCGGCGGTGGGGGGACACCTATCTCTGCTAGGAGCCCAGCGTCCTCCATGGCGGCCAGGTAGGAGTTACCGTCGATGCGGGCCTCGTAGGCTTGGCGGGAAGAAACCAGCTCTTGGGTCCACTCCGCCACCGCGCCCGGGACCGTCGTGTTTGGGGCCGCCGTGTTTGGGGTGACCGGGTCTTCGGGGAGCGCCTCTTCGTCGATTCGCTCCCCCAACTCACTTTCCGTCAGTGGGCCTAGGGCACGCAGCAGGTCCAACACCCCTTGAGGGCCCCGGGCGCCCCAACCAGTTTTGGTGCGCTGCAGTTCGCTTTCCACCCCCTCGATGGCGCGCGCCTCCAACAGGTCCTTCATCGGCACTTCGCCGAGCAGTTCACGGAGCACAGTCGGGTCAACGCTGAGGGCCGCAAGTCTCTTCTCACCACGTGGGGTGTCGCCCTCGTACACGAACTCGCCCACGTACCCGAACAGTAGGGACCGGGCGAAGGGTGAGGGCGTCGAAGTCGTCACCTCAACTAGGTGCCTGCGCCCGGAAGCCAAATCCGCCATCACTGAGGTGAGCGCCTTCGTGTCATAAACGTCTTGGAGCACCTCGCGCATGGTCTCCAAAATCATGGGGAAGTCCGGGTAGCGGGAGGCGACCTCAAGGAGCGCTGAGGCCCGCAGACGCTGCTGCCACAGGGGAGAACGCTTGCCGGGGAGGGAAGAGCCGAGAATCAGCGCTCGGGCCGCGACCTCCCTGAACCGCGCGGCGAACAGCGCACTGTTTTCAACTTCGCGGTGAATGACGTCTTCGACCTCGCCCGCATCAAACAAGAAAATGTCGGCCGCGGTAGGGGCCTGCCCGTCCAAATCCATGTCGGGCAGACGCACGATGATGCCATCGTTGCTGGGCACCGCCCGCGTCTCCACACCCCACTGTTCGACGAGGCGCGCGTTGATCGCTAGAGCCCAGGGCCCATGCACGCTGAGGCCGAGTGGGGATTGGAGGATGTACTGCCAGTCCCCCACGTCGTCGCGGGTGCGCTCCACGACCAGCGCTGCGGCGGAGGGGACGCGGCCCACGTGCTCCACCTGCTCCGCCAAATAGGTGAGCGTGTTAGCGGCAGCGTTCTTAGTGAAACCCATGGCGGCGAGGTCAGCGAGCGCTGCGGTCTCGGGCTTGTTCGCCAGGTCTGTCGCCAACTCGCCCAGTCCGACGCCAAGCGTGTAGGGGCGCGAGGGGGAATCGCCCCTCCAAAACGGAACCTTCCCCACCGAGCCGAAGGCGGGCTCCACCTCCACACTGTCCTTCGTGATATTGCGGACCCTCCACGGCGTAGTCCCAAGGGTGAACACTTCCCCAACGCGGGTCTCGTAGACCATCTCTTCATCAAGTTCACCAACCCGAGTGCCACCCCCATCCCCCGTCGCAGTGACGACCCTGTAAAGGCCGCGGTCGGGAATGGTGCCCCCCGAAGTGACCGCCAAACGTTTCGCCCCGGGCCGCGCCTCAAGGACGCCTGTCTGCCTGTCCCAGTCGACTCGGGCCCGCAGGTGAGCGAACTCCGTGGAAGGGTAGCGCCCCGAGATCAGATCAAGGACGCCTAGGAACGCACTTTGCGGGAGGGCCTGGAAGGGCGCTGCGCGGCGCACTGTTTGTAACCACTCTTCCACGCCCAGCGGGGCTGCTGCTGCCGCCGCGATCGTCTGCTGAGCCAACACATCCAAAGGGTTGGACAGGACTCGCATGGGTTCGATTTGGCCGGCGTTCATGCGGGACACGATCGCCGCAGTTTCAACCAGTTTGGACCGGTGGGTCGGGTAGAACACTGCTTTGGAGGCGGCGCCAACCTGGTGGCCCGACCGGCCAAGTCTCTGCAACCCTGAGGACACGGATGGCGGCGGGTCCACTTGGATGACGAGGTCAACGTTGCCCATGTCGATCCCCAACTCCAGTGACGAAGTTGCGACCACGCACCGCAGCTCCCCCGATTTGAGGGCCTCCTCAACTTCTTCGCGCGCCTCTTTCGACACGGAGCCGTGGTGGGAGCGTGCGAGGGGCGCCGCGTCCTCGCCCACAGCCTCCACATGCAACTTGTTGAGCGCAGCCGTCAGCCGCTCCGCGAGCCTGCGGGAGTTGGTGAACACGATCGTGGAGCGGGCCCCCACCACCCGCTCATACAGAGACCGCTCGATCGACGGCCACATACTCCACAACCGGTGATCGTTCGGGCCACTGTCACCCGTCACGAAGTGGTCGTCGGGCGGCGGTGGGTTCGTCATGTCTTCAACTGGGACTTCGACGGTGACGTCGAAGTGCTTGTGCACGTGGGGGTCAACAATGGTGACGGGGGCCGCGCCACCTAGGAAACGTGCGACCTCTTCCGCCGGCTCCACCGTCGCCGACAGGCCAATGCGTTGCGCCGGCTTCTCTAGAAGGGCGTCGAGCCTTTCCAGGGAGAGTGCGAGGTGTGCCCCGCGTTTGTTTCCGGCGAGGGCGTGCACCTCATCCACAATCACCGTGTCCACCGTTTTCAACGTGTCGGCGGCTTTGCTGGTTAGCAGCAGGTAAAGGGATTCTGGGGTGGTGATGAGGATGTCTGGGGGCTTCGCAACTAGTCTGCGCCGCTCGGCGGGCGGAGTGTCCCCGGAGCGCACCCCCACTTTCAGGTCGGTGACGTCTTCACCCAGCGTTAGGGCGCTCTGCCTGATTCCTGCGAGGGGCGCCGCCAGGTTCCTTTCCACGTCGACCCCGAGGGCTTTGAGTGGGGAAATGTAGAGGACTCGGACGCCCGGTTCAGAGCCGTCGGTGTCGAGCCTCTTCTTTGCGGTGCCGTCTTGGCCCGCGCCCTCTTCACCCTCGCCGACGTCCTCACGCTTCGTTGCCAACCTGTCGATGGCCCACAGGAACGCCGCCAGCGTCTTACCGCTGCCTGTGGGTGCGACGACAAGGACATTGTCGTCTCTCCTGATCGTTTCCCACGCCCCAACTTGGGTTGCGGTTGGTGCTTCAAAGGTGCCGCCAAACCAGGTTTGGGTGGCTCGCGAAAAACCCGCCAAGCCGTCGTTAGCCTCTGGACCGTTGTTACCCTCTGGGCTGTTTTTGGCCTCTGGGCTGTTGTTGCCCCCGGGTCCATCAGCGCCCCCGTCCACACCTTCTCTCATGCGCCCAAGCCTACGGCCCCCACCGACACTCAGGGGCCGAGGACCTTCACGCGGGCGGCGTAAACGTGACTTGAACCTGAAACGCTTGGGCGGCCGTGCGCGCGTGCACGAGCCTTAGCGGGGCGCAACACGTCACCACCCACTTCGGCTCGGACGAACCGAGGCAAACCCAGCGACCTAGCCAAGAAAAGCTCCAAAACAGCCGACGGCCCAGAACCGCTCGAGGAAACACCGGCGCAAGACGTGAATGTGCCCAACAAACCGGGGCACCAGAGCGGTGGAAGCCTAGATCTCGTCCCCCAACCGAACACACAGCGAGATTGACACTGTCATCCCACTGCTTTCAGTGCTGTGTGTTCGGTCGGGGGAACGAACCATCGCTGTACGTTCGGTCAGGGTGCTTGTGGGGCCGTCCGCGTTCGGTCGGGGTGCTCCGAGCGCCGTCTTGGCGCGCGTCGACGTTCATTCCGGTTGAAGCGAATGGAAACCAGCGATCCTCGCAAGAAAGACTCAAAGCCAGCCGAAACAGAACGAACCCCGCACCCTCAAAGTGAGGAATGCGGGGTCCGCGTCAGTTCGGCCTAGCGGGCGAAGCCCACCAGAGTCTTTAGCCCTTCACCGCGCCAGCGGTCAGGCCACCAACAATGTACTTCTGCAGGAACAGGAACAGGACCAAAATCGGCACTGACGCAATGATCGCGCCTGCCGCGAACTGGCCCCAGTTCGCATCCAACTGGCTAGCAACCCACGAGTACAACCCGACAGCGACCGTCCAGTTCTCCTCCGACGTCAAGATCACCTTCGCCAAAACGAAGTCACTAAACGTGCCGATGAAGGAAAGCAGGGCAACCACCGAAATGATTGGGGCGGCGAGCCGCAAAATGATCTGCCAATAGATCTGGCCGTGAGTCAACCCGTCAATCTCGGCCGCCTCATCCAGTTCTTTCGGGATCGTGTTGAAGAACCCGTACAACAGGAACGTGTTCATCCCAAGCGCCCCACCCAAGTAGACGGCTATCACCGCGAACTTCGAGTTCAGCCCCAAGATCGGGACCACGTCACCCAAGTTCATCAGCAGCAGGAAGATCGCGACGAACGCGAGCATCTGCGGGAACATTTGGATGATCAGCAGCGACGTCAACCCTAGGCGCCGGCCCGTGAACCGGAACCTAGAGAAAGCGTACGCAGCCGCCGCGGCCATCAGCACAGTGCCGATAGCAGTGATGCCCGAAATGACCACCGAGTTCAAAACCCAAGTCCAGAACTTCGTGTTTGACAATTCCTGGAAGTTGTAGAACGAGACAGTACGGAACAGCTCATTCGAACCTGTCAACGTGCCGTTCTTGTTCAGCGACGCTGAAATGATGTACAGGATCGGGACGAGGGCGTAAATGGTGACAAGTACGCCAACGACGTGGCGCCAGCCCTTGTCCCTAAACCAGCGTCCGAAAGTAATCTTGTTTTCGACTACTTCCGCGCGCTCTTTCGGGGCGCCCACCGGCGCCTGGCCTTTGGTAGTCACACTTGCACTAGACATTGTCACATCATCTCCTCAAGCTTACGTGTCTGCCTGAACGCGATCGCCGAGATCGTGCCGACCACAACGAAGATCAGGATCGACAACGCCGACGCCAACCCGTAGTCCTTCGCTGCCCCACCGTCGATACCGGACATCTTGTAAACCATGGTGATCAAGATGTCTGTGTGACCGATAGAGCTCTTCGTTGCAAACGATGGACCACCCCCCGTGAGCATGTATGTCAACGCGAAGTTGTTGAAGTTGAACGCGAACGACGAAATCAGCAGTGGAGCCGTAGCAATCAGAACCATCGGGAACTTGATGGACCACCAGAGCCTCCACGGACCCGCACCATCAATCTTCGCGGCCTCCGTCAAATCCTCAGGGATCGCCTGCAAGGAGCCGGTGGCGATCAGGAACATGTACGGGAACCCGAGCCACAGGTTCACGAACAGGATCGTGAACTTCGCTAGCCACGGGTCAGTCAACCATGGGATGGTTGTGCCCCCTAAGATCACCTCGTTCACGAACCCGTAGGACTTATTGAACATGCCCTTGAAGATCAGGGCTGAAATGAACCCTGGGATCGCATAGGGCAAGATCATCAGGGTCCTATAAATCTTTTGACCCTTGATCTTCTTGTTGAACGTGATCGCGAGGAACAGGCCCAACACGAACGTCAAGAACACTGACAGGATCGCTTGGGCGAACGTCCACCACAGCACCTGGTAGAAGTACTTAGTGTCACCCTGCCCGTCGCCACCTGAGAACGCCTTCGTGTAGTTCGTTGCCCCGACACCCACACGCCAGCCTGGGGACAGTTTCTGTCCGTCCTCGGAGACGAACGTGCCCGTCTTACTGGCCTTATAGACCACGCCGGTCTCCGTGTTAGTCATGGTGTTCGCTTCAGCGTCATACTCCATGACCGACTTCGTCACGTAACCAGTTCGGCCCTCCGTGGTTCGGATCGCCCCTAAAGCGGCATCTTCACTGATCGGCACCCGAAGGTTAGTCACCTCCGTCTGCACCTTGTTCATTTGGGCGCTGGTCATGATGTCCCAGCCGGGAACCTCAGTGATCTTCCCGTCCGTGACTTTAGCGCCCACCGCGGGCTCAAGAGGATCCTCAGCGGTACCGACTTTCACTTCCCCATCGTCGAGGACCGCGAAACCAATCACGTCACCCTGTTCCAAAACCACCAGCGGGTACGTCGGAGAGTCGGGCACGCGCTTATCGTTCTTCAACAACAGCTGTTGGACAGCCATCTCTTTCGTGACGTTGTGACCGTCACCGTAGTTGGTGAACGAAACGTAGAACGTGTAGAAGATCGTGTAAATCTGGAACACAAGCAGGAATGCGAGGCCCGGCAGAATGTATTTGAGGGGCAGTGTTCGCCCCGAAAAGTACACCCAGTCGGCGATCACCACGAGGGCGAGCATCGCAAAGAAGATGCCCCAGTGTCGGTCAAAGTAGGCGGCTATGAGAACGTAAACCCCGAAGGCGTTCACCAAAGCCATCAAAACCACTTTGATCGCGAAACCCCAACCCCACTTGTTTACGTCCGGGTCTCTCGGCGGTAGCTTGAATCTTCGTTTCTTCTTTTGGGGCTTTTCATCAGCCTCAAGCTCCCTGTCCACTTCCTCGGACTGGACACTACTCATTGGTCCTCCATACGTCGCCTACATCTGATGCACGAAAAAACAGTGCGTTCGCCTGTTGAACGCGCAGCTCGTGACGTGAAAGATCATACCGGGCTGTTAGGCGTGTCGCACAATCACCACATAACGTTCCTTGTTTGTGCCCTGACGTGGTAAGACGCTGGCCCGAAGGTCCCATCCAGTCGGGGTCCAGGCGCGGTTAAAGGCGAGGGCGCCGGCTAGAAAACCAACCGACGCCCTCCACTCAAATGCTGTGGGCCGAAGCCCACGGAGTCGAGTGTTACCTACTCGATCTTCGACTGAATGTCAGCGATCATCGCTTCCCAAGCGGCAGCAGGATCAGCTTCCTTACCGTCGACAATGGCAGCCTCTGTCTTGCCCCATGGATCCCAAACCTCACCCATTTCTGGGATGGCAGGCATCGGCAGAGCGTTAGCGCCAGCCTTCATGAAGCCCTCAGTGATGGGGTCTTCAGCAGCGATCTCAGCAGCAGCCTTCAGGGCTGGCGGGCGACCGCCGGCCTCGTACATGGCCAACTGGATCTCTTCGTTACCCAAGTAGTTCACCATGAAGTCCGTGGCGAGCAACGGGTTTTTAGACTGGGCGGACAGGTAGAAGCCCTGAACACCCGCGAACGGGCGAGCTTCCTGGCCACCAGCGGACGGGATCGGGTCAACAGCAACGTTCACGTCGTGCTCGTTGATGGTGTCCAGCATCCAGGGGCCACCAACTAGGAACGGGGACTCGCCCTTCGCGAACGCGTCGAGGACGATGTCGTACTCGCGGTCCGTGTTGAACACGTCAGTGCCGTTGGTGCCGTTGTCAGCGAGGAACTGGGCGAACTCGGCGCCGCCGTCAGCAAGGTTCAGCTCGTTCGTGTAAGAGCCGTCCTCGTTCTGCTTGAACACGGTGGAACCGAAGGAGGTCTGCAGACCGTAGAAGGTGTACGGGTCGCCGGCCTCACCGTTCATCTGGATGAGGAACTGGTACTTGGTGCCAGCCTCGCCACCCATGGCGAGAACGTCGTCCCAGTTAGCGGGAGCTTCTGGGGCCAAGTCAACGTTGCGGAGAAGCGCAACGTTCTCAATCGCGTAGGGCAGAGCGTACATCTGGCCGTCGTATTGGAACGCAGAAATCGCGGATTCTTCGTAGTCGTCGATCGCGTCACCCAACTCCACGGGGGCAACCACAGCGTTGTCAACCAGTTCGCCGACCCAGTCGTGCGCGCCAACAGTGATGTCGGGGCCGTGGCCGGAGGGAACCTGGGTGGTGAAGTCAGTCCTGATGTCGTCGAAGTTCTTCTTCACCAGTTCAACTTTGTTGCCGGTGTCAGCTTCGAAGGCGTCAGCTGCTTCCTGGACGGCCTTCTCGCGGGTCTCATCAACCCAGACGACCAGCTTGGCGTCGCCCTCAACTTCTTCAACTACTGCCTCGTCACCGGACTGCTCAATGACCTCTTCTTCGGTCTTGTCACCGTTAGAGCAGCCGCCCAGCGCGAGCGCAGCCGTCGCCGCTACCGCAGCGAATACTGATTTACGCATGAGTCTCACTTTCTATTGTTTTCGTTCAATCTGGCCGTTCACAAGGAGTCTCTTCACGAGGACGGTCAGGTTTTCACCCGAACAGCGCCGCGAAGACCCCAAATCCTAAGGCGCGTGACCTGAGGACCCACGACCGGACTGGTTACACGTTATGCGAAGCGCCAAACAGTTGCTACAACAGGGCTCACGTTCGCGGCTATTGTG
>CAYFUO010000016.1:0-25060 GCA_964346255.1 uncultured Actinomyces sp. | reverse complement strand
CGCGCGGCGGGTTCGTCCGTGTTCGGTTGGGGTATCCCGAGCGCCGTCTTGGCGCGCGTCAGCGCTGGTGTCCGGCCGAGGCGAAAGTCGGCCCCGCTGCCGCCTCCCTCTACCTTGTTGACTATGCCTCTCGGGATTCCAGGCCCACTACGTGCAAGTCAACAGCGGTTTGAGGTCCGGCTCGGGGTTGCCTGCTACTTCAGGTCGGCGATCAACTGTTTGATTCCGCTCCCTAAAGGCTTCACTTCGTAGACGAAGCGGGCACCGTCCCCCTCATCGACGATCGTCAACTCTCGCGTTATTCCTTCGGGGGTCAAAGAGGTTTCAACCTCTCCCCTTGGAATCTTGTGGATCACTTCGAGGTCCTTGAAGGAGGCGAGGGGGCCTATGTGGTGGCGCCCAAGTAGGTACAGGTTGCTGGCCGTTAACGCCAGAACGATCGATGCTGCCGGTTCCGTTTTTTCAAGACGACGCTGAGCCAGAAGCATCCCCAGGCTCCCAGCGCCCGAAGCCAGGTTAGCGCCCGCCAGGCTACTCACTCCCGTGACCAGGCCCGCGGCAGCGCCAGCAGCGTCCCCCTTTAGCACGCCGGTCGCTTGGGCTCGCGTGGTTCCCACAGGGAAAGCGATAGCAATGTCTTCCACCTTCTCAGCTCCAACAGCGGCCTGTGCGCCCCTACGGGCGGCTCTCTCATCTAGCATCCGTGAATTCCCTTCCCATTCAGTCCTCACCTAGCGGTAGGGGACCGTGCTGCTGGTGAGCACAATCACTTTAGGTTAGCACCGCGCGCCGAACGCCCGCGGCGCCCAAGGGGCCGGTGAGCTCCTCTACCTAGGCCGGTCCCTTCGCGGGCGGGATCGTTAGTTTCCTGCGAGGACGCTGCCCTTGGCGCCGACTAGTCAACGCTTGGTTCCCCGCCGGGACTATCCCTCCCTAGTTCGACGCATTTTGAGCGCAAGTCCGCTAGCTAGCGCGATGGCTCCCACCAAGAAGACGGGTAGCACGCTCACGCCGGTTTTGGCGAGGCCGGTGGCTGATGTGGTGGGCGCAGCGTCGGCCCTGGTCGTGGTGCCGGCTGTCTGGTCCTGTGAACTCGGTGGGGTCTCGGCGTCACCCGCCCCCGACGCGCACGTCGGAATCGTCATTTCCGTGTACATGTAGGGATCCATGAAGACCCACGAGTAGAAGAAGAACGGTCCGCTGTCATACTCCATTCGCAGCTGGACCACGTAGGTCCCCGCACTCAAACGGTTCTTGAAGGTGTACATGAAACGTTTGAGTCTAGGGTGGGAGCCCCTCCAAACCTCCACAGCCTTCTCTTTCGTTCCGGCGATCGTGGCGACTAGGCGGTGGTTCTTGTGTTCGCCGGGGGCAGTGAACGCGCCCTCGAGTGTCACCATCGCGGTTTGCCCTGCCGGCACGCATCCGGGATCTTTGATGAGTGTGAAGTCCCCAGAGAAGGGCGTAGAGCAACCGTTGTCGGGGACCGTGAAGGTGATGGTCACGGGGTCACCCATGCCTACGGGCACGATGCGCTCCGGGTGCAGCAGCCTGCGATATTGCAGGGCCGCCTTGTAAGTGCCGGGGCTGAAGAAACCCAGTGAGCCCGAGAAGTTACCCCGCTTGTTGACCATCAGCATCGGGGTGGCGCCCGCAACAGTCGTCGCCACTCCCGGCCTGCAGAAATACACGTCCATGTCGAGGTTGTCGACATGGCCGCCCAGGCGAACATTCGAATTGGGGTCTGAACAAGAGGTGTCAACGGTCGCCGTAACATTCTTTGACAGTCTGGCTTCGAAGTCGGCATCCGCCGAATCGTCACAGTCCCCCATCAAAACAGTGAGGAGGGGCTCACCCACCTTCGCATTGGCTTCACCGTCGGTGAAGAGCTCCACCTCGGCTAGGTACTCACCCGCCACGCGTAGGCCTTCCACGGGGAACACAAAGTGTCCGTCCTCGTCCAAGTCCGGGTCGCCTGAGACCACGACTTCGTCACCCAGATAGACTTTCACGCTGACGGTGTGGGAGCCGGGGACAAAATCTTCCACTGCACCCGCCAAGGTCGACTTGGCTGTGGCATCCGGGCATTCATTCGCGACTTCTTCCGGGAAGAACTCTGCGACGATTGTGTAGTTTTCCTCTGCAGTCCCGGGTTCGGCCCCTACACCTGATTGGGGCCCTTCACCACTCTCGAATGAGTCCGAATCACCGCCCAGCGCGGGACTATCCAACTTTGATGCTGCCGCGTTGGGTTCCAGCGTGGGTGAAGTAGATGGGTCGTTTCCACGGCTCTCTGGTTCGTCCGGCGCGAGAAAGCCGATGTCCTTCAAGCCATCACTGTCACCGACGGTGGCGTCCGTGAAGAACTTGGGCTTTAGGGGACGTGGAGTCTTCAACGACCACGGTTTCCAACTCTTACACTGACGGTTTTGCGGTCTGTGGGGCACCGTCCTTGGTGGTCCCGTGCGCCGCAGGCACGAGCGCCCCCGCGGCTAGTAGCGCGGCTGCTAATGAGGCCGCTATTGAACGCGATTTCACTGCTGCTCCCTCGTGGGCGTGCCGGCAGGCCCGGTCGTTGACTGACCCTCCTGTCAAGGACCTTCACTGACCAGGAAAGCCCCCAACGTTGCCTGCGTCACAGGCGTGTTGTTGGCAAACACTACGTCCCCGAAGTTGTCGAAGGTGCGCTTTCCTCGCAGAACCCACAAAAGAGCCTTCATTCAGGTGGCCGCCGTTGCGGGCCCGGGACTGTGCTCCGCGCTGGTGGAGGCGCCTTGGGGAGCCGCTCGGGGACGGATGGGAAAGTTTCGGGGACAATGGGTGTGGAGGTGGCCCCATGACTGGACGATTAGGGTCAGTGCCTGTTCCCGCTGCTTGGAACCTTGATTCAGCTGTTTTGCGCGCTCAGGTGCTGTCCGCTACTGGGCGGGTGATCATTGGGGTCGCTGGCGTCCCCGGTGCGGGCAAGTCTTGGGTGAGTGAAAGGCTGGTGGCCTCCCTTGGGGAGCATGCCGCCCTCGTTCCCATGGACGGCTTCCACCTTTCTAACGAGCACTTGGTGGAGGAAGGTATGCGGGACCGGAAGGGGGCGTGGGACACTTTCGACGTTCTGGGCTACGTGTCTTTGTTGGAGCGGCTGCGCCGCAACGATGAAGATGTTGTGTTCGCTCCTCGGTTCGACCGTCACCTTGAGCAGTCCATCGGGTCGGCGGTGCCGGTTCCCCACTCGAAGCGGATCATCATTGCTGAAGGAAACTATCTGCTGTCGGAGAAGGGTCACTGGCCGCGGGTTAGGCCCTTGCTGGATGAGTGTTGGTTCCTGCAAGTCGACCCGGAAACTCAGTTTGAACGGTTGATCGAGCGTCGCCTAGCCGCAGGTGAGGATGAGGCGACCGGCCGTAAATGGGTGATGGGGGTTGACATGGTGAACACTGGGGAGGTCCTCGCCACGAAATCAGGAGCGGATGCTTACCTGATTTGAGCCGCGTCGTTCTTGGCCGGCAGTAGCGCGTGGTAGCGGGCGCTCATCCACCGCACATTCGAGCGCCGCGTCGCCGTCTGGACTGCCCTTTGGCGCGCCCGAGCGGTCGCTGGAGACCGAGCGACATTGGACGAGGACGGCCCCGGCCTGCACAGGGATGACAGGGTGACTGAGGTGCGGGATGCCGGCTTGAAAGTGCTCAACGACCCTCCCGACCGCGTCCTCACCTTCGCTGGGGCCTTCGGTTGGGGCTTTCGGGCTTCTGTGGAGAGTCCCGGCTGGAGGGAACTCCGCGGCGGACTATGGCGCTTGGACACGTGGGTTCTTCGAAGGGGCGTTCCTGACGGCGCGGTTGCCGCATCTGGAGGGACTCCCAGACCAGCAGGCCCACCAAGCCGCTGAACAAGGCTAAGAGTCCTACATGCACCCAAAGATAGTCGCGCACGATGGCGACAAACTCGCGTAAGAACGCGGCTGGCACGTAGTACCTAGCGGTTTTGGCGGGAACGACGGTCGCGTCTAGACCCATTTGGCGGCTGAGTAGAGCCGTGCGGAACGTGTGGTAGTCATTCGTTGAAATGACGAGGGGAACGGTGCCGAGCTCCTCCTTGACGATCCGACTGCCGAAAACCAGGTTCTCTTCGGTGGTCGTGGACTCGGTTTCCCGGCGGACCACTTCCTCAGGGATACCGTGGTCGGTGAGGTATTCGGCCATGGCTTCGGCTTCAGCCCTGTCTTCGTCGGGGCCTTGGCCTCCGCAGCACACCATGAGGGGAGGCTCTTCACCTAGTCGAACGCGTTGGTTGTAAACCTCGATGCCACGCTCCAAGCGGGACGCGAGAAGTGGTGGCACCTTTCCGTCAAAGATGCGTGAACCAAGCATCAACACAGCGGGAGCCTGCGGGTTCCTGTGCCTCACTCTGTACAGCGCGCCGTAGAAAACGAAGCTCAAAAGCACGAAACCGAAGTACGCGTACACGCCAAATACGAAGAATGCGGCCGCACTCAACCAAGTGCTGACACCCTTCTGGCTAGGAACAGAGGTGGTCGCCCAAACAATGAATATGGGAGCCGCGATGGCGACGGCCGCAAAGAGGAGAGGCAGCAGGTTAGCGAAGCTCAACCCTTCGCGCCTCACGGCGCGGAACCCGTTGGCGAGCAGCAGCCCGAGAATCGCGACGTAGCCGATCAGCAACAGGACAGCCAAGATCGGGACCGCCACGTAGATGGTTGCCTGCGCTGCCGCGCCCTACAGGCTTACTAGGCCAACAAAAAGGGTCGCGGCCGACAGTAGCAGGAGCACGCCCGTGCGCAAGCGACGGGGTTCCCGGATGAAGCTCACGACAAAAGTTGTGAAGAGCAGTCCGCTCGTCGCGAAAGAGATGGTTGAAACCATGGGCTCAAGTCTAGGGCCTTCCGATAGGGGACCCCTAAGTGTCCTGTGCATTAAAATTGCCCAGTAGCCAGAGGTTACGGACAGCGTCACCACGCTCTAGGCCCGGGGAAGCCAACACCACTGCCTGCGCACTGTTCAAGAGAGGGGTGGTCGGAACCTGACTTCGCTGATGTGTAAAGCTCGCGTGCCAAGCCAAGACAGTTCAGCCCGCGGACCACTGGGGCCCTTGCTAAATGTCGATCGGTTGCCGCACGCCTCACTGCTTTAAGGGTGCTTCCGGGCTGGGGCGCTAGCTGCGTTGTGCCGGTGGCGAGAAGCATCTTGAGTTCCGCTTCGCCTGTGCACGGATGTGCGAAAACACTGTCGCGAAAGTGAGAAAGTAGAAGAGCAATTGACGAGCTGTTCGTGACCGCCGAAGAAGGCGTGATCGAGTTAAGGAGACGCAGTTGAACTTCCCGGAACCACCACAAGGGACCCAAGCGCTAGCGGGACAGAACAAGAAACCTTGGGTCGTTGGGGCTCTCACCTTCTTCATTGCGCTATCGGTGATCCTCGCTGGGCTGTGGGGCTACGACAGGTGGAAAAGCGGCCAGGCAGCGGAGCGCTTCGACGCTCAAGCTGAGGCGATGGCGGTTGAGTTAGAGGCCAGCGCTCGCCTGTCCTCCGACCTCACCAACAGGAGTGAGCTTGCCGGGGCGACTGTGGCCAGCAAAGAACTAGACGCGTTGGAACCTGCCGCTTCAGCGAGCGGTGAGGCCACGACTGAGTTCGGGGCAACGGTGGAAGAGTGGTTGAACAGTCCCTACTTCATCGTGGAAACACAAGACCAAGGGGGTTCGGACTCTGCCGAGACCCAGGCGGGCATCACCGTCACCTACGATGCGGCCGCGGTCCCAAAGTCGAAAAAGACTGCCGCAGCCCTAAAAGACCTTGAAGAGGGCACCCAAACGTTGCGCACCCAAGCTGAAGAGGCCACCAGCGCGGTGGAAGCTCTGGAGGAAGAACTAGGGACTGTCCCCGCGGAGGTGGACGTCCTCGAAGAGAGGGAAGAAGAAAAGGTTGAAGAAGAAGAGGAACAGACCGAGAGGTGTGAGCCGCCCACGGAGGGAGCGTACCCGTGTGCTGGACGGGGGCTGCCCGCTGACGCCCAAGAAATCACTACGCACGATGAGTCCTGGGCGATAGCAGACACCCCATCTGGGAATATCCGCTGCTACATAGGTAGCCCCGGGGGCGTCGACGGCGTCTTACAGTGCGCAGTGAACAGTTGGGATTCTTCAATGATGCCTAACTATGACCCCATGACCGACGGGAAGACAGTGGTGCACTCGCTGGCGAACGGTGGTCCGGCGGAACTAGGACAATCCGGGGGTGTTCCCTTTGAACTGCCCTCCGTGGAGACAATGCAGTATGGGAACGTCTACTACTGGAAGGATTTTGTCCTCGCGTCGGAGCAATCCGGGCTCACCGTCTGGTCGGTTCGCTCCGGCCACGGCGCGTTCTTCAACAAGCAGGGTTTCCACCCCTTCTAGCCAGGGCAGGCAAGCGCACTCGGCGCTTGCCTGCTGGCAGGGGCAGGTCTTATTGGGTTCGAGGAGTCTAGGTTCAACGAGCGCATCGCAAAGTGCAGAGGTCTTTGCGCTCGCCACACCGAGGACCAAGAATACGTCTGCTACGCCTCCAACCAAGTCTGTCGGGCCATCTCTGATCACGTCTGGTGCCCGTTCTCTGGCGGGACAGACGGCGTTTTGGCCGGAGGAGAGAGACAATAAGAAGGCCCGCGGCATTCGAAGGGCGGGTGCTTGCGGCCGGGGGTAACAGAAGTGATTAGCGAAGGAGACAGGGCAGACAAAGGACACAGCGGCGGGGATTCGCCACGAACCAACGGTGATGGCTCAAGTCTTGGCGAGGACGCGCATGAGCCTGGACCCCTGTGGGTGGTGACGGGCGCAGGGGGATTCCTCGGTAACAACGTGGTGCGACAGCTGCTGAGCCGTGGGAGACACGTGCGCGCGGCGGTGTTCGAAGACCACGTTCCCCCAGCCTTGGAAGGCTTAGATGTCGAGGTGGTACAGATGGACGTGCGCAACCTCGATTCTGTGAACGCGGCCTTCTCAGCCCCCAGCTCTGAGGTGTGGGTGGTCCACTGCGCGGGGATCGTCTCAATCGCGGGCGAAGTGTCAGCCGAGATTTACGACGTGAACGTTACGGGCGTGAAGAACGTGCTTGCCGCGCGCCGAGAGCAGGGGGTGGCGAAGCTGGTTTACGTTTCCTCCGTGCACGCCCTACCCGTGGTGGAAGGAACCGCAGTCGAACTAGATGCTGCCAGCGACTTCAACCCCGAACAGCTTGATGGAGCCTATTCGCGAACCAAGGCTGAGGCGACCGCGCTAGTCCTCGCGGCGACAGACCTGTGGAGAGTCGTGGTTTTCCCAACGGGGTTGCTCGGTCCGCACGATTTCGCCGACACCCACCTGACGCGCATGGTGCGTGACACAGCATCGGGGGCGCTCCCCATGTCCGTAGAGGGCGGCTATGACTTTGTGGACGTCCGAGACGTCGCTGCGGGAATCATCCGTGCAGCGGAGATCGGAACGAACGGTAGGACGTGCGTCTTGTCAGAACAGTACGTGACGGTGAAGAGAACAGTTGGGGCAGTCGCTAATGCAGTGGGACGCCCGACGCCGCCGGCGCTGCCACTGTGGGCCGCACGCGCGGTGGCGCCCACGGCCGAGCGCATCTCCGCCCTCAGGGGCGTCGCTCCCACCATGACCGCCTACTCCTTGAAGGTCCTAGGTGAGCCGGGCCTCTTCAGTTCGAGGCGAGCGCGCGAGGAGCTGGGATACCGGGCTCGACCGTTCCGCAAGACTTTGCGAGACACCTTGGAGTGGGTGCGAAGAGACGGATGAGGGGAGCCCAGTCCACATTGGCGGGTGAGATTCAGTGGGCGACTCCTATGAAACAACCTCGGGACCACCCCTTGGTGGGGTGGTCCCGAGGTTTCAAGTGGCTAGCGCTGGTAGGCGCGGTGAGCCACTTGGTTGGTACAAGTTACCGGGTAGGCTTATTTGCCTTCCTCAGCCTTTTTCTTGGCCCAGCCTTCTTTGGAACCCTTGGAAGCTGCCTCGCGGATTTCATCCAGCTTGGCGATTGCTGCTGGGTCACCGGCGGCAACTTTAGCCTTCAGTTCTTCCCAGTAGTGCTTCATGGCTACTGATTCGTCCAAGCGATCCTTGGCGTCCTGTTCCTTCATTTGGTTTCTCCTCTCGAAACAAACAATGGCATCGGTCACCCAAGTCTATGTTGAGCTGGCGCCGCGCGCCCATTTAAGCGGTCCGACACGCCGTGCAAACGGACAATTTCTGGCAACGTGGAGCCCTCTGACGCTTCCATGACGGTGTCCGCCCGTTGGATGCGCAGTATGTCGGTGGGGGTCCTTAGCATGGTTCTTACTTGAGACTCGTCCCGCGCGGGGTGAAAACAGACGTGGAGGTTGGACAGTGGTTAACGAAAATTGGCTGGAACTCTCCTTACTGGCAGTTATTTTGGCTCTCACGCTTTGGGTGGTCGTGAGGCCCTACTTCGGGCGCCCTAGGGGATCTGACCTCCGTTGGCGGACCCCTCCAAGTGAAGGTCTCGCCGGCGACTACCCGACTAGCAGGGAGCTGTCCTTGATCGCCGATGGGGTAGCGAAACAAATTGAGACAGTGAAGGCCGACCAGTCGGCTCGTCTTGTTGAGGCAGCGCGGCTGGACGCGGTTGCGCGCAGCGAGCTGCAAATGTTGGTCGCCGACAGGCTCGGGAGGGTAGAGGAGAAAGTTGGGGACCTCGACCGCTCATTGCTTGAGGGCCTCAACGTCTTGCGGGTGGCCAACACTGCGGAACTAGACAAGATTCGCGCCACCAACGAACGCCAGTTGGACCAGATGCGGATGACGGTGGAAGAGAAACTGCAGGGAACCCTCGAGAAGAGGTTGGGAGAGTCCTTCAAGTTGGTTTCCGACCAACTGGAGATGGTGCAACGTGGGCTAGGTGAGATGCAAACCCTCGCCACTGACGTGGGTGGCCTCAAGAAAGTGTTGACCAACGTCAAGAATCGGGGCACATGGGGTGAAGTCCAGTTGAGGCGCCAGATAGAAGACGTTCTGGCGCCAGGCCAATATGAGGAGAACGTGGCAGTTCGTCCCGGCACGTCCCAGAGAGTGGAGTACGCGGTGAAGCTGCCTGGACGCGAGGATGACGCGCCAGTCCTGCTGCCCATCGATTCCAAATTTCCTCTAGAACCCTACGAGCGTCTCTTGGATGCTCAAGAGAGCGGTGAGAGCGCGGGAGCCGAACGTGCCGCTGCCGAACTTGAAAGAGCACTGCGCATCCAAGCGCAGACCATCGCCCAAAAGTATGTTTACCCTCCGCACACCACCGACTTTGCGATCATGTACCTGCCAACTGAGGGACTGTTCGCTGAGGCTATACGTATCCCAGGTTTCGCCAACCAGGTGCAACGCGAGTTTAGCGTGGTGGTCGCGGGTCCCACCACCTTTGCTTCTCTGCTTTCCAGTCTGCACATGGGCTTCAAAACGCTAGCCATTGAGCAGAGAACGTCGGAGGTGTGGGGCGTCCTAGCGGCGGCGAAAACAGAATTCGAAAAGTATGGGGAAGTGTGGGCAAAACTGGACCGGCAGCTGAAAACCGCGCAGAACACGGTTCAGGAGGCTGGTAGGCGGACGCGCGCAGTCGAACGACAGCTCCGCGAGGTGGAAAGCTTAGAGGGAAACAGCTCCGCAGACTAGAGGGGGCCGCACATCTTGAACTTCAACGAGCCGGCTACCAGCAGCTGAGGTACCCTTCCAGCATGAATCGGAAGCAAGGTGATGCCATGAACAGTAGCGAAAAAGTGAAGGACCGGCCGGAAGAAGTTCCGGCGGCAGTTGACTCCCATGCTCCCACTCACTGGTACAACATTGTGGCGGACCTACCAGAGCCCCCACCCCCTCACCTCAACCCAGCAACACGGGAGCCCATCACTGAAGAGGAACTATCCGCCCTCTTCGCCTCAGAATTGGCAAGACAAGAGCTCTCCACCGAACGGTTCATTGAAATACCCGAAGAAATCCGGGAGGCCTACGCGTCGTGGCGGACCACCCCACTCATTCGGGCGAAACGTTTAGAGAAAGCCCTCGGGACAAAATCCCGCATCTACTTCAAGTTCGAGGGCGGCTCCCCAGTAGGCTCCCACAAACCCAACACCGCGATCCCTCAGGCCTACTACAACAAACTTGACGGTGTAAAGAAACTCACCACCGAAACCGGAGCGGGTCAATGGGGCGCGTCTCTCGCGCTCGGTGGCGCACTCTTCGACCTCGACGTGGAAATATGGCAAGTGCGCTCCTCCTACGACACGAAGCCTTACCGGCGCTACCAGATGGAACTGTACGGGGGCACCTGCCATTCGAGCCCATCAACTCTCACGGAAGCGGGCAGACAAATCCTCCAAGAGCAGCCAGACACCACGGGTTCGTTGGGCATGGCTGTGTCTGAGGCTGTTGAGGTTGCGATGGAAGACCCCGACGCGCGCTACGCCCTCGGCTCCGTACTGAACCACGTTGCACTCCACCAGACAGTCATCGGGCAGGAAACCATCGCTCAACTGGAGGAAGCGGGTGAGGAAGGCGCGGACGTGGTGTTCGCTTGCGCCGGGGGAGGGTCGAACCTGGCTGGCATCGCGTTCCCGTTTCTCCGCCACGTGCTGGAGGGGACGTCCGACACTCGGATTGTCGCGGCTGAACCGGTCGCCAGCCCGTCCCTGACTCAGGGCGAGTACCGCTACGACTTCGGGGACTTCTCGGGTCTCACCCCACTGCTCAAGATGTACACTCTCGGCCAAGACTTCGTGCCCGACCCCATTCACAGTGGGGGACTCCGGTACCACGGGATGGCGCCCCTAGTGTCCTACGTTTACAGCCTCGGCCTCATCGACGGAGTGGCCATAGAACAGGACAACGCGTTCGAAGCTGGAATCCAAGTTGCCCGCACTGAGGGTCTGGTGCCCGCACCCGAGTCCAATCATGCTCTCGCCGCAGCCATCAACTACCTGAAAGGCGAAGGCAAGGATAAAGAGGAAGTCATCGTCGTTGGGGTTTCAGGGACGGGCGTGCTCGACCTCCCCTCCTACCAAGGTTTCCTCCCAGAAAAACTAGGGGAAGAACAAGAGTAGCCGCTCCGCCCAAGAGGCCGGAACGCGGCAGAGAAGAGAAACTTGTGGGGGTGAAACCTTGAAAAAGGTGTCACCCCCACAAAAGCGTATGTGGAAACTTCAGAGCCTGTGCGCTGGGGGACCGGGCCTAGCGATGATGAACGACGCTCTAGAGGCTTCCTCTGGGAACGCTTCAGCGTAGGTTTCCTCCCACCTTGCCGTGAAGTCCTCAGCGTCCTCCCTAGTCACGACCGCCCACACCGACCCCCCGAAGCCCGCCCCGAAACTGGTTGCTCCCGCTGCACCGCACGACAGGGCGCTTTCCTGCAGGAAGTTGGTAGCCGGCAACTGGTTGCCTAAAACATCTCTGGCGTTTGCGTGAGACAGGTTGGCTGCCTGCCCGAACGCAGCCAAGTCGCCCCTCTCAAGGGCGGCTAGCGCGGCGGGAATCAGCACCTGAGACTCGGTCAGGAACGCGTTCAACCTGTCGCTCAAACCGCGTTTTTCCGCGAGCTCTCGCAGCCTAGCCACGTTGGAGGAAACAGCTAAGACCTCGGACAAGTGTTCGTGGGTCTCACCCGCGTCCTCGTTCCAGACCTCAACTAGTGCCCGCGCGTTCGCGGAGGCCGCGTTATACGCTTCCAACGCGTCCCCAGTCTTCTCCGCCAAGACCCCCGAGACTGCGACCACGAAAACCCAGTCGTCCGGCATGGGCACGGAACGGACCAGCGTGGTGGGGCAGAAGGAGAACTCGCTGAGTGACCCGTCCTCGCACGCGATCATCGCCGTATGGTCCTCGGAACCCCCGAACGTGCCGACGCCCGCACTTCCCTTTAGGGAACCGAACGTCATCCCGTTTTCCACGGTCGACAGGTACGTCGCTAAGTCGACGTCGCTGCGGATGTTCTCTTTCCACGCAGGATGGTCCCACAGGCCATTATGGTCAGCCAGGCAGAGGGCCAGAGCAACCATCAGCGCTGAAGAGGAAGACATTCCGGAGGCTAGGGGCAGCGTGGAGTCGACGGTGATGTGAGCGGGGCGGAGGGACCCGAAATTGTCTTGGAGTCGGCGAACAACGGTTCGAGAATAGTTGCCCCAGTGCCCCCTCCCCAGGGGGGTTTCTCCGTCGGCCCTCACCGTTCCCGGTGCGGACGACGAAGTGACCCAAATGCCTTCGTCAGCGTCCGCCAACGTGGCGGTGACACCCCTGTTCATCGCAGCCAAAAGTGATGAGCCGCCCGCATAATCAGTGTGCGTGCCTAAGACTTCTAGGCGCCCCGGCACGTACCAAGAGATACTCTGGTTTTCCCCACTCACAGTTGGACTGAGTGACCTTCCAAAGCTTCCGCGACGTCCTCTATGTCGCCCTGGCTGGACATGTCGAGCACACCCTCTTCAACGCCGACGACCGTGTATTGGTCTCCGAGCTCAATCGCCTTGCGGACCGCCTCAGTCAACTCCAGTTCCCCGCGGGGGGACAACTCGATTTGGCGGGTCGCTTCGAAGATGGTTGGGCCCATCAGCCAACAGTTCATGGAGATAGGTGCGTCGTCACCCTTTTCTTTCACCAGTTCCGGTGAAGGCTTTTCCAGAACGTCCAAAAGCACCCCGTCGGGTCCCACGTCGAGCAGCGCAAACGCCGCGATCCGGTCTTCGGGGATGTTCGACTTCGCGACCATTGCGGCCCTATCGAAACCAACAGCGGCGCTGCCCGGCTCAGCCGCCAACGCTTTCAAAGCGGCCGCCGGGTAGAAGTTGTCAGAGTTGACGACTAGGACGCGGTCATCCCCCGCGAACTCTTCCGCGGAGGCGACAGCGTCGGCTGTCCCAAGCGGCTCCACCTGCACTGCGTAGGAGATCTTCACCCGTTCTTTCTCCACGTTGTCGTAGTAGTCCTTGATGACATCGTGTTCGGGGCCAATCACCAAGCAAATGTCGGTGAAACCAGCATCAGCCATCTCGGAAATCACGTGGTCCAAGAACGGCCGGCCGACGGAGATCATCGCTTTCACACCCGCGTCCGCGGCCTGTTTCTGCTCTTCGGAGAGGGTCGCGGTCGGGTCCTGTTTACGCATGCGGGTGCCAAGCCCGCGGGCAAGTATCACTGCTTTCATGCTTCGAATCCTACCGGTCATGCGTAGTGGGCACCCACATACTTCGGGTACAGCAGGTTGTCGGCAGAGAAAATCTTGTCCAACTGTTCCGAGGTCAAGAGCCCGCGTTCCAGCACCACTTCACGAACGGTTTTACCAGTCTCAGCGCATTCCTTTCCAATGGAGTCGCCTTCCTCATGGCCGACAATGTCGTTGAGGTAGGTGACGAGGCCGATAGAGTTCTCAACCTCGTTCCGGGCGCGCTCAACGTTCACGGTGATCCCGTCAACGCACCGTTCACGTAGGACCTTCGCGGCCCGCTCCAACAGGTGGATCGACTGGAAGAGGCACTCGCCGATCACCGGTTCCATGGCGTTCAACTGCAGTTGGGCTGACTCGGAGGCGATCGTGACCGTCACGTCGTTGCCCATCACCTTGTAGCAAACCTGGTTGACCACTTCGGGAATCACCGGGTTCACTTTCGCGGGCATGATCGAAGAGCCCGCAGCCATCTCTGTCAGGTCGATTTCGTTGAAACCGGCTCGGGGACCCGAAGAGAGGAGCCGCAGGTCGCTACTGATTTTCGACAGTTTCGTCGCAGTCCTCTTCAAGGCGGAGTGCATCGACACGAAGTCGGAGGTGTCGGGGGTCGCGGCGATCAGGTCTTCCGCCCCCTTTATTGGCAGCCCCGTCACTTCCGCAAGAGACCGGATAACCACGGGTTGGAAATCGTCAGGGGTGTTGACCTCAGTCCCAATCGCCGTTCCACCCAAGTTCACTGTGAGAAGCAGGTTCGCAGTTTCCTGTAGCCTGCCGATTTCTTGGCGGATCGTGAACGCGAACGCATGGAATTCTTGCCCCACCGACATGGGTACCGCGTCCTGCAGTTGCGTGCGACCCATTTTCAGGGCGTCCTCGTACTTGGAGGCGACCTTGTCGAACGCGTCCGCTAACAGCGCGATCTCTTCGATCATCTCCCGCACCATACGGTAAGTTCCTATCCGCAGGCCGGTGGGGAACGCGTCATTCGTTGACTGCGACTTGTTCACGTCATCGTTCGGGTGGATCACGTCGTAATCGCCCTTCGGTTTCCCCATGGTTTCGAGGGCGACGTTGGCGACCACCTCATTGGTGTTCATGTTCACTGAGGTACCCGCACCCCCCTGGAAAACGTCTAGCGGGAACTGATCGATGGCGACGTCATCATCCACTATCAGGTCGCACGCCTCCACGATCGCGGCTGCGACGTTTTCGGGCAGGACCCGCTCTTCACGGTTGGCGAGTGCTTCCGCCTTCTTCACTTGGACCATGCCCTTAATGAAGTTGGGGTACTCGTTGAGGGTGTGGCCGGACATTGGGAAGTTGTCGATTGCTCGTTGGGTGTGGATCCCGTAGTAGGCGTCCGCGGGGACCTCCAGCTTCCCAAGCAGATCTTCCTCTATACGTTGTTTAGTCATGTGGTTCCTTGGGCCTTCCCATCTTTGCTTTCTGGCGCAGCGTCGATGCGCCACGCGTGTAGATGGTACGTGCCAAGGTGCGGTGACAAGGCGGGATGCCCAAAATGTGAGGGCCACCCGCCAGATCGGCAGATGGCCCTCCCCTATAGGTGAGTTGCTGCTCAGCGCAAGCGTTGACTTTAGGCGGCGGACCATCCACCGTCAGAGGTGAGGACCGCTCCCGTGATGTTGGGGGAGTCGGGGGACAGCAGGTAGGAGATCGAAGCGGCGAGTTCCTCGGGCTCCGCTAAGCGGGCCGCGTTGACCTGCATTCGGGGCGCGATCCTGTGGAGCGCCAACTCCGAACCGAACTCTGCGCCGATGTTGGTCTTCACTCCGCCGGGAGCGACAGCGTTGACGCGAATGTGGTAGGGGGCGTACATGTGAGCAGTGTTCTTCGTCATCCCCACCACGGCCCACTTGGATGCGGTGTAGGCCGCGCCAGCGGCAGCACCCGTGATCCCAGCTAGGGAAGCGACGTTCACAATGTTGCCTTTCCCCTGACCGAGCATCATGGGCAGGATGGCCTTCGTCATCTTCATGGTGCCACCCACGTTCACGGCGAACACCTTGTCCCACAGTTCGTCACTGACCTCACCGATGGGGCAGAACTTGTCCATGATGCCCGCGACGTTAGCCAGTCCGTGACAGACACCATCACACGCGTCCGCAACTAGGTTCACGTCTTCCTGGCTGGTGATGTCGGCGCGCACCGTCACAATGTCCAAATCGGGGTGCTCGTCCACTAGGGCTTTCAGGGCGTCCTCGTTGAAGTCCGCTGCGACCACGCGCGCACCTTCTTTCGCGACGCGCAGGGCGGTCGCGCGGCCAATGCCGGAGCCCGCACCAGTCACGACCACGGTTTGTCCTTCAAAGCGGCCTTCCACGGGCCTTTCTACGTAGGGTTCCAGCTCAGGGAAATCTCCCTCACCGAAACCTACTTCTTCCATTACTTCTTCAGCCATCTTGTTAGTCCTTCCTCATTTTCACTGTTAGAGGCCACCTGGGTGGCCTTAGGGTGAGCCCCTGAGCTTTCAAGGCAGCAGGGGAACGAAACTGTAGAGCCCATGGCTGGTGACTGACACCTGGCCGGAGGACTTCTTCTCGACTCTCAGCATGCGGCTCGCCACGGGGATCACCATGAGCCCCCCAGGTGCCAGCTGATCAACTAGGCCACCAGGCAACTCTTCCGCCATGGCCGACACCAAGATCCTGTCGAAAGGCCCCTGGTCAGGAAGACCAAAGACACCCGGTGTTGCTTCGAACACTCGAACGTTCGACCAATCCTCAAGGATCTGACTAGACCTAGTGACCAGTTCGGGGACTCTCTCCACGGCCAGCACTTCCCCCTCCTGCCCGACCAGTTCAGAAAGTAGGGCACTAGTCCAACCTGACCCGGAGCCGACGTCCAGCACCTTCTGACCGCCACGCACTTCCAGGAGGGACAGCATGTTGGCAACTGTTGTGGGCTGAGAGTTGGTGACCCCGAAACCGATCGGTAGAGGCGCGTCCACCTGCGCGAACCGCTTCTGATCTGCCGGCAGGAAAAAGGCGCGCGGAGCACTTTGGAAAGCCGCCGAAAGCCTTAGGTCCATGGTCCCATCTTGCCCGTGGAGTGGTGAAAGGCAAAGCTTTCGCCCGGGAAGTGTCTACACACTACAAAGGTGCGGGGTTGCCTGCTCGTCCGGTGTTTCCTATCGAAGTTCCAAGGCCCGGGTGTGGCTAACCCAAGGTGACTATGACCGAAACTTCGCTGCCGGGCGGGGCGATCGGCACCGGCCGGCCCGCCCCTATTTCTGTCCCATCAACAAGAACGGAGGCGACCCCGTGGGAGACGTGGTCCGGGTTCCGCACCTCAATGTTGTACACGGCGTCCCTCCACTGGCGGCGCGCCTCGAACCCGTCCCACTTTCGGGGGATCGAAGGGTCAATGGTCAAGCCCGTCATCCCCGGTCTGATGCCCAGAATGTATTTGGTTACCGCCGTGTACATCCACCCTGCTGTCCCCGTCAGCCACGGGTTTTGCGCGAGGCCGAACCAGTCGTGGTCCCGCCCGTAAATGAACTGGACGTAAGCGTAGGGTTCGGCTTTCCGAACCTCAATGTTGTCGTTCTGGTTGTAGGGGCTGATCGACTCGTAGAAGGCCACGGCCTCATCCCCTCGCCCCAACAGGGCTTCAGCGATGATGGGCCAAGCATTCGGGTGAGAGAAGATCGCTGCGTTCTCTTTGATGCCCGGGTAGACGCGTGTCAGGAACCCGACAGAGTCATCAACTTTGGTGAAGGCCGGCCAGTTCAGGTGAGAACCATATTCGGATCCTAAGAGTTCCCGGACACTGTCCATCGACTTTCGGCCCCGCTCACTGGTGGTGATCCCAGCGATGACGGGCCACGCCTGATGCTCCAGGAAAATCTTGCCCTCCGGCGCCTCATTCGACCCTATTTTCACCCCGTCTTTAGTGAAGCCCCGCACCCACCAGTCTCCATCCCAAAGCAACTCGTTGGAGACCCGTTCGATGCGGGCCAGTTCGCGCTGATACTTTTCGACGTCCTCGTCCAAATGGAGCTCTTCAGCTAGTTCCAGGTAGGCGCGGATCGCCCACGCGTGCAAGAAGGTGACAAGCGCACTTTCCCCACCACCCAAGTTGATGCCGTCGTTCCAGTCAGCGCGCAGGCCGAGCGCCACCCCGTTTGGCCCAACCTGGTTCGCTGAGAAGTCGAGTGCGGCTTTGAGGTGGTTGAGAACTGTCGCGTCGGCCCCATCCGCAAACGGGATGACCTCGCTGAGGAAGGCGACGTCACCGGTTTCCTTAACGTATTCGACGACGGTTGGGACCAGCCACAGGTGGTCGTCAGAACACGTGTCTTCCAGCCCGTGGATCAGGTCTTCCGTTGATGGGGTGGGAACAATCGTGGGGGAGGGGATGTCAGGAAGTTTCTTGGCGTCCGGGTCGAACACTGCGGGGTCAAAAAGGTGGAGGCCGTAGCCGGAGGACACTTGGGCGCGTAGAAGCTCCACTATCCTCTGACGCGACTTCGTGGGATTGGAGTGGATGACGCTCATCGCATCTTGCGCTGTGTCCCTGTGTCCGAGGCCGTGGCGACCACCCACCTCCACGAAAGACGCGAACCTAGACCACACGACGGTTGTCTCAGCTTGAAGGAGGGTCCAACTGTTGATGAGGGTGTTCATGCCCTCGTTTGGCGTGCGGATCTGGAGTTTGTCTTGTTTCTTGCGCCAGTAGGAGCGAAGGTCCGCGAACGCTTGCTGCGTGGCGCCCGGCTTGGAGTATTTCGCTTGGACTTGGCGCGCGACCTCGCGGGGCCCGTAGCCCATCATGTACGTGATCCGGTGGGTTTCACCGGGTTCTAGCGTGACGTCGTGGAAGAGGGAGCCACAGTGGTTCTGAGTGGTCCCACTGTCGTTGGAACCAGCCCCACGCTCAACCGCGATCGGGTTCCTCTCAGTTCTGTAGGGACCAATGAACTGGTCTCGGAGACTGTCGTAAGAGGAAGGTGCCTGTGAAGAAGCGAAGTAATGGTACGTCCACGGTTCATAGTGGAAGTCGTATTCGATCACCCCGTCCTCATAGCTGGACCCCGATGCGTAGAGCGACATCTGCAGGTTCTGGTTGTCAATGTTCACCGTGTGGAAGGAGAACTCCACGTACGAGGCCGTCGTCAAGTCGACGGGTTCGGAGTTCGTGTTGGTGATTTCCACGTCCCACAGTTCAACGTCCTCATCGACCGGGATGAACACGGTCTGTTTCGCCCTGATGCCACGGTAGGTCGCTTCAAACCGCGTGTATCCGAGGCCGTGAGCAGCAGTGTAAGTGGCGGCGCCCTCCCCGTCTCTTGTCGTTTGGAATGGTTTACCCACCGGTTGCCAAGAGATGGACCAGAAATCCCCGTCCGCATTGTCGCGGATGTACACGAACTTGCCGGGGTGGTCGGCGGGAACCCCGTTTTGTCGAAACCGGGTGACCCGCCCGTATTCTGGCGACTTGTAGTACGAGTAACCCCCACCCGTGTGGGAGATGACCGAAGCGAAGTCCTTGTTACCCAGGTAGTTCGTCCAAGAGACCGGTACGTCCGGCCGGGTCACCACGTACTCATCCGCTTGGGTGTCGAAGTGTCCGTATTGCATTGGGCGTCTGCTTCCTGTGGGGTGAGAGGCGTGACTTGGGGTTAGGCGGTGACGAAGCCGCGCAGCCAGTGAAGGATCTCTTCAGCCTTCTCTTCCGAGTCTGCTTCTGCGACCAACCTGAGCAAGGGCTCGGTTCCGGAAAAGCGGAGGAGCGCCCAACTTCCGTCTTCCAACACTATTTTGGTTCCGTCTAGGTTGCTAGATTCGACCACCTTGTACGGTCCAACGGAGGTCAGGGGACGTTCTTCTAGGCGGCGCGGCACTTCAACACGCATTTCTGGGGTGGCGGGGACACTGTCTTCAACCTGGTAGAGGCGCCCTGTCACCTCGTAAATGTCCTCCAGCAGTTCCGAGATGCGTTTGCCTGTGGTGGCGAGCATTTCGGAGACGAGGGCGCAGGCGAAGATACCGTCTTTCCCGAGGATCCATCCGCGGATCGTGAGGCCCCCAGAGGACTCCCCACCTAAGACCGCGTCGATTTCTTGCATTCCCGCGGTGACGTGTTTGAACCCCACTTTGCATTCCAGTGACTGCTCGCCGAAGTGGTCTGCGAGGCGATCCAGCATGTGGGTGGTCGCAATGTTCCTCACCACGCCACCTTTCTCGCCACGAACCTCATGCAAGTACCAGTAGAGAAGTAGCAGCAATTCGTTGGTGGAAACGTAGTTCCCATGCTCGTCAACAATGCCGATCCGGTCGGAGTCGCCGTCAGTGGCCATGCCCAGGTCGTATTTGCCCTGCCCATTTTCAATAATGTGTTTGAGGGAGGAAAGCCGCTGCGAGTCGGGCGCGGGGGCGATTCCACCGAACAGTGGGTTGTGGGAGGCGTGGATGAACTCCGCCTGCACACGCATGTCGGAGAGGATAGTGCCCAGGGTCAGTTGGCTGGTCCCATACATGGGGTCTACGACCACCCGCAGGTCGGAGCCTTTAACTTTCTCCACGTCAACAATGTCTTCGATCGCGTCGATGTACTCGTCCGTGAGGGGAGTTTCGTCGACGATCCCCGCTTTGCGAGCCAAATCGAGGTCGAGGGCGATGACGTCCTCAATGTCCAGAGCGTTCGCCTCCTCCTGGTAGCGGTCGGTCTCATCGTCGAGAGGTAAAGAGCCGTCCGCGCGGAAAACCTTCACACCATTCCAGTTGGGTGGGTTGTGGCTGGAGGTGATGATGATCCCGTAGGCGGATTCGGTGTGAGGGGCAGCGAACGTCACGAGGGGGGTGGGGACATCTTCTGGGAGCAGTCGCACGGGAATGTTGTTTCCGGCGAACACTTCAGCGGCGGCCTCCGCGGACTCCCTAGATAGGAACCGGCGGTCACCACCGATCACCACCCCTTGGCTGGCGATGCCTTGCCGGGTCGCCTCATTAGCGATCGCTTGGGAGAGGCGGCGCAGGTTCGCTAGCGTGTAGCCTTCACCGATCACGGCGCGCCACCCACCGGTGCCGAACTTGATGGTCGTGTCAGTGTTCTTTTTCGGGGTGAACAGTCTCTTCAACACGATGTCCGCAGCCTGTTGGAGGGCTTCAGGGGTGTTGATGCCCTGCACTTCGTCCGTGTCGTAAATCTGGTAGGTGACGATCTTCGAACCCTTATCGATGAACTGTCGTGCCACCTCCGTCAAACGGTATTCACCGCGTTCAGCGAGGTCATCGATTTCGTGGAGGAGAGCCTTCGGGGAAGCCACGTAGGAGCCGACGTTGATTTCGCGGATCTCGGCTTCGCCCTCGTCCAAATCCTCCGGTTCAACTATCGCCGCCACCCGAGAATCCGCTCCACGTTCGACCCTCCCGTAGGGGAGAGGCTGGTCAACCACGGCGGTCAGCAAAGAAAAGTCCCCGCCCATGAGCGCATGCCGGTTCAGAAGGCCACGCAGTGAGGAGGCCCTGAGCAGGGGAGTGTCAGCGTAGGTGACCAACAGTTGCTGGGTGTCTTCAGGGATCGCGTCGCGTGCCGCGGTGACCGCGTGACCGGTACCCAAAGGCTCGTCTTGAACCACGTAGGTCAGGTCCTCGCCCAGGAGATCTCGCATCTCCTCGTCCCCGGGTGCGACCACCACGATGATGTCCTGGGGGTCCAGCACTTTGCGGAGTGTGGAGAGGGCCTGCTCGGCCACAGTACTATCTGACAGTTCCGACTTGAGGAGGGCCCTGGAGCGCTCGTCAGCGCCCGCAGCCAGCACAACTGCAGTGGTTTTTGGTTTCGTCCAGTCGTTCCCAGTGTTCATGATGCCTCTGTGACGTTTCCCGACCCTACGATTGGTTTCCTCACCCGTTGGTGGGGCGGCGCCTGCCGGGTCGATAACATGCGCACTTAGTTAGGTAGCCTCACAAACTTTGGTTGGTGCGTACAGTCTGCTCTACCGCTGCTTTAGCCAGTACTTCTGCTGCAAGTTTTTCACTCTTTGTTCGAAAGTTTCGACGGGGCCCTGAACAAAAACGTCTAGCGCCACCGACTCGATGGGTAGAGGTGCGACAGGTCCTCGGGGGAGGCCAAGTTCTTCCCTCCACGAGGTCAGTTGGGCACTGGAAGTGGCGTAGACGACGCGCCCCAGGCCGACGAAGCCGTGGGCGGCAGCGCACATCGGGCAGTGTTCCCCAGACGTGCAGACGGTCGCCTGTATTCGACTTTCGGGGGGCAAGTTTTTTGCCGCCCACCGCGCTATCTCAAACTCGGGGTGCCGGGTCGCGTCCCCTCCAGCGACGTGGTTGTGATCTTCGAAGAGGACTTCACCGTTCTCACCCACTAGCACTGACCCGAAGGGAGCGTCCCCCGCCTCTAACGCTTCTTCTGCTAGGTCCACGGCCCGCGACAAATGTTTCAGGTCCGCGTCCGTGATCTCTATCTTGTCCTCGCCTGTCACGTTGCTTATCCTCTCGTTTCGCCTTCGGTCAGCCTTGGCTGCTCAGGTCGTCTAGGGTTTCTTGCACTTGGCGGAAAGTGCCCTCATCAAATGCGACGATTCGCACCTCTTCAACGCCAGTGGGTGCGTCCCTAATGGTTTCGATTGCGGCGTCTATAGCGTCCTGTTTGGGCCACCCGTAGATTCCCGCGCTTATCAGAGGGAAAGCCATGGTCTTCGCCCCCAACTCGTCTGCCACCTGCAAGGAGTTCGCGTAGCAGGACGTGAGGAGGCTCCGGTCGGTTTGGCCCGCCGCATAGTTGGGGCCAACAGTGTGGATCACCCACCGTGCGGGCATGTTTCCCGCACCGGTGGGGCCGGCGTGCCCGGTGGGTAGGCCGCGTGGGAAGTGGGCGATGCACTCTTCCAATATTTGGGGGCCACCGGCAGCGTGGATGGCACCGTCAACCCCGCCGCCGCCGCGCATCCGGTTGTTCGCCGCGTTCACAATGGCATCAACATTTTGGCGGGTTATGTCTCCCCGCACAGCAACTATCTTCGTCATCGGTGCCCCTAGGGTGCTGGGTGTCCGACAGGGATCACGTAGAAGACCTCTTCACCCTCACGCAGTGACAGGCGCTCACCCAGTTCTGCCGCATCGAAGGCGCCCATGGGGACAGCCCCCAACCCTAAGGCTGTCGCTGCGAGCAGGATGTTTTGGGCGACGTGGCCCGCCTCAAGCAGGGCGTAGCGGGTGGATCGCTCACCGTACTTGTAGGCGAGACGTTCAGGGTCCGCCGCGAAAAAGCGGGTTAGGGGAGCCTCACCAATGGCGGCTTGCCCCAAACTGGCTTCTTGCACTGCGTTGCGTTGGTGGCCGGCGACAAGCAGGGTCAAAGCGTTTTCCTCCGGGTCCCAGCGGTAAATGCCGGGCGCCAAACCTGAAACGTCAGTGATGCACGCGTAGAGTGCGCCAGGGTAGACCCCACCCGCGGAGGGGGCCGTGCGGCCACCATCCGAACGGTGCCCGTAGGCGGCCCACAACAGGACCGACAGGTCCTCAAGGGACACCGGCTGGTCCGTGTAGGACCGCACTGAGTGCCTGTCGTTCAACAACACTTGAAGTTCTTGAGCTCCCCGCGGCTGTGGCAGCTCAACCCTTACGCCTGTGGACAAAATGTTCTCCTCTTCATTGCTTTCTTCCCCGCGGCGGGTTTCCCGGGGAGCCTGCTCAGCGTCCCGCTGGGTGGTGGGAGCACCGGAAGGGCTGGGGCCACTCATTTGACTTGGGGGAGGTCCAGCGCAACCTGGGATGGACCGGACCGCAAGCAACGCCGCTAGTGCGGGTCCCACGAGAGGCCTGGTCCAAGCGTCCCACCTAGCCAACGCGCTCCCTGCTAGATGGTACCTTCAACGAAGCCGCCCTCGGGTCCCAAAACCACGTCACCTTCCACAGTGACTTGGGGGGCGAACACCCAGTCGCCCTCCACCTTTAACAAGGTGGCGTCCCGCAGTGACGGGGCAACGGGGATGCGCTCATCGAACTTTGCGACCGTCTTGTAATAGTCGGGGGTGAGAACGATTTCTGGTGCGCTGGGGACAGTTGCGACCAGCGCCCACTCGTCATCCAAGTCGTAAACGTCGGAGCGCAGCAACAACAGTTCGTTGGTGGTTTTCACGGGCAGGAACCGGTCCCGACCCACACAGATGGCTGTCGCGCCCTCGAACACCTCAATCGCCGCTCCCATCGCCGACTCCACTTGAATGACCTTCGGTGACGTCGGATCTGTGGGGTCAACGGTCTTCTCGTTCTTGATTAGGGGGAGCCCGAGGACGGAGTTCCTCTCATCCAACGCCTCCCTCAACGCGAGCAGGTCGAACCACAGGTTGTTCGTGTGGAAGTAGGGGTGGCGGTGTTCGTCCGTGAAGAAGTCCATTTGCTCGTCAGCGGTTTGGGCCGTGTCCCGCAAAACCAGTTGCCCGTCAGACCGGCGGATAGCGAGGTGGCCGCCTTTCCGGTCGTTCGCGGTCCGCACGCACAGCTCCGCAGCGTAGGGGGCTCCGGTAGAGGCGAACCAGCCGGCGATCGTCGCGTTGGGGCGGGCCCCCAAGTTGTCCCCATTAGAAACCTGGGCGTAACGGAAGCCTGCCGCGATCAGGTCATCCAAAACTCCGGACGCGTCGAGCGCCGTGTACAGGTCCCCGTGTCCCGGGGGGCACCACTCCAAAGAGGGGTCCTTCGGCCAGGTGACCGCCGACAGGTCCTCCGCCAACAACTTGGGTTCCTGGTTTTGCACGAAAGAGAGGGGAAGCCCATCGACGGGCAGCGACGGGTACTTAGCGAGGTAAGCGAGAGTGTCCGCGTCCGTGCGGAAGGAGTTCATGAAAATGAGGGGGAGGGGCGCACCATAGGATTCGCGGGCCGACAGGATCTGGCGGGCAGTAATGTCCAGGAAGTTCAGACCGTCCCGCACCTCCAGCAGCGTCTTAGCCTCATCCAACCCCATCGATGTGCCCAGCCCACCGTTCAACTTGATGATGGCCGTTTTCGCGAATGCCTCTTTCGCCTGCTCCTCATCAACAGTGAGATCCGCGAGCAGTGGGGGATCCAAGTATGGTTCGATCGTCTCTTCGAGGATGAGACCAGTGGCCCCCGACTCAAGCTGTTCGTAGTAGTGGGCGAACACTTCAATGGCCGCGCTAGCGACACCCGCTTCGACCATCTTCTCTTTCGCTGCTTCCAGGTTCGCTTCGGCCACTAGGCTCTCCTCTTAGTCGGTCCCGCCCGCCCATTTCGTCTCGGGCGCACCCCAAGCTTAGTCGCTGCCCGCCTCCACCTAGCCTGAGTGGAAGGAATACGCAAGAGGGGGTGGGAGGAAGTGACCCCAATGCGACCTGGGGACCACAAACTGGACCGGAAAGTGGGGGACTTGCGGCTAGACCGTATGATCGCTAGGTCATAGGCCCCGCTTAGGCTCGCCACTGGAGGGAGCGTCACGCGGGGCGCACAAGGATCGGCACTAAAATCGACAACTTAGAAGGGTGCAGACTATGAAGAGGACACTGTCTTTGGTGGCCGTGGCTGCGGGCGCGGCACTAGCCCTGTCCGCTTGCGGTGGGGCCGAGAGCGAATCCAAGGAAGAATCCGAAGAGCAACAGTCGGCTGCCGCTGAAACGCAGGCGGACGACACCGAAGTTGAGTTCGTAATCGGGGTGAGCCAACTGGTGAGTCACCCGTCCCTAGACGCGGCCGTTGAGGGGTTCGAAGCTGCGTTCGAGGACGCTGGGATCCCAGTGACTTTCGACATTCAGAACGCCAACGGGGACCAGTCCGTTGCCGCGTCCATCGCTGGGACTTTCAACGCTTCCGACACTGACTTGGTGCTCGCTGTTGCGACCCCCAGTGCTCAGG
>CAYFUO010000015.1:3141-25089 GCA_964346255.1 uncultured Actinomyces sp. | reverse complement strand
CACCGCGTCACAGTAGGTGAGACGCTAGAAGTGGCCCTCAACGCCTGAACTTGAGGCGCACTGCCGCTAACCTAGTCGCGCCGCCCAACAGGCGGGCGACGCGACCCTGGGGAGGGACCATGCTGCGTTTCGGCATCATCGGCACGAACTTCATCAGCGACTGGTTCGTTCAAGCCTGCGCTGAAACGGGAGGGCTGGCCACTCCCGTCGCAGTGTATTCCAGGAGCGAAGAACGAGGACGAAGGTTCGCGGCTCGCCACGCTCTCCCCTACGCGTTCACTGACTTGGCGCAGATGGTTGACGAGGTCGACGCCGTCTATGTCGCCAGCCCCACGGCCGCCCACTTCCCGCAGGCGATGCAAGCGGTGGAGGCGGGGAAGCACGTCCTCATCGAAAAAACGATGACAGAGAACGCAGCCCAAACAGAGCAGCTCTTCGCTGCCGCTGACGCCAATGGTGTTGTCGCGATGGAGGCGACGCGCAACCTTCACGCGCCCGCACACGCACTCATCCGAAACGCGCTGCCTAGGCTGGGGACGCTACGCTACGCGCACCTAGAGATGCTGCAATACTCCTCAAGGTACGACCGACACAAGGCGGGCGAACGTTTGAACGCGTTTGACCCCACTTTGGGGAACTCTGCTCTGGCGGACATTGGTGTCTACTGTTTGGAGCCGGCACTGGACTGGTTTGGGGTGCCGGAAACCCAGAGTGGGGACTCCGTACGGCTGGGGAATGGGTTTGAGGCGCTCGGCTCCATCCAACTGTCCTACCCGGGGATGCTGGTAGACGTCGTGTATTCGAAGGTTGCGCAGTCGGCGGTCCCCTCAGTGATTGTGGGTGAACAAGGATCGCTCACCATCGACAACATGGCTCAGCCGAGCAGGATCGTCCTCGAACGGCGAGGGGAACCGGAAGTGGTCTTGCTTGACGTGGAAGCACCCGAACCTGCCGACAGCATGCACTTTGAAGTCGCCAGTTTCGCGCGGCAAGTTGAAGCAGGAATGACGGATCCGCGCTGGCGGGAAGTGACTGCGTCCGCGCGGCGGGTCATGGATGAGCACCTGAACGGCTGACAAGAAACATCCAAACATGCGCTAGTTGCCAAGAAGAGGCCCAAACCTGAGGCTTTCTGGCAACTTGCGCATGTCTCAGTGTGTTTCGGTCTGGTTGTGTGGCGACGTTGGAAAGTTGTCGAGGGCGCAACAAAACTCCCCGCCACCAATGGTGAACGGGGAGTTAGACACCTAGGAAACTATTTCTTGTTTCTGCGCTGGTGACGGGTTTTACGCAGCATCTTGCGGTGCTTCTTTTTCGACATCCGCTTCCTGCGCTTCTTCACAACCGACCCCATAAGGCCCTCCCTCTCCAGCGTTCAAATCTGTGCGGAGCGCTAGGCGCCCCTGTCTCAACTTTCCTGACTCTAGCCTAAGGCAAGCCCAAGAAACCAACTACCCAGTGACCGTGCGACCTTGTTCTCCATCCCACGTTTCACCAAGCATTTTCTCAACCTCTTCTTGCGGCACCCGAAAACTGTGCCCAACCCGAATGGCGGGAAGCTCCCCGGCATGAATCAGCCTGTAAACAGTCATCTTCGAGACGCGCATGAGTTCCGCGACCTCATTGACGGTCATGAATCGAGGGGCAGGTGTCTCGTCCATCGGCTAACCCCAATCCCAACTAAAAGCAGCATCTAAAACTTGCGTGAGACAATCGGACGTTGCCCCGCCCGAACGTTTCCGCCCCCAGCACCCTCAAAGCACGCGCTGGCCAGCGCCCTCACCCTAGACTGAATACTATCTCAGGAAATGAGAGAACACGCTAAGAATACTGAGGAGAACGGGCCGATGGGTGGTGAAAGCAACAGACGCGACCACAGGCGAAAGCCCCTGGGTGCCTCCGGCCCGAAGCCCCGACGTGTTCAGGCCCCCGGGGAAGCCTTCGCCGAAACTGAACCTGATCTTGGCACGAGGCGAGTCGTCCACTTCACCAAGGAGTGGCAGGCTCCGCCTGCGAGGATGCCCGTGCACACGCTGAAGTCTCGACTAAACCACTTCGCCATCAGGTACCCCGCGCGTCTGACCGTGATAGTTTTCGCGGTCCTCATCTTCGTCATCACAGGCCTGTTGCTTCTTCCGATCTCTAACGCCTCAGGGACCCCCACCCCGTTCGTCGACGCTTTCTTCACAGCGGTCTCATCCGTGTGCGTCACCGGGCTCACCGTGGTCGACACGGCTCTCTACTGGTCGTTCTTCGGACAGGTTGTACTCGCAATCGCTATCAGCCTAGGTGGCCTCGGAGTCATGACCATGGCTTCCCTGTTAGCCCTAGTCGTTTCGCGGCGCCTAGGCCTCACCAGCCGACTGTTGAACATGGACGCTGTCGGCGGGAACCAAACGCATTTAGGGGACGCCTGGCAACTGGTGATAGGGGTCCTAGTCACCACGATAACCGTGGAGGCTGGCCTGTTCCTCCTGGTTTTCCCTGCTTTCGCCGCCGACCAAGAAGACGTGGGACAAGCCGCTTGGAACGCCCTCTTCATGTCCATCTCAGCCTTCAACAACGCCGGGTTCGTTAACCTCCCTGATGGGCTGACACCATACATTGGTAACTGGTTCGTTCTCTTCCCACTGATGCTCGCCACGGTGATCGGGGCCATCGGGTTCCCAGTGATAGTCGACTTGAAACGCCACTGGAGGGCGCCGAGGACGTGGACGCTGCACACGAAAATCACGCTCACCACCTACTTCGGGCTGCTGGTGATAACCGGGATCGTTGTCGCAGCCCTAGAGTGGACGAACCCCTACACGTTCGGCCCCCTCAACCTTTCAGAGAAACTCCTGAACTCGATAGTTGCCGCCGTCAACCCCCGGTCCGTTGGCATCAGCGTCATAGACGTTTCACAGATGACTGGAGCGTCTTGGCTGATCACCGACATGTCCATGTTCATCGGTGGTGGCTCCGGTTCGCACGCGGGAGGCGTGAAAGTCACGACCTTCACGATCCTGTTGCTCGCCGCTTGGGCGGAGGCACGCGGTGACCACGACGTGCAGACCTTCGGGCGGCGCATACCGAGGGTGACGGTGCGGCAATCCATCGCGGTTCTCCTGATGGCGTCCCTCTTAGTCGCCTCCGTCACCGTGATCCTGCTGATGATCACCCCTTTCACCCTGGACCGCGTCCTATTCGAAGTCATTTCTGCGTTCGGCACGGTTGGACTGTCAACCGGGATCACTTCGGCGCTACCGTCGGCAGCCAAAATCTTGGTCGCATTCCTCATGGTCACGGGAAGGGTTGGGCCCATGACCTTCGCGGCCGCCCTCGCACTAAGACAACGAAAGTCGTTCATCCGCCTACCTGAAGAACGACCAATCGTCGGTTAGGAAGCGCGTGGTCGCGCTGAGACCTCTAGAAAAACGTGAAGAGCAGCTGAAACTGGAAAGGAACGGACGTGGCAGATCGCAATAAGCGTAGTGGCACTCTCGTGATCGGGATGGGTCGGTTCGGGTCGGCGGTGGCAGTGACCCTGGACCGTCTAGGTTTTGAGGTGCTCGCCATGGAGAAAGATGGGCGCCGAGTGCAACACTTCATGGGCGCTGTTCCCCTCGTGCAAGGCGACGGCACCGACATTGAAGCACTAGAAGAGGTGGGGGCCAGCCAGTTCGCTTCCGCTGTCGTTGGGGCCGGCTCCTCCCTGGAGGCCTCCGTCCTGATCACCGCCAACCTAGTGGACTTAGACGTGGAGAACATCTGGGCGAAAGCTATCTCCCGTGAGCATGGGCGCATCCTGCGGCGGATCGGCGCCCACCACGTGGTCTACCCGGAGTACGACGCTGGGCAACGCACGGCTCACCTCGTCGGCGGCCAAATGCTTGACTACATTGAGATGGACCGCGAAGAGCTGGTGATAGCGAAAATGCGGCCGCCCAAAGAATTGGATGGGTTCTCTTTAGAAGAGTCGAAAGTTCACAGCAGGTATGGCGTCCACGTCATCGGCGTGCTCAGAAAGGGCCGCCCGTTCGCCTACGCTCACCCTTCGACCCGCATTCACGGTGACGACATCCTCATCGTTTCTGGCACTTCGAAGGACGTAATCCAGTTCTCCGAACGCCCGCACTAGAACGTCGGAGGCCGCAGGTACCGTTCTTACATGGCCAAAATGAAGACTCAGTACAGGTGCAACACGTGCTCTTGGGAGACCGGTAAATGGCTTGGACAGTGCAGGGAGTGCGGCCAGTGGGGCACGATGGAAGAATTCGAGGCGGCCCCCAAGGTGAAGGCCGCCACGTCCATTGATCTTGCGCCCTCCTCAGGGGCGCCGAAGGCCGTGTCGATCCGCTCAGTGAGGCTGGAGGAGGCCGACCCGTTCCCCTCCGACATCCAAGAGTTTGACCGCGTTCTCGGCGGTGGGATTGTCCCCGGGTCCGTGGTCCTGCTCGCTGGGGAGCCGGGCGTCGGCAAATCCACCCTCCTTCTGGAGGTGGCCGCCCGCTATGCGGTGCAAGCCCGGTGGAAAGACTTGAGTCCCGTGCTGTACGTGACGGGGGAAGAGTCGGTGGCCCAAGTTTCGCGGCGCGCCCAGCGGGTCGGCGCCCTGGAAAGCAAGCTGCTCATAGCCACCGAGAACCACATTTCGGGGGTTGAAGAACTGGTCCGAACAGAAAAGCCGTCCCTGTTCGTGGTGGACTCCGTCCAAACCATGACTTCAGACCTAGTGGACGGGGCGCCAGGCTCAGTGGGGCAGGTGAAGGCGGTGACCTCCCAAATCGTTTCGCTGGCCAAACAGCTGGGGATCCCAGCCGTCATCATCGGGCACGTCACAAAGGATGGGACCATCGCGGGACCTAAGACGTTGGAACATTTAGTTGATGTCGTGTGCCAGTTTGAGGGGGACGCAACCGGCAGGTTGAGGTTGCTGCGCAGCCTGAAAAACCGGTATGGGTCAACCGACGAGGTCGGCTGTTTCACGCTCGAAGAAGACGGTATCCACGAGGTCCCAGACCCCTCCTCCCTGTTTACTTCCGGAACGCACGGCCAGTCACCTGGAAGCGTCCTCACTGTGACCGTGGACGGGGTCCGCCCCTTGGTGACGGAAGTGCAGGCGCTGACAGCCACCTCAACTGGGGGGCCACCTCGCCGCGCCACCTCCGGCGTCGACCAGTCGCGGGTCTCAATGCTCCTAGCCGTCCTCCAGTCCCGCTTCGACTTGAACCTCACGCGGGACGACGTTTACGTCTCAACCGTTGGTGGTGCCCGCGTCCGCGAGCCCGCGGCCGACCTAGCGATCGCACTGGCGGTCGCATCGTCATACAGTGACCTGCCGCCCGTGGAGCCCGTAGTGGCGTTAGGGGAGGTTGGGCTGACGGGAGAGATACGCGGGTGCAGTTGGCTGCCCGGCCGCGTCCGTGAGGCTGCCAGATTAGGATTCAAAACAGTTTTGGTTCCCGCGGCGCAAGTGTCGGAGCTCAAGCCAATGGCGGACGTGGCCGTGGTCCCAGTCGCAACGTTGGGGGAAGCCGTTGTTTGGGCTTTCCCTTAGACTGGTTATGAACCTGCGAGTTTGGGAGGGAGCGGCCCGTGGAAGCTGAACAACAGAACATGCGAAGAGCCCTCCAGGCGATCGCACCTGGAACCGAGTTGCGTGACGGACTTGAGAGGATCAAACGCTCCCAGACTGGTGCCCTGATCATCTTGGGGCAAACACCTGAAGTGGAAGCTATCTGCTCCGGCGGGTTCACTTTGGACGTCGGATTTTCTGCCTCCAGGCTGCGTGAGTTGGCCAAAATGGATGGCGCGATCATCGTGGACCCCGACGACTGGCGCATCCGGAAAGCCAACGTTCACCTCGTCCCCGACCCGACCATCCCAACCGACGAGTCCGGGACGCGGCACCGGACCGCGCAGAGGACCGCACGGCAGGCGAACGTACCTGTCCTGTCCCTCTCCGCTTCAATGCGGATGATCTCCGTTTACGTTGGGAACCTGCGGCGCATCGTTGAAGAACCCGAAGCCCTCCTGTCCCGAACGAACCAGGCTGTTGGCACGTTGGAACGCTACATTCAGAGGTTGGATGAAGTCCTCGCCTCCCTCGCCATCTTTGAGATGAGAGAGTCCGTGACCATCCGGGACCTGTCCACCGTCGTGCAACGCATGGAGATGGTTCGGCGCATCAGCACTGAGATCAACGGTTACTTCGACCAGCTTGGGGAAGAGGGGCGACTCCTCGCACTGCAAGTGGACGATCTGCTGAGGGGCACCTCATCCGAACGTTCCCTAGTGTTACGGGACTACGTTGCGGACCCCAGCCAAGTCAGTGAAGTTGAACGTCGCCTCGCGGCCCTCAGCGACGAGTCGCTAGTGGACTTAGCGACCATCGCTCAAACCCTGGGACTCCCCGTCGTTGAAGCGGCCGACTTGGATGAGCCCATAGAACCTAGAGGCATCCGCGCCCTCGCCGTCATCCCACGGCTACCGTGGCGCCTAATCATGCAGATCTCGAACAGGTGGCCGTCCCTCAGCGAACTACGTTCCGCAACCATCGAGGACCTACAAAACATCGAGGGCGTCGGCCCCCACCGCGCCCAGACAATCGTCGACCACCTGCTTCAACGCGCCTCTTACGCTCTGGACCCCAACTTCAGCTGGTGAAAGAGGCGGGCCTGGCTTCTAGGCTCACTGCACGTTCACGGTCGCAGTGGCCTCTTTCCCTCCCGGCATCTTCACTGTGAGCGTCAGGCTGCCAGCGCCGGGTGCCGCCTCGTAGGACTCGAACCACTCGTCACCGTTGTCCAAGTTCGGCGACACCACCACCGTCTCACAGTCCACCTGCGTGCGCCCATTCCACGTCACTGTCGTCGACCAGGGCTGGTCTGGAGCTAACAGTAGGGTCTTCCCCCAACCAGAGTCACACTCCGTGGGGTTCCAAACCGTTTCCTTACCCATTTTGAGCTGCACTGAAACGTCACTAGTGTCCAACGAGCAGGCCTCCGCACCTTTGTTGGTTGCCTCCACCGTCACGTTCACGGCCTCGCCCACTGCCGCGATGCTGGGGGCCACGGAAACATCGAAGGACACGTCCGCCGGGTCGCAAACACTGATTTCTACGGGGGTAGCGATCGTGCCCTCCGAAACCTGTTCGTGGCGTTCCGCTAAGAAACCGGACGCGCCGCGAACCAACGTGACCGCGCCGTAAACCAATGCGATGAGGACGAGGGCGAGAACCGAAGTTGAGATGATGCGCCTCGCCCACGGAGTCTTCTGTTTCCGCCTGTTCTGGGTAGCCCCTTGGGTGCGGGTGGCTCCCCGCGTGTTAGTCCTTCTTCCAGCGTTCATCCCCATCAGGGTAGCCTCCTCGAAACCCAGAATTGGGGAGGCCCGCCCTCACGACGTCAGTCGGCCCTCACGCTGGAGGGGAGGACACCTGCTGGCCTCCAGGGTCGCGACGCTTGTTCTCCGCGCCACCTTCAGAGTCGCCCTCGTCAACACACCACCGTTCGACAACGACTGCCACGATCGCGCAGAACGTTGCGGCCAGCCCGCCCGCCAACGCTGTCCACGCCGACATCGCGGTTGCGGAAGCCCAAAGCCTAGTGAACCCTACGGACGAGACCCCGAAGAGCGCCCCCGCGAATGCGGCTGTGACCTGCGCGGAAGCGCGGGCTAGGATGGCGGTCCTAGCGGCCCCCACGGGTGAGATCCACGTGTCTTCCTTCGCCTTCAGGTGCCGCACAGCTCTGCCCGCAACTAGCAGCCACACGCCCAACAGCACGAAAAAGGCCGACAAGAAAGGGGTGATGATGAGGGGGCTCCCCCCAGTTCGAAGCAGGACCATTGAAACGACGGCGCCAAGGGCTGCTGCCCCGACCCCTAAACCGAGCAGTAGGGGCACTGACACTGGTTTCACGGTCGAGGCTTCCACGTGGGGCGAAGGGGTTCGCTCTTACGTCTCTTGACTGGCTTGGAGCCGGATGGGGTGGGACGCACAGGCCTCTTGCGGTTGACGCGGGGCGCTTGGCTGGGAACGTCCGACGTGTTAGCCGGTGGGAGTTCTCCACCATCCCCATTAGCGTATTCGACTATTCGCACGTCCCGGCTCTGAGTGTAAAAGTCCCATTGGGGAAGTGGCACTGATGGCCCCCGGGAGGGTTCCGTGAGTGGTTCCTGCTCCACTGGTTCCTCAAGCACGACCGGTTCGGCTGGCCCCGGTTCGGCTGCCCCTAGTTCCTCTGCTTCGGGTTCGCCAGGCTCAACTGCCCCAACTGGCTCAACTGGCTCAGGTTCCCGCGGCTCAACGGGCTCTTGGGGCGCAGCTTCCGCGGGCTTGGCCGCTTCCTGCGTTTCGTCCGCCTTCTCGGGCTCTGATTCTTCTTGCAAGTCCTGGGCTGCTACAGGCTCACTAGTCCCCTCTTCGGCGGGCACCACCACTTCTTCCACCACCGGTGGGGCTGGAACCCGCCGCACTGCGGCTGTGTCCGCGTCCGGCTCCTCGTCTGCAGTGTCGACTTCCGTGGCCTGCTCTTCGGGTGCCTCAACCTTCAGGGCTTCGCCCCCTTCACCTGCGGGGAGGACCTCAACGACCGGCTGCTCATCCGTTTCCTCCGCGGACCCCTCGTCAGGGACCTCCTCGGCAGCGGCTTCCACGGGGACCGTCTCCACCTCAACTTCAGGGGATCCGGCGACGTCCCTCTGAGCGGACACTGGGGTGGGAGCGGGGGCAGCCTCCTCCAGCGCCGCCCGCTCTTTCGACAAGAGCCGCCTGAACAGCGGGTCCTCTTCAGTCTCTTTCAACCCAATGCCGAAACCCCTGATGACCACTTCCTCCACCACGGCGGCGTCGTCTTCTTCAGGTTTCGCGGCCGACAAGGATAAGGGCTCTTCAGGGGGCGTATCACCCTTCTTGTCTGACAGCCAAGAGCGCCTGATCGCCTTCACGCCCCCCAGGTCGGGCGCCGCCTCCAACAGATCGGCGACGCGGCCGCGGCCGGGGACTACAGCGTCCTCGTCCACCAACGACCACGGGTAAAGCACGAACGCCCTCTCGTGAGCCAAATGGTGCGGGACCGTCAAAGACCGGGTGTGGAACTGCATTTTGTCGATCGCGACTATGTCTATGTCTAGGGGCCGAGCCGACCACTTCACGCCCCGCACGCGCCCGAAATCAGCCTCAATCTGCTGAGTGGCTTCCAGGAGCACGGGTGGGCTCATCGTCGTTTTGCCGAGGACGATCGCGTTCTGAAAGTCAGGTTGGGGTAGTGCACCCGGCTCCAGCACGGGCTTCGTGCGGACCAGGGGGGAAACGTCAACAACTTCGAAATCTGGGTGAGCGACCAGAGCTGCGACGGCTCCCAACAGGTTACCGACGACATCACCACGGTTAGAGCCGAGGGCGAGGACGACGTTGTAAACGTGGTCACCGGCCTGTTCCGCACCTTCTTCGCCGAGGCGTTTAGGGGTGGGGCGGCCCTGCGCGGCTCGCCTAGTTGGGTAGGGGTTCACGAACTCAAGTTCAGCAGCATGCTTAGCTAGCCGCCGCGCTGTTCGCTCCGCACGTTTCGGGAAGGGGCTCTCCGCAGGCCGCGTGTCCTCAACAGGGGTTTCAGCGCGCTCCGCGCCCTCTCCTGGAGTGGCAGCGGCTACCGGGCCCTGAGCGTCGTCCCCGCCAGCGCGGGCCTCTTCCGCCGCGGCGGGTTCGGCGACAGGCTCCTCCCCTACTGGTTCTTCTGGGACCTCGTCCTCCGAAGCCACCTCATCCGCGGCTTCTTCGGCGGCCCCGTCCGCACTCGAGTCCTCCTCAACATCCTCCGCGTCAGAGTCGGACTTGGGGGCGGGCTCACCTTCAACGGGGGCCTTCCCCCTGAGTTCGGGCCCGCGCGTAGGTTCGGCAACGACCTCGGATTCTTCAGCTAAGGCCACAGCCTCATCCGACGTTGGCTCTTCTAAAACCACAACCTCTTTCTTAGAGGCGACCGCACGCTCACGAGCGACCGTGACAGAAATGTCTTGAAACTGGTGGGGAATGGGAGCCATCGGCTTATGCACCGTCGCCTCCGCGCGCACCACACCCGGATGGTCCAAAGCTGTCGCCGCCACAGCCGACGCTAAAGTCTCCAACAAGTTGACCGCTGGCCCCTGCAGGATCGCGATGACTTCGTCCGCGATCGCCGCATAGTTGATGGTGTCAGCAAGATCATCCGTCTCAGCGGCAGTGGTGGCATCGAAGAACAAAGTGAGGTCAACCGTAAACGTTTGGCCGCTTTCACGTTCAAATTCAAACACGCCGTGGTTGGCGACAGCGCTCAACCCTCTAAGCCTGATGACATCCCACTGGTCACCCATGACTACCAACCCCCAGGTCCCGCCGCCCTTGCAAAGAGTCAACAAGTCTCACGTTAGCCGCGACATGATGCACGCGGACCCCCCACACACCGAAGTGCGCCGCTATCTCGGTCACTGTCAGGGTACCGCGTTCAAGCGCGTCCCCAAACCTTGCCGCCACAAACCGTTTCCTAGACCCACCCACTAAGACGGGAAAACCGAGGGCAGTGAACCGGTCGAGGCTTTCAACTATCCTCCACGAATCGTCCGCGCCCTTCGCGAACCCGAGACCCGGGTCAACAACCACTTGGTCGCGCTCCAACCCCTCCGCTAAAGCGAAATCAACTTGGGCTGCCAGCTCCTCCACTGTCTCGTCGACCACGTCCTCGTACACCACGTTCAAGTTGGGGTCGGAGGGGAAACCCCGCCAATGTTGGATCACCATGGGCGCGCCTGACTCGGCGACCACCCCCACCATCCGAGGGTCGACCCGCCCACCGGAAACATCGTTAATCATCCACGCCCCGGATTGGAGTGCCCGCTCAGCAGTTGAAGCGTTCACAGTATCCACAGACAGCGTGACCCCCCGGGCCACCAAACCCTCGATCACTGGGCCGATGCGGGCCCACTCCTCATCAGGTGACACCCTTCTAGCTCCGGGCCTCGTCGACTCGCCCCCCACGTCAACAATCGCTGCCCCCTCACCCACCATGTCGACTCCCCGCTGAATCGCCCCCTCGGGCTCCAACCACCTGTTGCCATCTGAAAACGAGTCGGGAGTGACATTCAAAATGCCCATCACAACGGTCTTCTGATGGGAGGACAGGGAGGCGGCATTTCGGGGCATCGTCAGGTGAGCCTTCTACTCTCTAGTTGTGGAATAGTTCCAGCACTTCACTGCGCTTATCAGGGTGGTTGAGATCCCCCAGGAAAGCTGTGGTCACGGTTGTCGCACCCGTCTTTTTGACGCCGCGGACCGTCATGCACAAGTGTTCGGCCTCAACCACGACCGCAACACCCCGCGCGTCCAAGACTTCAGCTAACGCTTCAGCGATCTGAGCGGTCAACCTTTCTTGGACTTGGGGGCGCCTCGCATAGTCGTCAACACAGCGGGCCAACTTAGAAAGGCCCGTCACCCTGCCCCCCTCCGGTAGGTAGGCGACGTGCACCACCCCCCGGAAGGGCAGAAGGTGGTGTTCACACATGGAGGTGAACTCAATGTCCTTCACCGCAACCAACTCGCTGGTATCCACGTGGAACGTCTTGTGCAAGTGGTCTCTGGGATCGACTTCCAGCCCGCCAAGCAGCTCCGCTAGAGAGCGTGCCACCCGGTCTGGGGTGTCCCTCAAACCTTCCCGGTCCGGGTCCTCCCCAATGGCAACCAAGAGGTCGCGGGTGGCTGCTGCCACCCCGTCAGCGTCATACATCCTAAAGTTCCTCATCCACTGGTGCGGGCGGGTCAATGGCAGCCACGGCGACCCCGACGGGGTCCCCCAGCTTCGCTCCTTCTATCGCCCCAGCAGCCCCATAGTTCCAAACTTCCCGTTTCGGCTGCTTCACGATGTCAGCAAAGATTTCGGACAACGCGGCCTCGTCCAACGTTTCTTCCTCTAAGAGCCGCTCAGAAAGCCGGTCGAGAACGTGGCGGTTCTTCGTGAGGATCTCCCACGCCTCCCTCACCGCGTCATCAAGGAGGGAACGCACTTCACTGTCAATACTCGTCGCCAAAGAGTCAGACACCTCGACCCCTTGACCGCGGCCCATCTCCCGACCCAAAAACGGGTCGGTCTCTTCACTGCCCAGTTTGATGGTTCCAACCTCAGTGCTCATCCCGTAGTCAGTGACCATGGCCCGAGCCGTTTTTGTTGCCTTCTCAATGTCGTTGGCGGCCCCAGTGGAGGGGTCCCGGAAAACGATCTCTTCCGCGACACGACCACCCATCGCATAGACGAGGTCGTCCAACAGCTGGTTGCGGGTCTTCGAATACCGGTCCTCCGTTGGCATGACCATCGTGTATCCGAGGGCGCGGCCACGCGGCAAAATAGTCACCTTCGTCACCGGGTCCGTGTATTGGAGAGCCGCAGCACAAATGGCGTGACCCGCCTCGTGGTATGCGGTCACGGCTTTGTCATGCTCGTTCATGACACGGGTCCGCTTCTGCGGTCCAGCGATCACCCTGTCGATCGCCTCATCGATGGCGCGCATGTCGATCAGGTCAGCGTTGGACCGTGCGGTGAGGAGAGCAGCCTCATTCAGAACGTTCGCGAGGTCAGCGCCCGTGAAACCTGGCGTCCTCTTCGCGACCTGCTGCAAACTCACGTCCTCAGTCAAAGGCTTATCTTTGGCGTGAACTTGGAGGATCGCTTCCCGCCCCGCCATGTCGGGGGCTTCCACCGCGATCTGCCGGTCAAACCTGCCCGGCCGCAACAGTGCGGGGTCCAAAATGTCGGGCCGGTTCGTCGCTGCGATCATGATGACGTTGGTGCGCGCGTCAAAACCGTCCAGCTCCACCAGCATTTGGTTCAGGGTCTGCTCACGCTCATCGTTACCGCCACCGATGCCGGAGCCACGGTGACGCCCAATCGCGTCGATCTCGTCAACAAAAATGATGGCCGGAGCGGCTTTCCGGGCCTTCTCAAACAGGTCCCGCACGCGGGAAGCACCCACCCCGACGTAGAGCTCCATGAACTCTGACCCCGAAATGCTGAAGAAGGGGACCTTCGCTTCCCCAGCGACAGCTTTCGCCAGCAGCGTTTTGCCTGTTCCCGGGGGGCCGTAGAGCAGTACGCCGCGCGGTATTTTTGCTCCCACAGCCTGGAACTTCGCTGGCTCCACCAGAAACTCGCGGATTTCGTCCAACTCTTCAACGGCCTCGTCCTCACCGGCGACGTCAGCGAACGTTATCTCCGGGTTCTCTTCGTTGAACTGTTTCGCTTTCGAGGACGAGAAGCCACCCATCATCCGCGACCCAGCCGTCCTAGACATCAGCCACCAGAAGACACCCAACAGGAGGACCATTGGCAGCATCAATTGGAGCATTGAAGCCCAGATGGATGGCTGCGGGTTCAACGCGTCATACCCCTCCTTGGGGTCAGCGTCGGCAAGAAGTTCTAGAATCTCATCGGTTTGCGCTGAGGAGTAAGTGAAGGAGAGCGCCGTGCCAAGTTCGCGGGTCTGGTCGGCAGCAGACGTTGACTCGTGAGTGTACGGCTCCACAAGTTTCAGGTTCACCTGCTGGGTGCCGTCGTTCAAAGTTGCGGACTCGATCTTTTGGTCCCGCAAGATGTCTAGGCCCTCAGAAGTGATCACCTGGGAGGGCTGCACCATCTGCCACGCCGACCAACTGACCAGCAGTAAAGCTAGGGCGGGAAGCAGGATGAAAGGCCAAATCTTGGACTTTTTCGACTTTCTCTTCTTCTTGTCTGACGCCATGTGGTCTAGCTTTCTTCTTCTTCACCCTCGTAAACGTGGCGGGCCAAAGTTCCAATCAAATCTAGATGCCGGTAGTTGCCGTCGTAGTCGAGGCCGTATCCGACAACGAACTCATTCGGGATGTCGAACCCCAAGTAGTCGACTTCAACGGGGACCTTCACCGCTTCCGGTTTGCGCAGCAACGTGATGATTTTGACGGATGCTGCCCCACGGTCAGTGAGGTTCCTCTTCAACCAAGAAAGGGTGAGACCCGAGTCTAAAATGTCTTCCACGATCAAAACGTTGCGGCCATGAACGTCCGTGTCCAAGTCTTTCAAAATCCGGACCACACCCGAAGATTTTGTCCCCGACCCGTAGGAGGAAACCGCCATCCAATCCATTTCTAGGGGCCTGTGAATGTTGCGGGACAAGTCCACCATCACCGGAGCCGCACCCTTCAGCACCCCAACGAGGAGGAGATCGCCATCCACGTAGTCCCTATCGATCTCCGCCGCCAACTGTGTGAGCCGCTCTTGGATTTGTTCCTTGGTGAGCAAGATGCTTTCAAGGTCTCGCCCCATGTCGTTCGCGTCCATGCCATCCCTTGGTGGTTACCTAATCGAACCCGCTCCCCCTCACGAAGAGCGAAAAAACCAAGTTTAGCAGCGGGTTCTATGCCACTTTCTTCCCCCTCAACCCTACCGTCTAAGAGTGGCCACCCGCCGACATGGTCAAGTGGCCGCGGCCCCTCCGTGCAACGCTTTTTCCCGGCAGCATGAGGGTCTTTCCAACCGGGTGGGTTCCGCTTGTTACCGGCGCAATTGCGAGTGCGTCCAGTGCCTCCACGTGGCTTCGAGAAAGCTCCGTTGCCGCCGACTGGTCTTGCCCGGCTAGGTGTGTCCAAGCCAACCCTAAAACGCGGGAACGAACAGCCTTCGGGTGGGTGGCGAGAGCCTGAACATCCACCTTCACCTCCCCCCTCCCCTCACCCACTTCCACACACTCTTCAAATGCGTGGGTGGCGTAGCCGGCGAGGGCGTCCTCGTCCTCAGCCGCCAAGGCAGCGACGCGCGCTAAAGCGGGGGCGGGATCTTGCCTGAGGGCTGCGCCAAGAGCGGGGAGGACTTCGTGGCGGAGGGCCGCGCGGGGAAGCGGGGCCCCACCTTTCGTCCGCCACGGGCCCCACTGTTCGTTAGTGGGGTCTTCCTCCCACTCCAACCCGAGTTGGGCGCAGAAGCCCTCAGTGTTTTCTCGACGCAACTGGAGGAGGGGTCGCCCCCGATACAAGGTGACACCTGAACCGTCTTTCCGGGGGGTTTTCGAGTGGGGCCTCATCGCCGCTAACGCCCGGATGCTGGCTCCCCGACCCAACCGCATGAGAACCGTTTCTGCCTGGTCGTCGAGGGTGTGACCGTAGAGGATAGTCACGGAGTCCAAGCCGCGCTCCCCCGCGAACCGGAGGGCGAAGTCTTCCAGCGCACTGTGCCTCAGGTCCCGAGCGAAGTCCTCTGGGCCCCTCTCTCGCTGAGGGTGGTGGGGGGTCAGAACTTGCACGCCGGAGATCCCTAACGTTTCCAAGCGGGCTTTCACCGCCTGAGCCTCTTGGTCCGACCCGGGCCTCATCTGGTGATCCACGATCCCCACCGCGAAAGGGATGCCCGCGCGCGCTGCCACGTCGGCTCCCGCCACCACCATGGCGAGGGAGTCCGCGCCACCCGACACTGCGAAGAGGATCCCCGCAGACCCTGAGATCTCACCCCTTGCTGGGTCGGGGGTGGTGACATGGTCGGTGATGAAGTTGAACAGGGCCAGAGACACGAGCCTCACGTCCCCCGTTGGGCGAGCCCCCACTAGGCAAGTGACGTCCGGGCGCCCGCGGTCCTGTCCACTCACATTTGTGCGAGCTCTTTTAGGAACTCGTCAAAATAGTAGGAGCTGTAGCCGCCAGCAGACTCCGGCACGTTATCGGTTCCCACAGCGAACACTAGGTTCTCTCCCGACGCGGTCGTCATCACTCCCACTAAGGCCGCGACCATGCCTAAAGTCCCTGTTTTTGCGACGACGTTCCCCGTCGTGGGGCCCTCATCGAAACGGACAGCGAGGGTCCCCGTGCGTCCCCCGATGGGCAGCAACCGGATGAGGGTGCCCTCTTGGGCGCCTGCGCCTGCGGTGGACTGTAGTGCTTGGACTAGGGTCTCCCCACTCACCCGCGAATCCTCATCCAACCCGGAACAGTCAGCGACATTCAAACCGTCCACTGACACTCCACGGCCGCCCAAGAAACTTGTCAACGCTTGGGACGAGGCGGGGAATGTCGTTTCTTCGACGCCGGACTCTTCGGCAGCCAAGTGGCAGAGCTGTTCAGCCATAGTGTTATCTGAGGTGGCGAGCATGAACCCGATCTGGTCTACGAGGCGGGCGGACTCCACTTCAGCGATCACGGAGGCGCCCACCGGGGCCGCGCCGTCAAAAGGTTCCACTGTCTCAACATGGATTCCGCCCTCAACTAGGAGCGCGGCGAGCGTGTCAGCCGTGGTGCGTGAAGAGTCTTCAACGAACTGCCACGCCAGCGGCGCCACCCGCCCCGTGTCTATGGCGAAAGGCCCGACGTCACCGGCGAAGTCACTGTTCTCCTGCTCCACCCAACCGGGGTTCCTCTTCTCCCCAGCGAACAGGGCGTTCTGGTAGTGGAGAGAAACCCTATCGACACCGGCCGCGTTCAAATGTTCCACGACTTGAGCAGCGAGGTCGGCGAGGCCTGCATGCCCATCGATGGCGTCCTTGTCGCCGCTGCCAGCCGCTAACAGAAGGTCCCCCTCACCCCAAAGGTAGAGGTCCCCACCCTCTTCAGAGACACCAGTCGTGAGAGTGGAATCAGCGTCAAGCGTTGCGAGGGCGAACAGTCCAGTCAGGACTTTCATGGTGGAGGCGGGGCGGTGAGCGACGTCCTCGTTCTCAGCGAACAGGAGCTGCCCCGTGTCAGCGTCGTGGATGGTCACCCAAGTGTCGTAACCCCCTTTTTCGCCGGCTTCAGCCACCGGCGCCCACGCCTCCCGAATCTTATCGGCCGAGATAGTAGTGGTCGTAGCGACGTCGCCACTTTGGGTCGCGACGCTCACGCTCTCCAAGGTGGGGGTGGAGGGCGGCGCGACCGGAGAATTCGGGGCTTCAGGGGGTCGCCCATAAGCAAGGTCGTCACCCCAGATGAGGGCAACGGCAGCGAGGGCCACCAATACGCCCACAAAAACGCCTACAATCGCAAATAAGGAACTTCTTCGCACGACACCTCCCGCCGGACTGGACGCGTTTGTCACTCTAGTTCAAGCCGGCAGCGGAATCGCGTGTCAAACAACTTTAGGAGGGAGCCAACAATGGAGTTCGATGTGACTGTCGAGATCCCCAAGGGCAACCGAAACAAATACGAGATCGACCACGAAACCGGCCGGATCAGACTGGACCGTTTGCTTTTCACTTCCACCCGCTACCCGGACGACTACGGTTTCGTTGATGGGACTTTGGGCGAGGACGGTGACCCCCTAGACGCCCTCGTCATCCTGGATGAACCAACGTTCCCCGGGTGCGTCATCCGCTGCCGCGCGCTCGGCATGTTCCGCATGAAGGATGAGATGGGTGGGGATGACAAGGTCCTGTGTGTTCCAGCGGGCGACCACCGGGCCGCTTGGCGCACGGAACTGGAAGACGTGACTGAGTTCCACCGACTGGAAATCCAGCACTTCTTCGAGGTTTACAAGGACTTGGAGCCCGGCAAATCTGTTGAGGGAGCGCACTGGGTTGGCCGCGAAGGCGCGGAAGCCGAGATTAAGAAGTCTTTTGAGCGGGCGCGTCGAGCCGAAGCTGAAGGTAAATACTGACTTCCCCAAGTGAGGACACAATGAGAGGGACCCCCAGTGGGGGCCCCTCTCATTTGTTTATTCGCGAACCTGGGCTCAGAGGCGCCCCACGTAGGGCATGATGTAGTCCCAGTTGTAGAGAGCCTGCGTACCGATCGGCTTGCTCGGCTGGGACGCGTGGATCACCTGGTCGTTGCCTAGGTAGATGGCGACGTGGTAGATTTCGCCGCCCCTCGCCCAGTAAATGAGGTCTCCGGGCTGCCTTTGGGAGAAGGGAACCTTCGGGAGCACCGCGTATTGGCTGCCCGTGTAGTGGGGGAGAGAAATCCCGATGGAAGCGTAGGCGGCCATCACCAGCCCTGAACAGTCGTAAGAGTTCGGCCCTGAACCACCCCAAACGTAGGGTTTACCTGCCTGGGCGTAAGCGAAGGCGATGATCGCACTCGCGTTGGAAGACCCAGATGAGGCAGGCGGTTTCGGCGCCGGAGCGGGCGCCGGTGCCGGTGCTGGAGTCGGCGCGGGGGCTGGGGTCGGCGTGGGGGCGGGGGTGCTGGAGCCCGATGAGCTTGAACCGCTAGAGGAACCTGACGAACTAGAGCCAGTAGAGGCGCCGGAGCTTGAGCCACTGGACCCGCTGGACCCACTGGAGCTGCTTGAACCACTTGAACTGCTCGAGGCCTGCGACCCAGCGGATGACCCCGCCTGCTCAGCGGCCTGCCGCGCCTGCTCTTCCCTCACCCGCTCGATCTCTGCGACCCGCTCACGCTCAAGGTCAACGCTGGTCTGCCGTTTCTCAGCCAGCTCTATGAGCATCGCCTCTTTAGCTGCCTCAGCGTCTTCACGCACTTGCGCTGCCTGGGCCGCCAAATCCTCAGCGTTGTCGGCGCGGTCTTGGGCGTCCTGCGCCGCTTTAGCTTCCGCGGCCTCCGCCTTCTCAGCGGAATCTTGAGTGACCCGCGCGACCTGCTCGAGGGCAGCGACTTCCTGCATCTGGTTGTCCGCTGTCACGTCCGCAGCCGACTGAGCGGAGCGCCTCTGCTCCACGGCCTGCAACCCGTCAGACTCTAAGTAGGGGGCCACACCACTGAGGGAGCCGCTGCCACTGCGATAAGTGGTTTGAGCGACACTCGCCAAACGGGAAAGCCCCTCCTGGAAGGCGTCCTCCGCTTTCTCAGCCTCCGCACGCGCTTTATCGGCCGCTTCTTTCGCGTCGTCGAGGAGGAGCTGCGCCTCAAGCGCATCCTCCGCCGCGACGGCATAGTCGATCTGCGCTTCGCGGGCAGCAGAGGAAGCCTCAGCTAACTGCACCTCAAGTTGCGCCACGGACATTTCAGCGTATTGAACTTCTTCGCGGGCCCTTTCCACGTCCTCGGCTGTGGGCGTGGCTTGTGCTGGCACACCCGTGATGATCGCCGTTGAGGCGAGAGCCCCGGAAGCAACTAGAGCGAACACCACTGTCAACGCTGAACGGAAGCTGCGGACTTTTCTTGTCGCCCCAGTCATTGTCACCTAAAACCTGCCTTGCCCCGTGGGCCCCATCTTCCCTGATCGCCGCTAAACCCATGCGGCACAGGAACCACACTAGCAACATTCGCCTCTGCGTTACCAGCGAAACTTGTTTTGAAGTGAGACACGCCGGCAACGATCGCCGTGCACCACTGTCAATTACGATAAAGGGGTCGGTGAAGGCGCTCCGAGATGGGCATCCGTAAACGCTCATGCGGGGAGCCTGCTTGTTGCCACGCTCTGCTAACGCCGCGTGGGGTGAGGAACGAAAAATGAGCCATACCTCGAGAGATGAAGACGTGCCAACCCTGCCCTCCCCGGACGCTGTGGCGCCTTGGGGAGCGAGGAAACTGCCGCTAACGGGAAGATGGTCGGAGGACATACTTGGGGCTCCCTTCCAAGCGCGAACGCTTCCCTTAGAGAGGGACGAAGAAGGGAAGGTTGTCGCCACCCTTGTCCGCCTCAAGCCCACCGAGAAGAAGCGCCTCTGGAGACGGAAAAAACGTTTCGCACTCCTCTACGTTCACGGGCGCAACGACTACTTCTTTCAAACAGAAGCAGCCAAAAGGTTCGATGAAATGGGCGCAGCGTTCTACGCCCTCGACCTACGCAAATTCGGACGCTCACTACGGCCCTGGCAGACCATCGGGTTCACTGATGACCTCACCGTTTACGACGAGGAACTCAACATGGCGGTTGAAACAATCGAGCAGGAGCACCCTGGGCTGCCCATCGTCGCGTTTGCCCACTCGACAGGTGGCCTCATCGTTGCGCTTTGGGCGTGGAGAACCCACCAGAACTTGAAGGCAATCATTTTCAACTCCGCGTGGCTTGAACTGCAGTCAATGACGGCGATCCGCCCCACACTGGAACGCGTCATGAGGGGCTTAGCGGGCGTGAACCCACGCGCAACCGTGATAGCGGAGTCTAAGGTTGACACGTACCACCGGTCGCTCTCCAAAGGGTGGGGGACCTCCGGCTTCGAAATCCCCCACAGCGTTGCACAGAAACCTGATGATCCCTCAATGGTCGGGTGGGACCTATTCCCCGAATGGAAGAAACCATTCTCCTACCCTGTGCCTGCAGCGTGGCTCAACGCGGTCCTCGTCGGACACAGACTCATCGAAACAGAAGTGGTCTTGGACTGCCCAGTGCTTTCCCTCGCCTCAACGAAAGCCGGCTCTGAGGACGATTGGGGTTCCGACGTGTTCAACTCCGACATTGTCCTAGACCCCGACTTAGTGTCAGCGCGCGCCGCCACCATTTCAAGGAACGTCACGATCGCCCGCCTGCCCGGCAAACACGACCTGCTGCTCTCCGACCCACCAGTGCGAGAAAAACTGTACGAGTTGGTAGAAAACTGGTTGGACTACGCGTTCACACTCACCCCGGAGGACGACTAGGGGAAGCCCGCGCGAAGTCGCCTAGCGCACCTCAGACAGCGCTTCGCGCAAGGTTGGGCCTTGAGCGTCGTAAATGTACCAAGCGTCCCACCCGTCTTGGCCCTCGACGCCCGCGAAGACGAGCGCCTCAGTTGGGTCGTGGAAAGCGTGGGGTGGGATCAACACTTCGCCTGCTGTTGTGAGGACAGTGCCAGCGGGAGTGGGCATCCCCTCACCCAGAACCAGTGGGGTTGAAGCCCCCAGCATGCGGCCCAACACTTCTAGGCCCTTCTTCCCCGCCTCACCTTGAAGAGACGCGGCCGCGCTGCGAGTTCCCCGCCGCTGCGAGGACCTCACCCTGGAGGCGCGAGCAGGGCTCGGCTGCGCACGCCCCACCGAAGGTGCGGGGGCGGGCGTGGAGGGGGAGGCGTGAGTTCCTCGCCTCGCCAACACGTCGGGGGTTTCTCCCTGCCAAGCCGCATCGCTGTGCGACGGCTCGTGACGTGCCCGCCCCCTCGCCGCAACTCGACTTGGAAAAGGGCTGGCCGTTGGGGTCGCGGCCGCGGCACTCGCTGATGAGGAGACCGCGGGAGCGGGCCGCACCACGGGGCGAAGCCTAGGTTTCCTTCGAGGCCGTGCCTCTCCCCCTGGAGGGGCCGCCACGGGGGCCTTTAGTGTTGGAACTTCCTTTGCTGTGGTCTTGGTTCCAGTCTTCGCCTTCGGTGCTGCTTTAGCTTTGGGCGCCGCCTTCGCCTTAGGTTTCGCTTCTGTCTTTTTCTTAGCGGCCTTAGCTTTCGCTGGCACGATCTTCTTAGGCCGGGAGGCTGCGCCCGCAGCTTCGAGGGCTGAAGGCTTCGTCTGGGGAGACTCTGGTGAGCCGGCGGCAGCAGCGGCGAGACCTGGGAGATCTTCCTGCCCCTCCACCACAGGACTGAACCTGTGGGTGTAGAGGCGGTGCCCAACCGTCTCAACTTCCAAGAAGGCGCGCCCGTTACGCATCTGACGCAAGGACATCTCATGCACCTCCACCCCGGAAGAGGACAGGACGTCCAGTGCGGGGCGAACCTCGTCAGCGATGGACGCCGCGACCAAGATCATGCGGGGCCCGTTGGGAGGCGAGGTCGGCATTGCCTCCCGAAACTTCACCCAATCCTCTTTGAAAGCGCGCACCCCCCTCGGGTACTGGTGGGCGAGACTAGTCCAAGACATTGCAGCAGTGTCAGCAAGTTTGGACAAAGCGTCGATCAGACCTTCAGCGTCCAACTCGTCGACCACTTCCACGCCAACGACCTGGCCCGCCGCATCAAGGGCCGTGAGCCGGGGCGGCTGATTCGCTTGAGGGTCGCCCGTCATGTCCTCCCACGTGATGGGGAACAAGGGCCTAGAAATCACTTCAAGGATTTGTGCTCGGACAGCGTTTATCACCGCCTCCGTGAAACCACCTTGAACGTCACGCCCAAACTGGGCTGGCACCAACCGCCCAT
>CAYFUO010000015.1:0-3041 GCA_964346255.1 uncultured Actinomyces sp. | reverse complement strand
CCGGTTGCTAGGCGCAGGCGGACCCGCTCCGCTAAAGAGGTTGGGGGCGCGCTCACCTCTTCAGCCAGCAGGGTCGCACTCCCAGTGCTCCCCCCGCCACGTTCCGCGCCCCGACCACTGTTGGTGCGGCGCAGCATGTCGAAAATCATACGAACAACCGCCCAATCTGAAACGCGCCGACAGCGAGCAGCCAAGCGACCACCAGCTGGACACCCACGGCAGCCGTCGTCAACCGCCCACCGATTTGGCGGGCCTGCTCGGCCACCGTCGCCAAACAGGGCGTGTAGGTGAGAACGAAAACTAGGAAAGCGAAGGCAGCGATCGGAGCCGCATCCTTCCCCGCAGTGTCCTCGAACGAAGCGCGAACCAAGGGAGGCAACTCACCTAAGTCCTCACCACCGTCTTCAGCGTCGCCCGCCGCGCTCTCATCCATGTTGTAGGAGACGACGATGGAGGAGATCACGGTTTCCTTCGCGACGAAACCTGTCATCAGGGCGCCAGTCATATGCCAGTCGTTGAAGCCGGCGGGCGCAAAAATGGGGGAAATAGTTTCCGCTGTCTTCCCGTAAACAGATTCGCCCATCGGCAGCTCCGGGTCAGCGAAACTGTAGCCGGACGAAGTCGGGATGGCGCCAAGTAACCACACGACAGCGGTCATGACGACAATGATCTTGCCGGCGCCCTTCACGAACGCCCACGTCCTCATCCAAGTTTTGTGAGCGGTCGACAGCACGCGCGGCACGCCGTAAGGGGGCAGCACCAGCATGAGGGGCGCCTGCTGTTCGTCCTTGGTGAAGAACGGTTTCAGCGCGAGGGCACCCAACACCACCATGAGGATGGACAGCATGTACAGGCTGAAAACTATGGTCCCCGTGTGATCGGGGAAGAAGATGCGCGCGATCATCAGGTAGATGGTGAGCCTCGCTGCGCACGACGTGTACGGGGTGATCAGCACTGTCACAATGCGTTGGCGTTCACTGGGTAGCGCCCGCGCCGCTGCGAGAGAGGGCAGGTTGCACCCGAACCCCATGATCAGAGGCAAGATGATGCGCCCGTCCAGCCCGAGTTTTCGCATCAACCGGTCACCGAGGAACGCTGCGCGCGCCATGTAACCGGAGTCTTCCAACACGGAAATCATGAAGAAGATCGTGAACATCAACGGCACAAACGACGCTAAAACCCCGACGCCGGCCAGCAGGCCGCCAACTAGCAGCCCTTGGACCCAAGTGTCCTCGAGCCCGATGAGGGCTAGACCCGAATCAAAGAAGTTGGCGAGTGTCTTAGCGCCCGGCTCCGTGGAGGTGAAGAACTCTTCTATAGCGTCCTGAACGGGGACGATCCACTCACCGGACACCTTGAACAAGAACCACATCAGGACCACAAACACCGGGATCCCGATGAACGGGTTCAACAGTATGCGGTCTATCCGGTCAGAACGCGAAACCTTGGGCTCGCCCACGTCGTCGCGCCCGAGCGCCTGATCGACCTCGTCCACCCACGAGAAGATCTCCGCAGCAGCCTCAGCCGGCGTCGACACGGCGACCGCAGCAGTCGCGTCGGGGGGATGGTGAGCGCAGACCCCAGTCTCATCGCAGTGACAGGTGACGTCGCCCGCTAAGTGGCGTGGCGTGTTACAGCATTCGCTGGCTAGGGCGGCCGCAGCGGCGACCTGGTTGTAGCCTGGGGCACTGGGATCGGGAACAATGTTTGCGACCCGGGGCCGCGTGTTCAACCCCGCCTCCAGGAGAGCTTCCACCGCCGGCAGGTCTTTGCCGTGGCGGGGGTCAACGGTGATCACGGGGATACCCAAGACCTCTTCAAGCTTTGCTTGGTCCACGGCCTCGCCCTCAGCCTCCGCAACGTCCTGCAGCGTCAACACGGCAACCACGGGCCGACCGGTCTTCGCGACCTGCGCCAACAGGTAGAGGGAACGGGTGATGGCGGTCGCATCCAGGACACAGACGACCAGGTCAACGCTCTGCCCGGCGGCGGCGTCCGTAAAGGAGCCCGGAATCCCAGCCAGCGTGTCGACAACCAACTGTTCGTCAGGGGAATTGGCAACCAGGGAGTAGGTGCCGGGCAAGTCTAGGACACGCGCCCCCTTCTTCTCCCAACGCCCAACCATCACTTCAACAGTGGTGCCAGGTGCGTTGACCACCGCTTGACGCGCGCCAGTGAGCGCGTTGAACAGGGTGGACTTCCCGACGTTAGGGTTTCCCACCAGCGAGATGGTGGGGTGGACTTGCGTCTTCTTCACGCCCTCAGTTTTTGCGCCCTCAGTTCTGGGACCCACGGCTGGCACGGGCAGGAGGGGCAGGGCTTTACGTTCGCTTGCGTCCATGTCACGCAGTCACGCCGGGCACGACAGGCTCAACCTGGATCTTTTTCGCGCTGCGGTGATCCACAGCGATGCGGGTTCCCGCAACGTTTAGTACGAGACCGCCGAAGGCCGCCCGATTCACGGCGACCACCTCGGCGCCCTGCCTGATGCCAAGCTCTTGTAAGCGCAGGGCAAACTTGGCGCCAACATCAACATCCGTTACACGCGATTTTGTCCGCAGAGGACATGAAGAAAGGTTCACCCAACCATGGTAAGGCTTACCTAACTTAAGCGCCAGCTCTAGGGTGCTCACCCTCAGCAAAATACCTCGAAGCGCATGCGTTTCACTGCCACGAATCTTGAGTCCACGTGCTGGGGAGAGGTCTTCGGCGACGCCGGTCGGCCGAGACCCCCACCGAGCACGTCGCCCACTGCGGCTTTAGAGCGAACGCGGCTTCCCACGCTGCCCTTCGGTTGGGGTGTGTTTGGCGCTCACGTGCGTTCGGTTGGGGTGAAAGCGGCTCCTTGCCGCCCGATGTGGGGCGCGCGTGGACGACGCGCCACCGGCCTCACGCGTGCTCGCGCGAAATCAACAAGATCAGCCGCCAAGCGATCACGACCACCCTGAAGCGCGGGGAGAAGCAAAGAACGCAAAAGGCCCGCAAGAGGCGAACGTGTCGCCTACCTGCGGGCCCAACCCACTCCCCCGCCGAAACGGGAG
>CAYFUO010000014.1:1614-27649 GCA_964346255.1 uncultured Actinomyces sp. | reverse complement strand
AGTTGGCGGACGCAGCCAGGTCCCTAGCGTTGGAGGTGGAGCAGGGTAAGAGGAAAGCGTCCTCCATTGGGGAGAAAGCTTTAGCGTCCCACTTGTACGCCCCAGACATTCCGGACGTGGATTTGATGATCCGCACGTCGGGGGAGGCGAGGATTTCTAACTTCCTGCTCTGGCAGCTGGCTTACGCGGAACTAATGGTGGTTCCGCAGCCGTGGCCAGACTTTGGGCGGGAGAGCTTCTGGGACTGCATGCTTGACTTCCAAAATAGGGAACGCAGGTTCGGGGGGGCGGTGGACGCGGTCGCCGCCCAGTGACACGCTCGTCCCCGCCGCCTAAAATGTGGGGTCACGCGGGGTCCGGAGTGGGGTCCTCCTGCCTCGCGTTCGCGTCTTCTCCACGGCTTTTCTTCCGCGCCCGAACAACTATGATCGTCAAGGCGACAGTTACGAGGGCGGTGATCGCCCACCTGTTCCCACTTAGGGCCGCGGCGGTCGTGTGCCACCCGACGGATAGCCCCAGCCCGTAGATGATCGCCCAAGCCACCACTCCCGGAATGGACGCCAGCGTGTACAGCCACCACCGCATGCGAGCCATTCCCGCCGCCGCTTGGATGAGGCTTTGAATCCCGATGGTGAGGAACGACAGGGGGATGACGATGATCCCCCAACGTTCCAGGATTTCGGTGCCGCGGCGCACTTGGTCGCCACGGAGCCACGCGTCCATTTTCGCGATTCTTTCACTGGTTTTCCCGTATTTTTGGGCGAGGGCGGGCACGGCCCTCCCCAGCCAATAGATCACTTGAGAGCGGATGACGGCCACCGTAAGCATGAGGATGAAGAACGGCAGGTTTTCATGTAGCCAGTCGGGCATGCCCTATCCTTCCCTTGAGTGTGCCGCGCACGTGGGGCACAGCCCGTACAGTTCCACTTTGTGTCGGCGTAGTGAGTAGCCGTGTTGTCTTGCTAAAGAGTCGATTGCTTCCTCCAGTTGGGGGGTCATCACTTCTTCTGTCGCACCACACTGTTCGCACACGAGGTGGTGGTGGTGGGTGGACTCTTCACACAGGCGGTAAAGGGTTTCTCCGTCGGAGGAGAGCACCACGTCCACATTCTCTTGCGCTCCGAGTCTCTGTAAGTTTCGGTAAACGGTGGCTAAGCCGACGTCGCGCCCCGTGGAAGTGATTGCTGAATGGATTTGTTGGGCGCTGCGGAAAGTGGTGTCTTCAGCCAACTCATCCAACACGGCTCTGCGTTGCCAAGTCATGCGTTGGCTGCGAGCACTCCTCTCCGCGTCGCCCGCTCGCTTCGGGGCGCTCATTTTCTGGGCTCCTTTTGTCGGTCAAGGAGCGTTTTGGCGATGAACATGACCGCGTACACGAACACGGCGAGGACAACGATCATCCCACCCGGAGACACGTCCACTAAGTATGTGACGGCCAGTCCCGCGACAGACACTGCCGCCCCCAGCGCCATCCCCCAACTCATGGTGGCTGAGAAAGACTTGGAGAACATTTGGGTCGCCGCAATGGGGATGATCATGAGTGCGGAAACCAGTAGCGCGCCCACCACCCTCATCGACACTGCGACTGTCACAGCCGCTAAAACGGCGATCAGCATTGACAGCTTGTTTACGGGTAGGCCCGTGGCGATGGCGAAGTCTTCATCGTTGGTGACGGAGAACAAGGCTGGTCGCAGCCCAATCCCCAACGCGAAAATGAACACGGCCATGGCAGCGATCAATGCTAGGTCCCCCCACGACACTGTTGCGAGGGACCCGAACAGGTAAGAGTTCAACTGGGTCGAGGACCCGCCCGCCAAACCGATCATTACGACGCCCGCAGCTATCCCCCCGTAGAAGAGGATCGCGAGGACCACGTCCGCTGAGGTTCTCCCTGACTGGCGGACAAGCTCCATGACGACCGCGGCAGCGATGGAGGTGACCAGCGCCCCGGGGACCGCGAGGGTGTCGATCGGGTTCAAGTGGGCGAGGGAGCCAACCACCCAGCCGAGCGCAACCCCCGTGAGGGCCACGTGCCCGATACCGTCGCCGAGCATGGCGAGTCTGCGGTGCACCAAGTACGTTCCCACCACGGGGGCTGCCGCCCCAACTAGGAGGGCCGCGGCGAAGGAACGGATGAACATGGGGGACAAAAGTAGATCGAGCATCAGGTTTCCTCCCTGTCAGGCGCGCCCACTTCACCCGGGGCAGCGTGGACGGGGCCGTCGCGGGTGATGTGCCCCGACCCGATCCGGATCTCCCGGTCAATGAGGCTACGTAGTTCCCCCAGTTCGTGTAGGACGAGGACGGCCGTCGCACCGCCTTCCAAACTGGCTTCAAGGACTTCATTGAGCCGCAAACGGTTGTACCGGTCCAAACCGGTGAGGGGCTCATCCAACAGGAGTATGGAAGGGTTCCGGACTAGTGCCCGAGCGATCAGAACTCTTTGCTGTTGTCCGCCGGAGAGGACTTGGAAGGACTCTTTCCTCCGGTGACCCATGCCAACAGTGTCCAACGCTTGGGTGACGCGTTCTTTGGCGTCCCGTGGGGGGCGCAGCCTCCCCACACCGAGCAGACCGCTTTTCACCACTTCTTCAACGGTGGATTCGACTCCCCCCGCTGACGCTAGCCGTTGGGGCACGTACCCCACCTGGTTCCAAGGTTTGGGCCCCACCTCTTCCCGGTCCGCGCAGCGAATGTGGTCGAGAATCTGGACGCATCCACCCTTGATGGGCACCGTCCCAATCAGGGCTTTCAGCAGCGTAGATTTTCCGGACCCGTTGTTCCCAGTGATCGCCACGCACGACCCCTCCGTAATGGAGGCTGTGATGTCGTGGAGGACAATGTGGTGTCCGTATGCGACGGCCACGTTTTCTAAAGAGATGACGTCCGGGGCCGCCAATTGGGGCCTATCAGTGCTGTTCACGCCCCCAGCTTCCTTCTCATTGAGAATCAATGTCAAGAAGTGGGTGGGTGGGATGTCCCTAGGCGTTGTCGTACCTTTTTTCCTTGTACACTTGGCGTTCGGGTAAATAACTCTAAGGAGACAACAGGTGGCGAAACAGACTTCCGCTTTAGATGCCGTTATCAACTTGGCGAAGCGTAGAGGCTTCGTCTACCCGTGTGGGGAAATCTACGGTGGAACGCGAAGCGCCTGGGATTACGGCCCACTTGGTGTCGAGTTGAAAGAGAACATCAAACGCCAGTGGTGGAAGAACATTGTGCGGATGCGTGACGACGTGGTGGGCATTGATTCTTCTGTCATCCTCCCCACGAAGGTGTGGGAGGCTTCCGGTCACATTGAAGCGTTCACGGACCCCCTCATCGAATGTCAAAAATGTCACCACCGGTTTCGTGAAGACCAGCTGATTGAAGAGTTCGCTGAGAAGAACGGTGTGGAAGAGTCCGAGGTCGAAATGGTGCAGATCGCCTGCCCCGACTGTGGGACTCGGGGGGAGTGGACGGAACCTAAAGCGTTCTCAGGCCTACTCAAAACGTTCCTCGGCCCCGTAGATGACGAGGAGGGACTGCACTTCCTGCGTCCCGAAACAGCCCAGGGTATTTTCGTGAACTTCCAGAACGTGATGAACAGTGCGCGCATGAAGCCCCCGTTTGGGATCGCCCAAATCGGTAAGGCGTTCCGCAACGAGATCACGCCGGGCAACTTCATTTTCCGGACCCGCGAGTTTGAACAGATGGAACTCGAGTTCTTCGTCGAACCGGGGACCGATGAAGAGTGGCACCAGTACTGGATCGACCAGCGTGTCGCCTGGTACGTCGACTTAGGGATCAACCGGGACAACCTGCGTTTGTATGAGCACCCGGAAGAGAAACGCTCCCACTACTCGAAGGCAACCATTGACATCGAGTACACGTTCGGGTTCAAGGGCTCAAAGTGGGGGGAACTGGAAGGCATCGCGAACCGCACCGACTACGACCTCTCCGTTCATACCGAATCCTCTGGGACGAAACTCGACTACTTCGACCAGACGAAGGGTGAACGCTACACGCCTTACGTGGTGGAACCGTCAGCTGGCCTGACCCGTTCGGTGATGGCGTTTCTTGTGGAGGCTTACCACGAGGATGAGGCGCCCACCGCGAAGGGCGGCGTCCAAAAACGCACTGTTCTGCGCTTGGACCCCAGGCTCTCCCCAGTGAAGGCTGCCGTGTTCCCACTTTCACGCAAACCAGAGTTGACCGAACCCGCCAAGAGAATCGCTCACGAACTGCGCGAACTGTGGAACGTTGAATACGATCAGGCGGGCGCAGTGGGGCGCCGCTACCGCCGCCAAGACGAGATCGGCACCCCCTACTGCATCACCTACGACTTCGACTCGCTCGAAGACGACGCCGTCACAGTGCGTGAACGGGACTCGATGGAACAGGTGCGCATCCCAATCAAGGATCTCCGCTCGTGGCTGTTGGAGCGCCTAGAAGTCGCGTGACCCCAAGAGCGGCCAGCCCCACCCCGATCCAGTTGGGGAAGGTTTCACTGCTGACCCCAGTGATCCTGGCCCCCATGGCTGGGGTCACCGACCAGTCTTTCCGCAGGCTCGCCCGCGAGTTCGCCGAAGAAGGGTTACCCAGCGACGTACGGGGGCGCGACGTCCAAGGCTCAGTGGCCGCTGCGGGCTTGTTCGTGTCCGAAATGGTGACCGCTCGCGGCTTGCTGGAAGGTTCACCGCGTTCATGGGAGATGGTGGCACCCACGGATGGGGGGCCCATCCACTCTCTGCAGCTTTACGGCACCGACCCGACCACGCTAGGACTAGCGGCGGGTCGACTCGTTCGAGAAGGTTTCGCCGACCACATCGACTTGAACTTTGGGTGCCCCGCCCCGAAGGTCACTCGGAAGGGTGGTGGGGCTGCGATCCCGTGGAAGAGGGACCTCTTCGAAGAGATCGTAAGTTCGGTGGTCAAACAAGTTGATGAGGCCAGTGGGACCGCCGGCGAAGTACCCGTCACGGTGAAAATGAGACTGGGCACCGACGACGATCACTTGACGGCCATCGAGGCAGGCAAGACCGCTCAGAGGATAGGCGCGGCAGCGGTGGGCTTGCACGCTCGCACGCACGCCCAATACTATTCGGGCGCCGCCAACTGGGAGTGGATCGCCCGGCTCAAAGAGGAACTAGATATCCCCGTGTTCGGCAACGGCGACGTGTTCAGTGCCGAGGACGCCCTCGTGATGATGAGGGAAACGGGGTGCGACGGGATCATTGTCGGCCGCGGCTGTCAGGGCCGGCCTTGGCTGTTCCGTGAACTGAGTGCAGCCATCTGGGGTGAAGACGCGCCCGCCGAACCGACACTCGGGGAAGTCGCCGAGACCCTGCTTTCACACGCGAGGCTCGCAGTGGCTGCCGGAAAAGAAGAGCGTGTCATGAAGGGCATGCGCAAACACGTCGCCTGGTATTTGCGGGGCTTCCCCGTGGGGGACGAAGCGCGGCGCTCACTGCAGCAAGTGGCTACGCTTGCGGACCTCGAAGAGGGCTTAGCCACCCTCGATCTGACACTTCCTTACCCGCCGGAGGCTAGGGGGCCAAGGGGCCGCGCGGGTTCGCCGAGGACGCCCCACTTACCCCACGGTTGGTTGGACTCTAGGACTTTGTCTGAAGAGGAGAGGGCAGGCCTAGTCTTCGCTGAAAGTGACGTTTCTGGAGGGTGAGCATGGCGGTCGTTATCGGAGAAGCGGGCGTGGCACCCGTGGTGCTCGGTGGGGCGAGCGTGGTGGTGGCGGTGCCCATCGTTGCTGAAACGTTGGAAGAGGCCCGAGACCAGTGGGAAGCAGCCGCAGCTGCGGGCGCGGACCTAGTGGAGTGGCGCCTCGACGCTATAGAGCCATCGCAGTTCGATCCCCCCCGGGTCGCCCAGGTTGCCGAGTGGGGTAGAGAAACGTTGAAGGTCCCCGTGCTCGCAACGATTCGGACGCAGGCTGAGGGCGGGAACTACCGCGAGAACAACGGTCGTTACCTTGCCCTAGTGCGCCAAGTGGCGTCGTGGGCGGATGGGGTTGACGTGGAAGTGAACCGCGAGGGGGCCGGCGACCTGATTGCTTCCCTGTCACCCACCGTTTCCGTCATCGCTTCTTTCCACGAGTTCTCTAGGCGCCCGCGGCCCGGCCAGATCGAGGCCATCTTGACCCAAATGGTTGAGGGGGGCGCCACGGTTGCTAAGGTCGCCTGGATGGTTCAAGACGAGACCGACTTAGAGATAGTGAGCGGGGCGGCGCTGTGGGCGGGAAAGAACTTGCCGGTCCCAGCTGTGGTGATTGGGATGGGTGAGGCTGGGCGGCCGACACGCTTGGGCGAGTTCGCGCGCGCCGCTGCCTTCACGTTCGCGGTTGCATCCAAGTCGAGCGCCCCCGGACAGCCAAGCGTGGAAGAAGTGAAGGCCAGCCTAAAAGGCTGACCTAAGCACTCGCCCCGCGTCGCTCGTCGGACTTGGGGTCTACCGGTAGTTGAAGGGGTCCACTGGCTCCGGGGTCGCGGTCATGAACCAGGCGCAAGTGTCTGGCGGCACCTCGGTGCCGGAAGAGTCCATGTGGTGGTCCGGGGAAGAAGACACCATGAGCCTGTGTTCAGAGGGCACGAACACTGGGGCCTGGCCCATGTTGAGCACCACCATGACTGGTCCGGTGAGGTGAACCGCGACGTCGCCGCCCGCCCAGTCGAACCCTCGCACGAACGCGAGGTGAGCGTGCCCCAAGTCTTGTTCTTCGCGAAGGGCGAGGGCGTGAGCGGTCGTGTTAGCGCGGAAACGCCCTTGCCTGCCGTCCCCGAACGAGAACCGTAGCCGGGACGCTTTCCCCTTAGGTTTCCTCACCTTCATCGCCCCACCGATGGACAGGAACGGTAGATAGATGGCTCCAGGGAGGGACGCTACGTACAGGTTCATGGCTGTGCGGCGCTGCTCTGACGCCCCCTTCATCCACCCGATGTCTTCACTGTCGCGCGCCCCCGCAGAACCTGACCAGCCAGGCAGGGAATGCCTCCAAGCAGTCGTATGACCCAGTGCGTCGTGGTAGCGGTAGGTGGTGGCGATGGACTTCTGCAGGACCTGGGCGTCCCACGGGCTGGAGAGGATCGCATTGTTGCGCATGTGGTGGAACCACTCTTCTTCCAAGTGGCGTTTGTAGAACTGTTCCGGCTGCATGGAGAAAGCGGCGGTCAGGATGACGGACTCATCGGTGGAAGCGACTTCAGCCAACTGGACTCGGACGGATTCGCTGAAAACTTCGCTGGCCTCTGACTGCCCCGCAGTTTCGGGCCCCTGCTCAACTTTCCCCAGGTCCACGCCGTCGCACCCAGCGTCTAGAGCAGCGCGAACACGCTCGTTGATTCGGGCCGCGTCATGGCTCAGTTCAAGTAGGGGAGGGGAATCGAGGGGGTCCAACGATTGCCCCTCAGGCAGCAGGTACACTCGCGAGATCACCCTTAAACCTAGGCGGTGGGCTTTCTTCACGAACTTGGGTAGGTAAGGGAGGCTTTCCTCCACTAGGGGGTCCGCTGGCCGTAGCAAGACCGCGTTGAAACCCGTGTCTGCCACGTCGGGCAGGATCTTGGCGAGTCTCCGCAGATCATCGTCCTCATACGACCCTGGAAGGTCACAGACGATGGCGGTCCTCCACCATGGTGTTTCCACCTTCACGCGCTGGTGGATCAGTGTCGTTTGTACAGCGTGTTCAAGTTGTTGATGCATGAAGTTCCGTTGCTCCCCGCATTAGGTCCTTATATAGAGCGTACCTAAAAAAGGGGGCTAACCTTGAAGAGTGCTAGAAAACGCGTCGAAGGTGCCCGAGTGGGCGAACACGCCACCCTTCCACGGGTCTTACGCTTACCTTCCTGAAGATCGGTTGAGGTTCCTGCCTGAGACGCGGAAGAGGTCTCGCCGCAGCGACTTCGACCGGGATCGTGCCCGCATCCTGCACGCGGCTGGCCTACGCAGGTTGGGCACGAAAACGCAGGTATTGGGGCCGGTCACGGATGATTTCGTGCGCACGCGCCTCACCCACTCCTTGGAAGTCGCCCAAATCGGTAGGGGCCTCGCCTTGGAGTTGGGTGCGGACCCGGATGTTGTTGACGCGGCGTGTTTAGCGCACGACCTCGGACACCCACCGTTCGGACACAACGGGGAAGTTGCGCTCGATGAGGCTGCCCGCGACATTGGCGGGTTCGAGGGCAATGCGCAAAGTTTCCGCTTGGTTGCCAGGCTGGAAGCGAAAGTCGTCAGTGAAGAAGGTTTGCCGGGCGGGTTGAACTTGACGCGCGCCACCCTAGACGCCCTCACTAAATACCCATGGCGAAAAGGGAGTGGGCCGAAGGGGGAGGCGAGCCGGAAGTTCGGCTACTACGAGGACGACAGCGAGGTGTTCGACTGGATGCGGCGCGGCGCCCCCACGTTCGGCCGTCCCCTAGAAGCCCAAATCATGGACTTGGCAGATGACGTGGCGTATTCGGTGCACGACTTTGAGGACGCTGTGGTCACGGGGCGGATGGACGTGGCCTGTCTGGGCAGCCCAAAGAAGATTGATGAGGTCATCTCCTCCACTCTTTCTTGGTACGGCTCGAAGGTCTCTGGTGACCAGTTGGAGCGGGCAGCGAGTCGCTTGCTGGCATTGCCGTATTGGCCGGCGGACTACACGGATTCCTACGCATCGCGGGCCCAAGTGAAGAACCTGACCAGCCAACTGATAGGCAGGTTCTGTGAGGCCGCCGAACTCGCCACGAAAGACCGCTACGGTGAGGGGCCACTCGGCCGCTACGAGGCGGATTTGGTCGTCCCTAGCGACGTGGAGGCTGAGATTGGGTTCCTGAAGGGCGTGGCAGTCCACTTTGTCATGAGTCCGAGGGAGATCGAGCCCGACTACTACCAGCAGCGCACCCTAGTTGCAGACTTGGTGGAGGCCTTGTTCGAGGGTGGTCAAGACCTGTTGGAGGGCCCGTTTTCTGAGGAGTGGGAGCGCGCCGAAGACGACGCTGGAAGGTTGCGGGCCGTCATCGACCAGGTCGCCTCTCTCACGGACACTTCGGCCAGCCAGTGGCACGCCCGCCACCGTGGAATGTTATCCACACTCCTCTAAGCTCACTGCGGGGTGGGGCATAGAAGGCAACTACACTTGAGGTTATGGCCTCCCTCATCCGACGTGAAGACATCGACCTGGTGCGCGAGCGCGCCCAGATTGATGAGGTCGTGGGGGAGCACGTGACCTTGCGGCGCGCAGGCATGGGCTCCATGAAAGGGCTGTGCCCTTTCCACGATGAGCGCACCCCCTCATTCCACGTTCGCCCCCAGTTGGGGCTCTGGCACTGTTTCGGCTGTGGTGAGGGCGGGGACGTGTTCACGTTCCTCCAAGAACTGAACCACATGACGTTTGTTGAGTCCGTGGAGTATTTGGCGGACAAGTATGGCGTGGAACTGCGGTATGAGGGTGGGAAGGGCCCGAAGAGGGGTCCCGCCCAAGGTCAGCGCCGTCGACTGCTTGAAGCACATCGGCTGGCGACAGAGTTCTATTCCGGTCACCTCCTGTCCCGCGACGGTGAACAGGCGCGCGCATTCTTGAGGAAGCGGGCTTTCACGGAAGCGGACGTGAAGAAGTTCGGGGTGGGGGCCTCACCGGGGGAGTGGGACTCACTCACGCGTTTTCTCACCTCGAAAAGTTTCACCCACGATGAGCTCACCGCTGCAGGATTGTCGATTGCGGGCCCCAGAGGCTTGTATGACAGGTTCCGGGGGAGGGTGATGTGGCCGATCCGGGACCTTACAGGTGCCACCATCGGTTTTGGGGCGCGCCGTTTGGGTGAAGACGAGAACTCCCCAAAATACTTGAACACCCCAGAAACCCCGATCTACCAGAAGTCACAGGTCCTCTACGGGCTAGACATTGCGAAGCGGGACGTGGGGCGCGACCGGCGCATCGTGATCGTGGAGGGGTACACGGACGTGATGGCAGCACACGCTGCCGGCGTGACCACCGCTGTGGCTACCTGCGGCACAGCGTTCGGGCCAGGTCACACCGCCCTCGTCCGCCGCCTGATGGGCGACACGAAGGACCCCGCCAGTGGTGTCGTTTTGAGTGATGGGCGCGCCCGCGGTGGTGAAGTGATCTTCACGTTCGATGGGGATGAGGCGGGGCGGAAGGCCGCTCGCCGCGCTTACATGGAAGACCAGTCGTTCGCCGCCCAAACGTTCGTGGCTGTCGACGAGGAGGGGCTGGACCCCCTCGATGTTCGCTTGGCGCGCGGCGACGAGGGACTGCGGGCGCTCGTGGACGCGAAGGTCCCAATGTTTGAGTTCGTGTTGAGGTCGGTGCTCGGCAGCCTAGATCTTGACCGGGTGGAGGGCCGGGTGGAGGGGATGAGGGCCGCCGCCCCGATCCTCGCGGGCATAAAAGATCAGTCCTTGCGGACTGAGTATTCGCGTCTCGTGGCGGGCTGGCTGGGCATGGATCCACGCCAAGTGAACGCTGCCCGCATGGAAGCGGAACGAGCGCAGCGTAGGGCTGAGGCCGGTCGAGGAAGAGGGGCGGACCCTCTGGCGGGGACAAGCATGAGTGACCGGGGCGGGGGACGCAACCACTTCGATTCGGGGGCGAATGGTGGGAGCCGAAGTGATGGTGGCGACGGTCAGCCTCACGGTGGAACACCACTTTCAGCTTTGACACAAGAAGATTTCGCGCTTGCGGCCGCCCTGCAACGCCCCTTGGACGCTTTAGGTGCGGGGTTTGAATCTCTTGAGCCGGACACTTTCGAGAACCCTTTGAACCGAGTGGTGTTCGAGTACATGACCTCCGCGAAGCTGTTTGACGATTTCATCGACAAGTTGGGGGACGCGGAAGCGGAACATGGGGTGGGTGACCACGCGCAGCAGGTTGCGGCGGAGAGGTGGACTCGAGAGATCTTGGATTCGGGGTCTAAGGAGGTTGACACTCGGATGCGTACCCTTCTCCTCGTGCGCCTCCCCGTGAGCAACGACCATGATGCTCACGGCTACGCCCAGGGGATGATCAGGGCTTTGGCGCGGGGCGGTTTGGAGAAGCGGGCTGAGAACCTGCGGGCGACACTCAACCGGTTGGACCCGAACGGTAAGGATTACAGGGAGACCCTGGACTCTCTGATGAAAGTGGAACTGCGCCGCAGGTCCCTCATGGACTCTGACCAGTGAGCTCGGCAGCATCTCCCGGGAAGTCGCACGAGGACTTGGCCCATGTGCAGTGTTCCGGGCTAGGGACGTTCACTCCGGAGGTTCTCCGCCCTAGATAAGGTGCCGCATGAGCTCTTGGAGGGCCTAGTAGAGGCCTCCGGGCGCTTCGAGGCGGTGGACTTGAGCGAGCTCGTCAATGTCGTGCCTCGCCGTCTAAGCGTCCGTTTCCGACCCAAACTGACCCCGATCCAAAAGGAAGTGTTGCATCTACTGACCGAGGGGCTTTCGAATCACGACATAGGGAGACAGCTAGGCCGAACTGAAGACTCCATCAAGTCTCACCTTCAGGTGGTTTTCAGAGAGCTAGGCGTTGACACTCGGTGGCAGGCGACCCTGCAGACACTGAGATTCGGTTGGTCGCAGCCCGACATAGAAGATTCCGAAGTTCTTGACGCGATTCGTGTCTCGCTTTCGAGTAGGGGGGTGTTGGGCGGTGAACGAGAACCTATTGGTGGGGTCAGCTTGGGCTGACATGAGCGGTGACCTCCTAGAGAAACTCTTGGAGGACTCTCCAGTACTTCTGCTTCACGGACCGCCACAGTCAGGCAAGCGTTTCTTATTGGAAGCGCTTGCGAGGAGCCAAAAATCCCGGAGCGTCATCTGGGTTGGCGAGGATGTCCCGCTCCTCGGCCCCGGTGAGGCCGTCGTGACAGACGACTATGGGGTAGCACTCGAGTTGGCTGCGGCTTCCAAAGAGCCAATGCTGCTCGTGGTTGACGGCCTCCACTGTGGGGAGCGAGGCTTTTCTCCCTCTGACCTAGCAGATTTGGTTGCCGGCAACCCACTAGTTAGGTGCGTCGCGTCCTGTCAGGCGTGGGATGTGGGCGCCCTTGCGTTCGCGGCCGTCGTAGGGGGGATCAAGAGCATAGGCCTGCAAGAGTTTGGGTTCACCAGGCAGGAAGTTCTCGGACTGGCGGAGGCCGACGGTGTCAGGGTCCACCACGGTGCTCTTGACACGGCCATGGACTTTTCGGGATGGCCCCTGATTGTGCAGCGTGCTGCCAAGGAACTGTCACTGGACCGAGATCTAAGCGAAGCGAGGCTGGAGGAGCAGATCTTGAGGGCCCCACTAGAACTAGTGGGAACGAGGAGGCATCGACAGTTCCTCACTGCGGTGGCCGTTTGCCCAGGGCTGAAGGTGGACGTGTTCGCTGCGTTCGTGGGGGTCCCGGCCGCGGAAATCCAGGAGGTCGCGCGGGAGCTCGTAGGTCTAGGTCTTCTAGTCGCTCACCCCAAGCACCCGGAAGGGTCATACTTGGTCCCTGAGGCTCTTGAACGTGGACTCCTAAAGTCTGCCTCTCTCCAGTGGTCACTTTTGGACAGGGAGACGCTGAGACGGCTCTGTCTGAGAGACCAACAGCAGGGTAGTCCGGCCGTCGCCGCGTTCGCCTACCTGGATTTGCGTGACTACGCGGGGCTGGAAGCAGTTCTGGCGAAGGCCTTCGCCCAGCTCCTCTTGACGGGGTTGGAGGGCGGACCGAACCAGGGATTGGCGCGACGCATTGCTGAACTGCCGCTGGAAGCGATTCGCGATTTTCCCCTTCTTCTCGCCTACCGGATAAAGGCCATTCAGTTGGACGGCTCGTTGCCTGACACCGACGTTGAGGACGCGGCGGCGGAGTCAGTCGCGGGCCTTTCGCGGGGGCAGTGGGCGAACGTGGACACTGACATTCATCTCGCGGCATCTCTGATTGGGGCGCGCGCAGTTGGGGATCGGCAGATGACGCTCGCCCTGTTGAAGGACGTGGATTCTCTGCTTTCCACGCGTGCAGGGGCCGTGGAGCCCGCACGCGAACACTCGTTTCTATTGATCGAGGCGGGATCGGCGAACTTCGAGTTGGGAGCACTGGAAGAGGCGCAGGCGCTGATCACCCGGGCGATGGAGGAAGCAAAAGGGTTCTCAGTGCTCCAGGCCTACATTTGGCAGAGGATCGCCCTCATTAGAGCGTGGCGTTTGGACGTCGAGGGCGCTGACGCCGCTATCCGAGCAGTCGGGAGGACTTTGGAGGCTGAAGGCCTCCAGGTACCTAGGCTCTTTTGGGCTAGTAGCGACATTGCGAAAGTGATGATGAGCGTGGCCTCTCTTGCGGAGGAAGACGTTCACTCAGCGCAGGAAGCAGCCCGCCGCGTAGGGCCCCACGCTGAGCGCGTCGAGTTCCTAGGTCCCTTCCTGTTCGCTGAGGCGGCGCATCGACGTCGAGAACGGGGAAGTCTGGAGGCTTTCTTAGTGCTGCGGGACAGGCTTGACGACCCCGCATTCGAGTGGCGTTTACCTCCGATCGCTCGCGGGATGCTTAGGACGTTACAGGCGAGCTACGCGTCCTTCGCTGGCGAGTACACTCTTTGCCAAGAGACACTTGAGTCCGTGCCTCCGGTGCGGGCCCTATCAGTTGTTGAAGCTCAAGCGAGGCTGGCCCTGCTCACCGGAAACCCACTAGAGGCCTTGCGATTGCTGTGGGAGGCCGGCCCAGTTTTCCACACCCGGTCGCCCGACAAGAGAGGATTCTTGCTCGGGGCCGTCGCCTTGCACGTGTTGGGTGAGGAAGGGGAGGCTGAAGACTGGTTTCGGGAGGTTGTGGAGTCGGATGAGGGAACTTCTTTACTCATGGACATAGCTTCAGTTCCCTATCGGCCTCTCTTGGAACTGGCCGAACTAGTGCGGTCTAGCGGAGGACCCGATGTCGTAGCCACCGTGAAGAGCGTGCCTGCCACCCACAGGGTCCCCTTTTTCGGAACGTTGTCTGCTGCCGAGTTGACGTTGGCCCGGGAGCTAGAAACTGGTGACACGTTACAAGAGATCGCCGACCGCTTGTTCATTTCCCGTAACACCGCAAAAACGCAGCTGCGCTGCATCTACCGAAAACTCGGTGTGAACACGCGCCAATCAGCTGCTGAAATCGTGCGCCGAAGGTATCCAACCTAAAGTTGTCGACTGGGTCTTTCGCGTGCCCACCGGTCGCTCAACTAGCCAAAGTGACTTTCAGCTGCTGGCGTGCAGGGTGCGCGGGCCTGCCTGAGTCTCAGGCTCGGCTGGGACCCAAGTGGGAAAGCGGTTGAGAGCAGTCGGGCTGAAAACTAGGAAGGCCCTGGAAGCGCAAATGCTTCCAGGGCCTTCACCACGTGGAGCCTGAGCTTTCACGCTTGGTTAGGTGGGTGCTGCTATCCCTTCACGGAGCCGGCCATCAGCCCGCCGACGAAGTACTTTCCGAGCAGGATGTAGACCAGCAGGGTCGGGGCTGAAGCGAGCAGAGCGCCAGCCATCGACGCACCATAGTCAGCCATGATGGACCCGTGAGCCAAGTTGTTCAAAGACAACGTCACCGGCCCCGTCTTCGTGTTCGTCAAGAACAGGGCGAACAGGAAGTCGTTCCAAGCGGACGTGAACTGCCAGATGAGCACCACCACGAAGCTGGGGATCGAAATGGGGAGGACAACATAGAAATAGGTTCTCAACAGTCCAGCCCCATCGACCCGGGACGCTTCAATGAGTTCTTCAGGAACCGACTCGTAGTAGTTACGGAAGATCAACGTAGTGATGGGTATGCCGTAGACGACGTGCGCCAAAATCAACGTTGGAATGCCCTGTGGCAGGCCAAGCGTCAACACGATCTTCATCAGGGGGATCATCACCGCTTGGTAGGGGATGAACATGCCGAACAGGATCATGGTGAACACGACGTTCGCGCCCGGGAAGCGCCAGCGAGACAGCACGAACCCGTTCATGGAACCCAAGATCGCCGAAATGATCGATGAGGGGATCACCAGCATGAAGGTGCGCCCGATCGGCGCTGCTAACTCGTTCCAAGCGCGCGCCCAGTTCTGGGTTTCCCAAACCTCAGGTAGGAACCAGGTTCGTGCCGGGTCAGCCTCTCCGGACCCCTTGAACGAGGTGACGATGAGGACGTAGACGGGGATAAGAACCATCGCTACAGAGAAGATGAGGAACGCGTACCTGAAAGCCTTGGTTCGAGCGGTGCCGCCCTCCAGGTTCAGTTGCTTGTTCGCTTTCACCTTGTGCCCGTTGACGCCGGGAATGTCGGGGACAACTTCGCCCACAGTGTCGACTGTCGACATGATTATCTCCTCTGCTTCGCGTCGTGGAACAGGTACGGAATGATGACGATCGCGACGATGATCAGCAGGATCGTACCGACGGCCGCGGCGTTCGAGTAGTCGCCGCTCGTCATGTAGTTGTACATGTCGATCGCAGGGACTTTAGTCGAGTAGGTGCGTTGGTCAGTGACAGCCATGATCAAGTCGAAGGACTTCATGGCCATGTGACCGATGATAATGATTGCGGACAGCGCCACTGCAGAAAGCTGCGGGAAAATGATGTGGCGGTAGAGCTGCCATTCGCTGGCGCCGTCAACGCGCGCTGCCTCTCGAAGCTCCTCAGGTATCCCGCGGAATCCGGCTAGGAAGAGCGCCATGACGTAGCCAGCCAACTGCCAGACAGCAGGCAAAGCAATAGCCGTGACGCCCCACGTGATGTTCGCGGTCCAAGAGTTCTCTAGGAACCCTAAACCGACCATTTGAAACAGTCGGTTGAGGCCCTTCGCGCTGTCCCCAGTGCCAGGGTTCAGCAGCCAACGCCAAACCACGCCGGACGCGATGAACGAAACCGCCATGGGGAAGAGGAAAACAGCTCGGAAGAAGCCTTCACCCTTCAGTGGCCGTTCAAGCACCCAAGCCCAAATGAATCCCAAGACGAGGGTGCCAACCAAGAAGGTGACGGTGAAAAGGAGAAGGTTTATGAGCGAGTGCTGAAAGTCTTTGTCGCCAAACAGGTACGCGTAGTTCTCGAACCAAACGAAAGTGGTTGGTTTTACGCCGTTGTATTGGGCGACCGTGTGAGCGTCGCGCATGGAGGTGACGGTGTTAGCACCGATCAAACCGTAGACGAAGATTCCAACCAAAATGACGGAGGGTGAAATCAGAAGTATAGGGGGGCCGAATTTGCGCCATTGTATGCGCTTCTTTTGTGTGGTCGCCATTTAGTTTTGGGTCCTTTGTGCGGGCGTGTGGGTGGTGAGCGCTTGGCCCACCACCCACATTCGTCCAGCGTTAGTGCTCGTTAGTTATCAGCGGTGCTGGCAACTACTTGCACATTGACTCTGCAGCCTTAGCTAGTTCCGCCTGCAGTCCGGCGACGTCAGAGCCGCCCTGAGCGAACTTGGCGACAGCGTCGTTCATCGCGTCAGAAACCGCGGCGGGTGCGGCGGCGCCGTGAGCGATGGAGGACACGATCGTGTCGTTAGCGAAGGAGTCCATGGCGTCCTGCTGGTACTCACCGAACTCGGCGATTTCCTCTTCGCTCAGGTCAGAGCGAGCAGGGATCGAACCCTTGATGGTGTTGAAGGCAACCTGGCCGTCTTTACCGGAAATGGTCTCCAGCCAAGCCTTGGCGCAGTCAACGTTCGCCGCCCCAACGGGGAGGGTGAAGGAGTCAGCGAGGAAGTCGAAGACACCGTCAGAGCCCGGAACCGGGAACGCAATGTAGTCCTCTTTGTAGGTCTTGTCCGCCGAGTCGAAGGCTGCGACAGCCCAGTCACCCATGACGTTGTAGGCAGCCTTACCCTCGATGATGGGGCTCATTGCGGGCTCCCAGTCTTCGCTGAGCAGAGACGTGTCCGCCAACTCAATGATCGTGGCGTACTGGTCGAGGGCGTGCGTGACGTCCTCACCTTCCCAGTCGGTGGTGCAATCAAACAGGCCGTTGTACTTCTCGGGGCCAAGGTCCGCGATGAGCACGGATTCCAACAGCTCCAACTGTGTCCAAGCCATGCCAACCGTGATTGGAATGTAACCGGCTTCCTGGACCTTCTCCATGTCCGCGATCCAGTCGTCGAGGGTTGCGGGGATCACGTCGGGGTCGATACCAGATTCTTCGAGAACTTCAGTGTTCGCCCACACAACGTTCGCTCGGTGGATGTTGGTTGGGACCGAGTAGATCTTCCCGTCAACGGTTAGGCGGTCAACCAAGGTGTCGGGGAACGCTTCGCGCAGGTTGTACTCGTCGTACAGGTCGGAGACGTCCTCGATCTGCATGGCCTCAATGTAGTCCGAGAGCTCAGCGCCAGCGTGAGCCTGGAAGGTGTCCGGCGGGTTCTGCGCCGCTAGGTCAGCAGCAAGCTTCTGCTTGGCTTGGGAGCCACCGCCACCGGCGACCGCAGCGTTCTCGAACACGCACTCAGCATGTTCGTTGCCAAACACGTCGACGAGCGCGTCGAGGCCCTTCTTCTCTGACCCAGCTTCCCACCAGGTAACGACCGAGACTTTACCGTCCCCGGAGCTAACTACCTCTTCGCCAGATTCGACGGTCTCCTTGTCTGAGCCTCCGCCGCCACTGCACGCGGCGAGCACCAAGCTCAGCGCTGCGAGCGCTGACACGCTTGCGATTTTTTTCATTGCCTCTCCTATACACATCTACATTGGTGCGCTACGGCTCCCCCTGAACAACCACGTTGGGGGACCCTAGGCGTTTTCATACTAGTGCCACAGGAACGGATCTGCCAGAGTTGTCAGACAACATTTGAGTTTTGTTACCTAGCCGTGACGATCGAACGGCTTGGCCGGCCACATGCAATCTTGGGAGTGAACGTTGAGATGACGGTCGCCCGGCAGGCTTTGCTCATTTGTCCATTATCTAACGCACACCTTGTAGCAACTATCGGTCACGTGTACTGTCGGGCGAACACAACTAACACGAGGGAGTGAATATTGGACGCTTTGGACCCGACGAAAACCGCAGTACTAGCCATCCACTTGCAAAACGACATTGTTGAAGAAGGCGGTGCCTTCTACCCGGTCTTCCAAGAACAGATCGCCGAAAACAAGACTTTGGAGAAAGCGGCGGGGGCTCTCGATGAGGCTCGTGACGCAGGAGCCACCATTGTCTACGCCGTTGTCGGGTTCCAGCCAGATTATTCCGACATGGTCGAAAACGTTCCTCTCCTGCAGATGGGCAAGGCAGCCGGAGCGCTGATCGATGGAACGTGGGGGACTCAAGTTGCGGAGCAGGTCGCCCCGTCCGAGGACGACATCGTCCTCGTCCACACTCGCCCCTCGCCATTCTCAGCGACCCCTCTCGACGTGATGTTGAGGGGCCGTGGCATCGAGAACGTCGTGGTCTTGGGGGTCGCCACCAACGCTTCCGTTGAGGACGCGGCCCGTGCGGCGTCGAACTTGGGGTATAGGACGATTATTGATTCCGACGCTTCGTCAGCGGCGACCCCCGCTGCGCACGCCGCCACCCTAGAATCATTTGGTCTGCTTGGTGAGAGCGGAAAAACAAGCGACATAGTCGCAGCGTTCGCCTAGGGGCCCTCTGCCCGCTGGGCCCCGGGAGGATCCCGATTGAACACGCAGGGGACGAGCCGCTATTGGATTCGAAAGTGCTCAGCCTTGCGTGTTCTCCTTTTGGCAGCAACTGGTTCCACTTGGGAGACGACGCGTGAAGTTCGGCCCCGGACGTAGCCTGTAAACTGACCCCGAAGCCTATTGCCGCGGCGCATTGAGTCGCCGGGCTGGTCAAGCCACGAGTGGAGGGGTCTGAGTGTCAGATTTTCCTGCTGGCTGGTATGACGACGGTTCAGGCACCCAACGTTGGTGGGATGGTGATGGGTGGACCGAAGACGTCCTCAACAGCCCTAGCCGGAGCGGCTGGGGTCAGAGAGCTCGCTTGGGGGACGCTCTACACGAGTTTGGAGACCGAATCACGGCGAGGCGCGACCCTAGGGGAGACGCGGATGCCGTCTGGGGATCGGTCGGTCGGCCCCTAGCTGGCGTTGGAGGGGGCAGCTACAAGCTCACCTACGACCACTTGGTCATTGAGACGGGGCTGCTGTCCACGGAACGCCAACAAGTCCGCGTGCAAGACATTCTTGAGGTCTCATCTTCTCAAAGCGTCAGCCAGAAAATACGGGATGTTGGCAGCATCATCGTGCGGGCCCGCACCGCTAAGGGCCACGAAACGTTCACCCTTGAGGATGTTCCGGACTTCCGGCAGGGCGCGGCACTCATTGGCAAAGCTGCCTATGGAGCCCTTAAGGGCGGGCGACCCCAGAACCAGCCTCCCCGAAAAGGCGGTGGGGCGGGTGACCACTCGCGGAGCCGGCAACGACCTCACACCAGCCACCAACAGGCGGGCCACCACGCTGCTGCCATGGGTCTCAACACGGAGCTGCTGCGCCTAGCGCAACTTCACGCTGAAGGGGTCCTGACTGACCAAGAGTTCAGTGCGGCCAAGAGGAAGATGCTGGACCTGTAGGTCCATGCCCCCAGCTGGGAAGTGGGGGCTGGGTGGTATCGTGTCTTAGCGGGTCGGCGATGCGCTGCGCTGTCCGTGGAGCCTATTCATCGGGAGATCTCACTCATGTCGTCAAACCCTTTAGACCTCAACTTTGAGTCAACCTCGCAGCCGTCCACCCCCTTGACCTTGGAAGTGCCGAAGCCCGCCCCGGAAGTGGAAGTCCTACGACCGGAGAAGGTGGGGGGCTTTGTGATGGTGGACGTGCCCACCCAAGAAAAGCACTCCGAGACCGCCGAAAAGTTTCTTGACGACCTGCTAGAACAGTCCCTGCAAAGCCCAGAGTTCGCCACCATGTTGGCCCAACTGACCAAGCTAGGTGAGGGCACCATGCAGCAGGCGAGCCGCTCCACCAACAGGATGCTCCAAAGGCCCGCGGCCGCCCTCGCCGCGCGAGGTGACGATCCAGCGTCCCGAACCGGCCGAACGTTGGAAGAGTTGCGCCTCATAGTCGCCGAGCTTGACCCTAAGCGGCACGATCTAACTGGAGTGAGGCGCCTACTCAAGTTTCTTCCGGGCGGCAGCAACATACAGCGATACTTTTTGAAGTACGAGTCCGCGCAGTCCCAACTGGACGCCATCACCAAGTCTTTAAAGGGAGGCCAAGACGAGCTGCGCCAAGACAACGCTGCGATTCAGACGGAACGCGACGCTCTGTGGCAGGCCATGGGTCAGTTAGCGAACTACGCTGTGCTCGCTAAATACTTGGGTGATGGGCTTGAACGCCGGATAGCCGTGTTGCGGAACGAGGGGGAAACCGATGATGCGGCTGCCTTGGAGACCGATGCGCTCTTCTACATTCGCCAGCGGAACCAAGACCTAATGACCCAGTTGGCTGTTGCAGCCCAAGCCTACCTTTCACTGGACGTGGTGAAGAAGAACAATGCTGAGCTAATAAAGGGCGTCGACCGCGCTTTAGACACTACTTTGGCGGCGCTGAGAGTAGCAGTCATTTTGTCTCAAGCCCTAGCGCAACAAAAGATCGTGTTGGCACAAATCGACGCCCTGAACACGACCACGTCCGACATGATCCTTTCAACCTCGGAAGTGTTGCGCACCCAAGGCGCAGCCATCCACCAACAAGCCGTCTCTAGCGCAGTGGACACCGCGAAGCTGGAGCAAGCATTTGAGAACGTTTTCCAAGCGTTGGATGAGATTGACCGTTACAAGGTTGAGGCGAACGAGTCGATCAAGCAGACAGTGGAGGTTCTTGAAGGTCAGGTGATGCGCGCCCGCGGGCAGCTTGAACGCAGCCACTCGACGGATGCTGCCACCGACGCAAGGATTAGGTGACTTCCGTGAGCAGACGTAGGTCTCGTTGGACACTGAAGAACGTTGGCAAGGCGATTGCCGCGTTCATGTTTAGTGCTCTCCTTCCCTACTACGTGCTGATACTCGGCCTCGTTGCTAAGAAGAAGAAAGTGATTGCGGAAGGAGCGCTTTACGCCATCGCTTTCACTGCTGCCGTGTCCGCCCCCAGCACCTTCGACGTGTTCGCCCCGTTCTTAGTCGTGGGCTCCTACATTGGGTCGGGCGTGCGCATGTACCAGTTGAGGGACCTGTGGCTACCCATTTCGGGCCCGGCCCCGCGGGGACAAATAGCGCATCCGCCTCCCTACTCACAGATAGGGTCCCGCCGCTACAACGAACCCCCTATGCAACAGACCCAAGCGCCTAGGGAGGCGCAGCCGGCCCCCAGGGATACGAGCCCTCCCCCCTTCGCCGCGTCCACGCCCGCACCGTCACCGAAGTCCGCTACGTCTCGACTTCCAAGTGACCTCTCAGGATCTTTGGAATGGGTTTCTTCAACTGCCAAGCGGAATAAGCAGCGTCTTCCGTCCGAGGCGTACATTTCTGTGTTGGAGATTTCTCAGGAGCTGGGGGCTCTGATCGACACCGAGCGGGTCAGCCCTTCTGGTGACGCCGAGTTCGAGTACGAGCTGGAAGCCATGGCCAGCCAGTACCTGCCCGCCGTGTTGAAAGGCTACTTGGCGATACCTCCCGCCCTGATCGAGCAGGTGCAGCCGAACGGGAAAACCCCGAACGTCGAGTTAGTCGAGCAATTGGAGCTTTTAGCGGGTCAGACGGAGGCTTTGTACACCAGTCGGTACAACGAAACCACCGCGGGACTCACCACGACGGGCAACTTTCTGAGAGAACGCTTCGGGCACCGGAAGTCAGACGCTTTCGACTTCGGGGTCGAATAGGAAAAGATCCGGGTCGGGGCGTCCGCGCTCCTGGCGACCTAAGTGGACAAGGGCGCCTTCGTTCTCGACGAGGAATCTGCGTACCTGTGGACTTTTCGCGGCGACATCGACCCGTGATGGTAAGAGATGTGTGCCTTTCGGCCGCGAACATTCACGATCTTGGATGCTTTTTCCGACCCTAAAACACCCTCTAAGATCGCGGTCGACCGACTGCTTTATCCGTCGGCGCCCTCGACTGCGATGTTGAGAAGTGGCGAAACCTCAAAGGCACCCGGATACTCGTAAGGTGTCGAGCACGCTAAATCTTGGTGCTCGCTCCCCGCGCGCCCCATCTGAAAGGCATTTGATCGTGACCAGTCCCCAGACCCACCAGCCGACACACCCACCAAAGAAGAAGGGGTTTTTCGCCCAGCTGTTCAACGTGTCGTTCACTGAGTTCATCACCTTGAAGATTTTGAGCGTCCTCTACGTCATTTGGATGGTTCTCATCGGCCTGGCAGCTCTGGGGGCGACGCTAGCAGTCATAGATCAGGCTTCTAGATGGGGAGGTAACCAGCTGTTTTTCATCCCCCTCATTTGGATTGCAGCCCTGCTCCTACTCATTTTTGGTCGTTTGAGTATGGAGCTGGTCGCGGTGATCTTCCGAATCGGACAGAACACGACAATCTTGGCGCAGTCGAGTGGGGGTGGCATCCCCGTTCCCCCACCAGCTTTCCCCCAGCCTTCGCCGCCTGCCGTTGCTGAGGAGGTCGCGTGGGGGCAGGTCCAGCAGCCGGGTTCAGAGGCCTCCGCTTACGAGGCTGGCCAAGAAGAATATGCTCAAGAATACGGGGTGGCCCAACAGGAGTACGCGCAAGAGTACAAGACCGCCGAAAAGCAATACGCCCAAGAATATGGCGCAGCCCAACAGCAGTATTCTCAGGACTACTTTGACGCACAGGAAGACTTGAAGGGGCAGTGACTGCCGGGGCCCACCGGCCGGGTTCTACCCGATTTGGGTGGGGTGACATCTATTTCTTGCGCTGAAACGCTTTTCGCGCTGCCGCGCTCCCACAAGCCGTGTGTTCGACCTCCGGCGAGGGCATTGGATTGGGGTTGGTGCCCCCACTGGGACTCGAACCCAGGACCAACGGATTATGAGTCCGGTGCTCTAACCGACTGAGCTATGGGGGCCCTCAACAAAGAGCACTTTACCCCACGTGAAGCCACCCCGGTATTCTGTGGGGCATGCGGAAATGGTTCAAGAAAAGAAGTTCGGAAGAAGCGGAAGTGGCTGCCTCGCCCGCTGGAGAAACCAGTGAGGTAGCGTCACCTGGCTTACCGGAGGCGGTTGTGGAAGCCATCCCAACTGATGAGAGGGGCGGCCCCCACGTTCGCCTTGAAGACGGTAGACGCCTGATTGTGGGGAAACGGGTGCTCATGGTCGCCGATGACACGGGCATTAACGACTCAGGCTTTTGGCACGAAGTGCAATACGCGAGTTGGAAGGCGGACGATAAGAAGTTCACTCTCGTCTGGACTGACCCAGCGAAAAGGGCGCTAATCGGGTTCACGGAGTCGGAGAATCCCAAACAGTTCATGGAAGCGTTAACCCTGCGTGTCGACAACACGATAGTGGCGACCGAAACGTTCACCACGGGCAACGGAGTGAACGTTGCCGCGACCGTGCGTCGACGCGTCGACGGGCACTTATTCTCCTCTGTCGTCGCATCAGGTCCCATCAGTGAGGCGGATGAGGCGCGCGCGTTCCAGCTGGAGCAAAAGCTGAGGGCAGAGCTCAACATGGACAATTAAAAACTCGGCCAACTGGGGACGGGCCACCGGTCTCGGCGCAGTCTCAGCGTGATAAAGGTCGCGGAGGGGGTGGGGGAGTTGCCCCAGATCGCCAGCCGGCTTAAGATCAATACCGAAGCCGCGACTCAGGTTGTGGCGGAGACATCCCGTCAGGGAGTTTCCCACGTAGCTCAATGGCAGAGCATCCGACTGTTAATCGGACGGTTGTTGGTTCGAGTCCAACCGTGGGAGCACAGAAGCCCAAGTCAAAGAAGGTTCGACTTGGGCGTTTCCTTTTCCGCCGGTGCGGCGTTGGCGGGAAACTGACCGAGGACTGATGCGGTGCCTCGCTGCCCGGCGGTTGTCAGGCGTCGTCCTCGGGGTCTTCTTCCTCTGTGGTCGCGTCGGCGCGGGCTATGAACACTTGCATGGTGGTCACCATCATCCAGAAGGCCGCGGCAGTCACCGCGACAGCCCCAAACACGACCACAGCTTTAGGCAGCCCAATGAACGCGCCACCAACGAAAAGCACGGCGGTAACGGCGACCGCGACGATGGAGCGCCGATGCCACATTTCTGTTACGTGCACGCGCGCAGCTTCAGCGGGGCTCCCTCCAATGTCTTGCCCGCTCCCAGCTGTTTCCTCTTCGCCCATTCGACGATCCTCACTCATCTTCGCCCCCGCTTGAGACCTTGGCGTCAGGCCAGAGGGTGACCGTAGGCAACGTTTCTGGGCTGAATGCTACCCAAGCTACCAGAGCCTCGACAAGGCCCTCCGCCGCGGCTGCCGCCACGTCCGGTTCCCCATTCGAAAGAATGATCAAGTCTTGGCTGGCGATCTCTTCCAGGAGTTCTGCCACGCTCGTCGCCCCAGACAGGCACCTGAGGGACCGAGTGTCGGGAGCGCCAGCTTTTAGGAGGGCGCGGTTTCGGTTCTCGAGGGTGGAAGCGAAAGACAAGATCCCACCAACTTCTTCTTCCTCCACGGGCAAGGTCAAAAGGGTGGACCTTGCGCAGTCGAGTTTCGCGACCGCCGTCCCGACCCGGTCTTCAGCATTTCTGGTTGCGCCGCCAGATTGGGCGTCGTCACCGTTGGAAGCGCCGCTTTCAGGCCCAACCTGCGACTGCTCGCCAGATGCGGGCGCCTCCGCTTGAGGGGCTTCCCCCGACTCGGGGGAGCCGCTTGCAGTGACTCCTTCACCAAGTGTTTCCTCTTCAGAAGGGTCCGGGTCCGAGGGCGCATAAACTGAGGTCGCTTCCGCGCTCAAAGGTGCCACCGCCGCCACTTGGGTGCCGAAAGCGTGTGCTAGAGCGTGGGCGGCCCCTAAACGTCCGACGAGGATAGCGCCCAGAGCCTCCCTCTCTTCAGCGAAATCAGAGGGCAGAGCCGCGACTCCCATGAGCTGCTCCGAAGCTGTTTCTGCGGTGAACGCGACCAAGCCGTTCACTGTGAAAGGTGCCTCCCCAACTTCGGCGGGCAGCACCACGAAAGTGTCGGACTCCTCACTGTCACTGAACTCGCCCCAAGGGTCCCAAAGGCCCCCCGCCAAAGCTAGGCGCTCTTGCGCACTGCCCGCGCTTTTCAACAACGCGGCGTCGCAAGCCTCACACTCCACGGCGAGGGAAGCGAGGGTGGAGGCGCGTTCACTGATGGAAGACTCGGCTCGGGCGACCTCGTCCCTAACAATGTCGACATCGTCCAGCTCAGGTAGTTCAGACTTTTCAACGACGGGAACATAGGCGGTAGGCAGTGGCGGTGCTGAAGAGCAGCCACTGAGGGAAAGGGCTGAGACGAGCAGGCCCACCCCAACCAAACCGGTGGACCGCGGCCGAGGGGGCCAAGTGAGGAAACGTTGGCGCCTTCGCGAAGCCGACTTCTGACGCGCACCAGCCTTGGGGTCGACAGGTTGCTGTAACCTAGGTGAAGCGCACCTGCGGGCCAATCCTTCTGTGTTCACTCACCGATCATCCCACGAATGGGGGGTCAACGTGGACGGGGGAGGCGCCGTGGACGCAGTAGACTTGGGTTTTTGGCGCCGGAAGCACGGCCGGACTGATCGGAGAGTAAAAATGGCAGGTCAAAACACGGAGCAGGAAGTGAAGACGCTGCTCGAACCGCTGGCACAGTCGCAAGACGCCACGATCGAGGCCGTGAACCTGTCCCGCACCTCCATGGGCCAAGTGCTGACCATTTTCGTTGACAAGCAAACGGGTTTAGAACACTTGAACTCTGAACAAGTAGCGAACCTGGCGCGCGCATTCTCAAAAGAACTTGACAAACACGACCCCATTGAAGGCCGCTACACCCTAGAAGTCAGCTCGCCGGGAGCTGAGAGGCAGCTAACCAATGACCGCCAGTACAGGCGAGCCATCGGACAGAAAGTCAAAGTGGTCTTGCGCAACAGCGACAAGGTGCAGGGGACTTTGGTGGGCGTGGACGACAACGGAATCACACTGGAGACCGATCACGGTAAGCGGACCATCGGGTTCAACGATGTTCGCAAGGCCCGCCCGGTCGTGGAGGCACCGGAGGACTGACATGGAAATCGAC
>CAYFUO010000014.1:0-1514 GCA_964346255.1 uncultured Actinomyces sp. | reverse complement strand
GTTCGCAAGGCCCGCCCGGTCGTGGAGGCACCGGAGGACTGACATGGAAATCGACATGTCCGCATTGCGGATGATCGAACAGGAAGAGGGGATCGAGCTAGACACCCTCGTCGACGCGATCGAGGAGGCGCTGCTTCGCGCCTACGAAAACACTCCCGACGCAGTTCAGCCGGCCCGCGTGGAAATTGATCGGCGCACGGGCAAAGCCTCCGTGATGGCAACTGAAACGGATGAGGAAGGCAACCGGCTGGGCGAATACGATGACACTCCCAGCGACTTCGGACGTGTCGCAGCGTCCACCGCGCGGCAAGTCATCATGCAGCGCCTCCGCGAAGTGGAAGACTCCAAAGTCTTAGGCAGCTACATGGGTCGTCAAGGCAGTGTGGTGACAGGGATCGTGCAGGCCAGCCGAGACCAGCGGAACACCCAGGTCCTGTTGAGCGACGGCTTCGAAGCGATGCTCCCCGAAAATGAGAAGGTTCCCGGCGAAGAATACAAGCACGGGGACCGGATCCGGGCATACATTGTGTCCGTGGAACGTGGGGAGAAAGGTCCCCGGATCATCCTTTCCCGCAGCCACCCCGGCCTAGTCCAAGGACTGTTCAAGCGGGAAGTGCCTGAGATCCACGACGGCCTCGTCGAAATTAAGGCAATCGCTAGGGAAGCGGGCCACCGCACTAAAATCGCGGTCGCAGCGACCCAGCCGGGCGTGAACGCGAAAGGCGCCTGCATCGGACCGATGGGGGGCCGCGTACGTAACGTGATGGCGGAGCTTGGCGGCGAAAAGATCGACATCGTCGACTGGTCCCCGGACTCAGCGAAGTTCGTTGGCAACGCTTTGTCGCCGGCGCGCGTCAACCGGGTGGTGGTCCACTCGGAGGCGAACAAGTGGGCGACCGTGGTGGTCCCAGACTTCCAGTTGCGGCTCGCTATCGGTAGGGACGGGCAGAACGCTCGTCTAGCCGCTAGGCTCACGGGTTTCCACATCGACATTCACTCTGACACGGCCGAGGACGGGGAACCAGAAGTTTCTAGGTCATCCACCCCTGAGCCGTTGGAGGGAGTGGAAGTGACGGAAGTCGTAGAAGAGGAACCAGAAGAGTAGGCGTAGTGACGTGTCGCTCACAAGTGGGTGACGGGCCCAAGCCGTGCGTGCATTAGACTACCTGCGGGACATGGACCGCAGCGGGCCATCCTAGGACAAGCCCTAAAAGGGGCCTGACCAGCGTCTCTTACGAGAACCCCGGTGCGGACAGATCAGTCCACCGGGGTTTTCGCCTGGTCATAAGCGAAATAGCCACACCGAAATGGAAGCGGGTAGGAAGCAAATGGGCACCCGATGAGTACCCAGCGATGAGCTGCCAGCAGTCTTAACTTTGCCTGTCCTCTTCTTTAGGTGGATGGGCCCGAAGAGGAGAATCAGTGCCAAGGATGCGTGTACACGAGCTTGCTAAAGAGCTCGGCATCACCAGTAAACAACTTAGGGAACACCTGTCGGACCGCGGAGAGTTCGT
>CAYFUO010000013.1:0-28445 GCA_964346255.1 uncultured Actinomyces sp. | reverse complement strand
TGTTGTGCTTTTGATCCCTTGCGCCAGTGCATTGAGCGCCAGCACGATCAGCGTTATAATCGCTGTCTCGACTTGTACGTTGTTCAGTAGTTCGTTCATCATATTCCCTCCTTAGTCCGGCACCATGCCGGAGTTGAAATTACCCGTTGTCACGGTCGCGGCCATAACGGCAATGATTGATTGATTCCGTGACTTGCTTCATCGCGTGGCATGTCTCTGCAATCACTTTGGTGCTTGCCTCGATTACCTTATCGAATTTCTGGAATTGCAATTTAATCAAGTACGCCGTGGTGCCAAGCGATAGAATGAATCCGAATGCGAGAATGCCGGTGGCGCTCAATTTCTCAATGCGCTCGGCAGCCGTTACCGGGTCGGGAATCTCCGACGCAAATGCTCGACTAACCGCAAACAGCGATGTAATCACCATAGCTGCAAAAATGCGGATCGCGCCAAGGCGCACGTCGTTTTTGGATTGCCGGATCATTTTATTTTTTGTCCTTTTTCTCCTTCGTTCCCTTGCCCTTCGTTGCCGCCCTCCCCTCTCCCTCCCCCCCCCGCCCCCCACTGGGACTTATCCCGTGGTCACGTGGATCATCTACCTGGGCGTCGGATTGCTGGTCGCCCGCCCCCTAGTTGGGGGCCCCACCCTGTGGGTGCGGACGAGGACGGCATGGCGGACTGTGGGGATCGGCGTGGTAAGCACTGGGGTGGCGTGGGTGGCGGGGCGCGTCTGGCTCAGTGTGGCAAGTAGACAGCTGGCGGCAAGCCAGGGGGCGAGCGTTGAGGCTGCCGAAGCGTACCTTTCCGCCAGCGGTCACGGGGGCCCACCCGCCGACAGCCTGGGTTTACTCTTCGCCCTCGCCCCCCACTCGGGTTCAGTGGTGGACCAGGTCTTATCCAGCGGCGTTGCTCTAACCATCATCGGTTTAGCTGTCCTAGCGACCCAAAGGCTCCGGGGCCTCCCCGTGTGGCTGGCCCCGTTCGCCACCGCCGGGGCGACACCTCTCACCATTTACGTGGGCCACGTCGCCCTCACCGCTTGGGCCTACTCTTGGGCGGACACCCACACCGGCACCCAGTTCGGCGTGCCGGACCCGAACGTGGACCCATGGTGGATCACCCACGACTTCGCACTCCAACTTTCCCTCGCCCTAGTGTTTTCCACACTGCTGTACGCCACCAAGAAGAAGGGGCCACTTGAGTGGCTAACCTCTCAAGTAGCGCAAGACGCCGCGAAATCGCAGTTGCCTAACTAAGCGGGCAGCTCCACGCAAACGCCCCGTGAACCACGCTGAAGAGCGCCTTGTTCCTCACGTCACGTTTAGGGCTTACACTGAACCCGATTGCAATGGAGGTTGCGATGGCCCCAACGGAACAAGAAGAGACCAAGAAGCAGGCGGCGCCCACCCAAAGTGAAGAGAACGTCACCGAGCGGTCTCTCACGGTCGAGGCTAAACCGCCGAGCGTTCCAGGTTTCTCTTTAGCCCCGCGCGCCGACACTCATGACATCCCCGGGTGGCTGTTGCGGGCGGGACGCGGCTCTTGGTCGCTGATTGGGGTCGCACTGGCGATCGGCGGCGTGGTCGTGGCGACCTCGAAAGTCATGCCCGTGTTCGTCGCCGTTTTCGCCGCGCTCGTTTTCACCTCGCTGCTCAACCCAGCGGTGAACAGGCTCGCGAAGCACATGAAGCGCGGGATCGCGGTGCTCCTGTCGATCCTAGGGGCGACCGCCTTCTTCGCCCTGCTGCTCGGGTTCGTTGGAGCCTCGGTGGCAGGCCAATGGTCCAAATTGGGTAAAGAGCTCACGCAGGGGGTCGACCAGATCTCCGACTTCATCGACAAGCTGCCCTTCCATTTCAGCCTCACTTCAGATGACATTTACAAGTGGACTAACAGCAAGTTCCAAGAAGCCCTAGACTACGCGACCAACAACTGGCAGTCGCTGGTCGGGAAAGTGTTGTCGAACGCTGGGGACATCTTCATTTTCTTCACAATCGTCGCACTCGGCCTGTTCGTCACCATCTTCTTCCTCCTGTCGGGGGCGCAAATGTGGCGGTGGTTCCTAAACTTGCTTCCCACCAACCGCCGCGCCATTTGGAACCACGGTGCGCAAGCAGGTTGGAAAACGTTTGCGGGCTACGCTCGCGGCACCATGATCATCGCTTTGACAGACGGCATCTTGGCGTGGGTGTTCCTTGAAATCGTCCGAATCCCCCTCGCCCCCGCGTTGGGCGTGTTGGTGATGATCGGCGCCCTCATCCCAATGGTCGGCGCTCCAGCGGCGATGATTCTGGCAATGATCGTTGCTCTAGCCACGAAGGGTGTGGTGGCCGCAATAATCGTTGGGGTGGGCATCGCCCTGATCGGGCAGATCGAAGGCCACATCCTGCAACCACTGATCATGGGGAAACAGGTTGCTCTCAGCCCCGTGGTGGTCATCTTGGGTGTCGCCGCCGGCACCTTGACCGCTGGACTCATAGGCGCCATCGTTGCGATCCCCCTCATCGCAGTGACTTGGGCTGTGTTCTCTGCCCTCTACCACCGCGACCCCCCAATAGTTGGTCCACTGCCCGACCTGCCCAGCGAGGACGATGATGACGGCGCGCCTGAGGTGCCCAAGTTCGTGGCGAAGGTGATTGAGAAAACCGCTGAGGTCACCGGTGGGGTTTCACGACAAGAAAGTGATTGACGGCGCCAATTGACAGGGCTCGCTGCTGTTGCGGGTTAGTGGAAGTCTCTGGATCGGGTGACAACTGGTAGTTGGAGTGGCTCCAGCTTGTTCGCCACTAAGGCGACGGCACCATCTTTCTTTTCCACTTTCCCACGCACCAGCAGCGCTTGGGCATTCACGGCTACGTCACTGTACCTGCGCCAAAGTCCCACGGGGCAAATGATGTTCGCTAGCCCCGTCTCATCTTCCAAAGACAGGAAAGTGGTTCCTTTCGCTGTCGACGGCCTTTGCCTGTGGGTGACGACACCCGCCACTTCTTGGGTGGAGAAGCGGTCCGCATCTTTCAGCCCATCCAACGTGAGAACCCCTCTCTTGGCTAGGGAGTCGCGGAGGAACGTGAAGGGGTGACGGTTAGGGCTCAGACTCATGGACTGGTAGTCAGCCATCATGGCTTCCTGAGTGCTCATCTCAGGTAAGTTGGGCGCGCCACTGGGTTCGGTGCCCGGCAAATACGGTTGATACCAGTTCGAGTTCCCAAGTGTTCCCGCGGACCACAGCGCTTCCCTACGGCTCACACCCAGGTCCTCGAGTGCCCCCGCTGTCGCCAACTTCTCTAAGTCACCAGTGGATAGGGTTGCGCGGGCTGCTAGTTCCCCAACACTTTCATAAGGTCCCGCCCCCCGTGCTTCCACGATTCGTTCCGCCGCATTCTTCAGTCCCTTAACCGTTTCCAAACCGAGCCTCACGATGAGGTGGGCGTGAGCGTCAACTAGGGGAGAAATCTGCGTCCCTCCCCCACCTGACCCCACCTTCTGCACCTCCGTTTTCACATTCGAGAACTGGATGCTTGGGGGAGCAACTTTCACCCCCAACCGGCGGGCATCTTCCACCAGGGACGACGGAGAGTAGAAACCCATTGGTTGGCTGGCGAGCAGTGAAGCGTAGAAGTGCTCCGGATGGTGCACTTTCATCCACGAGGACGCATAAACGAGGTAGGCAAACGAGAAGGCGTGCGACTCGGGGAACCCAAACTCTGCGAACCCCTGCAACTGTTGATAGATGGCTTCCTGCGCTTCCGCGGGCACCCCTCTTTCTTCCATTCCCGCGAAGAGTGGCTCTTTCAACTCCTGCAGCCTCTCATCCGCCCGCTTCGCTCCTATCGCTCGCCTCAACTGGTCCGACTGTCCCGGTGAGAACCCTGCGGCGTCCACCGCCATCGCCATCAACTGTTCTTGGAACACTGGAACCCCTAAGGTTTTCTCTGTTGCCGGTTTCACCAGTGGGTGAAGGTAGGTGACCGGCTCATCCCCGTTCCGTCTCCGCAGGTAAGGGTTCACAGCGTTACCTTGGATGGGGCCCGGGCGTATCAGAGCCACTTCGACCACAATGTCGTAGAAACAGTTGGGCTTCATTCGTGGGAGCGTATTCATTTGGGCGCGGGACTCCACTTGGAAAACCCCAACGGTTTCCGCTGCCGAAAGCAGCTCATAAACGCGTGGGTCCTCTTCCGGCAGGTTGTGAAGCCCCAGTGGCTTCCCGTTCCACGACGCTCCCTCATCACTTAACCAGTTGAAGCACCGCCGTAGGGCAGTGAGCATCCCCAATCCGAGCAGGTCAAACTTGACTAGGCCAGCATCAGCGCAATCCTCCTTGTCCCACTGGAGGACACTACGTTTCTCCATCGCAGCCCAAGTGACCGGGCACACAGAAGACACGGGCGTTTTCGTCAGCACCATGCCACCCGGGTGGATCCCCATGTGACGAGGCAGTTTCTGCATCTCCGCAGCTACCTGCATGACCTGAGGGGGCACCTCATCTGAGGCTGTGGACCAAGTTTTCCCACTGCGTGAACGGCCAACATTTTTCAGCCACCGCTTTATCTGCCCCTCGCCATACCCGAAAGCTCTTCCAGCGTCCCTGATTGCTGACTTCGGCCGGTAAGTGATGACGTTTGCGACTAGCGCCGCGTTCTCTCGCCCATAGGTTTCGTACACGTATTGGATTACGCGTTCCCGCTCTTGAGCTTCAATGTCGAGGTCAATGTCTGGGGCCCCGCGACGCTGTGGGGAAAGGAACCGTTCAAAAAGCATTTTGTGTTTCACTGCGTCAACAGCCGTGATCCCGAGGGCGTAGCAGACAGCAGAGTTCGCAGCGGATCCCCGCCCCTGACACAAGATTCCCTCTCGCACACAAAAGTCGACGATGTCTTTCACGATCAGGAAGTAGCCGGGAAAACCCAAGTCGACGATTATTTTCAACTCATGATCGATGAGCTCCCACGCAGCCGCGTTATGGTTTCTGTCCCCATAGTGGCGGAGCGCCCCCTCGTATGTGACGTGCCTCAGCCAAGTGGCTTCAGTGTGACCTTCGGGTACCGGGTGGTCAGGTAAACCCGGCTCTATCAAGTTGAGGTCGAAGGTTAGATCTTGTGCTATGTGGCTGGCATTGTCGACCGCTTCACTGTGCAGGTGGTGTAGTGCACGCATTTCTTCGGCCGACCGGAGGAAAGGTGCCCAAGCATTCAGGTTGGGTTCAGCCCCTTCTAGGGTTTCATTCATCCTAGTCGCATCCAACACATCAAGTAGTGGCTGGTCTTGTGGCCTCGCGCAGCGAGGGTTCCCGGTTGCCACTAGGGGCAGGTCATGCTCTTTCGCTAGTGCGGCTAGTTGGTGAGCAAGTCTAGGGGGGTCGTGCGGTTGGAGTGTGGCTTCCACAGCGACGTTTCCCTGAAAAGTCTGTTTCAGTTCTGTTAACAGGGCGTTGGCCATGGGTGGCCCACCAACTTTCAGGGCTCGCCTAAGTGGACCGAAGCGCCCCCCGGTGAGAGCTAGAACCTCATTTGCTTCCCAAGCACCGGGGCCCCGCTGGCTGGTGAGGAAGCCCCCGATTTCTTCTAGCGTGAAAGCCGCTTCCCTGCGACCCTCATTTTGGAGGAAGTGTTGGCTGAGCATTGAAGTTATGGTGTGGTATCCCACCTGCGATTTTGCTAGTAGGGGCAACCGCAACCCTAGGTCTTCACTGCCTTTTGCAAGTCCCATTCCTTTCGTGAGGACTGTGGTCTGGGGGGTGGCGTTTGCGTGGGGCAAAACTGGGGGGAGTTCTATTTCCACGTGTTTTAGGGTGATTTCCGCCCCGTGCACTATGGGAATCCCATACTTTTTTCCAGCGCGAGCAGTTTGGATCGCGGAATACATTCCGTTCACGTCAAGGACCGCGATGGCGTCCAACCCTAGGTGGGCTGCTTGACGGACCATGGCGTCTGGCTGGTTAGCGCCCTCTAGGAATGTGAAGGCACTGTAAGCATGGAGTTCCGCGTAACCTGTTTCTACCACCAACCCAGTATATCGAACACACGTTCTACGAGTGAGTGGCGTTTAGGTTCCTGCTGTGTGCCGGTGATCTTCCCAGTTTTCCTCTGGGTATACGCCGTCGACATACCATTGGCCCCGCCTCTGAACTAGCAGTAGGTCTGGGCCATCCACTCTTTCAACTCGCGTGTAACAGCGTGGGTTGTGAGTAGTGTCCTCAGCCTGCCACCACCTGCCCCGTATAGGCCAAATGGAGTGGATGCCTGTCAGCGGATAATCCCCACCCACCAGCTCGGGGTGCCCATGTTGAACCATCACACGGCGGGGCGTCCCACCCAGGTTTCCCCTACCATCAACATTGATGGCACCCTCTCCCCCACCTGGAAGAGCACCGATCAGAATAGCTGGCAAAGGCTGATGGAAGACAACGACGGGAGAAGGGAAAACCGCGCCCTCCCAAGCTCCTTCACGTGGGGGGAAAGCTTCCGTTTCTTTACCCCAAGGTTCAAAAGAAACACGGGTTCTGGGGTCAAACCCGCCATGCACCTTCGGGGTGATGACGGAATCTTCCCCGAGCAAAGCTTGAACTTCACTGACAGCCTTGTTCGCCTGCTGTAGAGACTGGTTCCCACCCCAAAGCGGACTTACCTCAGGTTCTACTTGAGGGTGAAGGGCTTGGAGGCGGATAGTTTTTAGCGCTCGACTTTCTCCCCATTCACCTTCCGCAACATTTTCCTCTTCAATCCTGTCGGCGAAACGGCGAACCTGCCAAGTGATGCGTCTGGAGACTTCCGTAGAGGACGTCACGTCAAGCAATGTCCAAGTCCTGTAACTGCTTCTACCACCCACTTCTTCCAGTTCCACTTTCAGCGTGGAACTGTGCAGGCCTTGATGAATCATCTTATCCGCTAGGGCAGCACTTGCCTGCCTGACGGCCAGGAAAGACAGTTCAACGGTTGCTGCAGGGGGATCTAAGGTCACCTCAACGTTCACTTCCCGATCCCCACGATTGGGAAGTGAGAACAGGGGATCTTTCCCGTTCGACAGGTCCCACAGGAACTGCCCTGCCACTCCAAAACGGCTGACCACAGAACTGGGGCCAAGCAGTTTCAACTGTCGACCCGTCCGCACACCTAGGGTATGCAAGGTTTCTAACGCTTCTTGAACCTGTGGAAGATACTTCGTTGGCACCTCTTGGACAAGGGAATGAAGTGGCCGGGTCTCTAAGAATTGGGCTGTCCGACCCTCCGGCACGATGACACCGTCTTGGGCGGCAAGAATTGCAGCGGCCAAGCTGTCTGCAATCCCAACTTGGCATTCAGCACCGGTTTGGAGGGCCACCTCTTCAACAAGGTTTGCTGCTAGTTGCGGTTCACCGCCCGCCCATTTAGCTGCACTGTAAGCGGGAGCAAACGCGAGGCCAGGACGAACTGCGATGACATCGACCGCCATTTCATCAAAGACTTCAAGTACCGTTTCGAACGCTGCCTCATCCCTCTGCGAATCAAACGGGTAAGTGAGCAGGTCGGGGCAAAGGTAGTTAGCCATCTTTTGGGGCATCCCCACCCTCAACCCCACTTTTCTTGCTGGCGGAGTCAAAGTGTGAACACGACCCTCACGGAAAACAGCGGCAGGAGCCCCGGGCGGCACCTGTACAACTAGGGAAGACAAAGACCAATTGGGGGTCCACAAAGCCACGTACCGCAAACTGTTCTCCCCCTCTTCTCTCATGGCACTCATCCGCTTTTCACCCCCAACATGTGAGACCTACCCAGACCATTTACCGCATGGGGAACACTGACCCCCTCCCAAGGGCTCATAGTCAAAAGCAAGGTTCGAAGCTTTCGGGCTCTGGCGGCTAAAGCCCGCTGGTGGCGGGGAGCCATCTTAAAGTCCCCCACAACCACTGTCTGGAAACCTTCAAGCAGAGTTCCCACCACTTTTTCAATCTGCCCATCGCAGCCACCCACGACAACCACTTGTTCAACGTTCACGCCGGATGCGGCCGCGCGATCCCACCCGACATCATTTACCCCCACCAATGCTGTAAAGGCATCAGGATCCGCTTGGCTACTCAGAACAGTGAGCAGCGTCTCTATCCGCCCATCTAAGCGGTAGCCCCCCTTCACTTCAGCGTTTCGGAAACCTTCCACATGGTTCGCCGTGTGCATGCTTTGGCGGGCCTCCACTTGGGCTAACACGGATCGGGCGCGCCGCAACCGCTCCTCCTGCATGTCAAACTGATGCACGCCCAGTCGACCCAAGAAAACCACCCCCTTCGAACACATGTTCTAGTGTATATCCGCTCTCCGACACTCTCTAGGGGTGAAAAGGGAACCCCAACCTTCTAAACTAAAAACAGGCATAAACGACAGACATGAACAGAGGAGTTCAAAGTGGATCTCAACGACCGCCCTGTAGCCCCCGAACCATACGACCTGTTACCCACTGTCCCCTCCTTCACCGTCATCTCTGATGAGTTCGAGGACGGAGAGCCCATACCAACCATGTTCGCCGGAGACGGTGAAGACCTGTCCCCTTCCCTAAAATGGTCAGGTTTCCCGGAGGAAACCAAGAGCTTCCTGATCTCCTGCTTCGATCCTGACGCCCCCACACCCGCCGGCTTCTGGCACTGGACCGCAGTGAATGTCCCCTCAGATGTCACCGAACTTTCCGTGGGAGCGGGGGCCTCCAACGAAGCCTTGCCCGAGGGCGCCTTCCACATCCGAAATGATGGCTCAGCACTGTCTTACATGGGCCCACTACCTCCGGAAGGGGACCGGCCCCACAGGTACATTTTCGCGGTTCACGCCCTCGACGTAGAGGAACTTCCCCTCACGGAAGAGGACTCTCCAACGAAAGCGGCTTTCACCGCGCTGTTCCACACCCTCTCCCGCGGAACAGTCACCGGCACCTACCAGCGGTGAACCCAACATGCTGCACCTAGCGTTTTTTGAACCAAGAATCCCCGGGAACACGGGTGCGGCAATCCGCTTAGCGGCCTGCACCGGCGCACGCCTCCACCTAGTCGAGCCACTCGGCTTCGTGATGGAAGATTCCAAATTGCGCCGTGCAGGCTTGGACTACCACGACCTAACCCACGTCGAGGTCCACCCCAACCTGGAGGCCCTCCTAGAGGCGATTCCCGGGCGGGTTTGGGCTTTCGCAGGGGCGTCCACCACCCGCTACACAGAAGTTTCCTACCTTGACGGCGACTGCCTACTGTTCGGGCCGGAGCCCGACGGGCTGCCCGACTGGGTGTTGGACCACCCGGGTGTCTTCAACAAAGTGCGGATCGACATGGTGCCTGGGGCGCGCTCACTGAACCTAGCGAACGCAGCGTCAATCGGAGTGTATGAGGCTTGGCGCCAACTGGGTTTCCCCGGCGCCCGCTAGCCCTTCTACCCCCTGTGCTGCCGGCGCGCGCCCCGCTCGATGCGCTCGATGCCCTCCGCTATCTCAACAATGCGTTTCGGGTTAGACCACCACAGCCAAGCGAGCCCTACTAGGGGGAGCACTAGAGAGACGAACCACGTTTCCCTACCGAACTGTGCCCACGGCGACCACAGGCCCCCACCCTGCCCACCACCCAAACCGCTGAGACCAACGATGATGGGGCCGGCAAGAGCAATGCTCATCGCACTCCACGCCACCCCCCTCATCCGGCGCCCGTTGTGCGTGATCCCGAGTGCCGCAGCAAGGTAAACGACCCCGGTAAACAAGGTGGTGAGTTTCGGCCCAATCGGGTCGGCGTGATCTGAGAATAGCTGCCAGAGCGCCACCACGAACGTTGCAGCGCCCGCAACCCAGAAAAGGGCCACCACCACGCGCCCTAAGCCTCGGGCTGCCTTTCGATCATCGACGAGCCGGTGCTCTTCCGCAGCCACGCTGTCCCCTCGCAGGTCAGACATGGTTCCTGCTCACCTCCGCACAAAACTAGGCAAATCTTTTAGCTTCTGCAGGCCAACTCTTTAGATTCCCTAGGGGGAGAGCCCGCCCGCAATCTCCAATCTAGCCCAACCACAACGTGGCCCTTAACGCAAAAACGGGTCGCCGGAACGCTTCAGATCATGGGACAATGGCCCTAGACAACCACGGCGGTTGCCTTTGAGGTCAAGGAGTGAAAAACACTTGGGTGAAGCAGTTTACGACGTAGTCATTCTGGGTGCCGGATCAGGGGGTTACGCCGCAGCGCTGCGCGCATCCCAACTCGGCCTGAAAGTAGCTCTCATTGAGGGCGACAAACTTGGCGGCACTTGCCTGCACAGAGGGTGCATTCCCACCAAGGCTTACCTGCACGTCGCCGACACGGTAGACACGGTCAACGAGTCCGCCCAGTTCGGTGTCAACGCGACGTTGGACGGCGTGGACATGGACAAGGTCGGCCACTATCGCGACTCCGTGGTGAACAAGCTGTACCGCGGTGTTGAAGGACTCATCGGCTCTAGGGGCGTTGATGTCATCCACGGTTGGGGTCGAGTCACCAGCCCCACCACGGTCGACGTTAATGGCACCACCGTCACCGGTAAGAACCTCATCTTGGCGACCGGGTCCTACTCGAAGACCCTCCCGAACCTTCCGATCGAAGGTCGCGTGATCACCTCTGATCAAGCGTTGAAGATGGATTGGCTTCCGAAGCGCGCCGTCATCTTGGGTGGCGGGGTCATCGGCTCTGAGTTCGCCTCAGCGTGGCGCTCATTCGGGGCGGACGTGACGATCATTGAGGGCCTACCTCACCTGGTTCCGAACGAGGACGAAACTATCTCTAAGAACTTGGAGCGCGCCTTCCGGAAACGGAAGATCAACTTCAAGTTGAACACTCGGTTCCAAAACGCAACCCAGGACGAATACGGCGTCCACGTCACCACCGAAGACGGCCAAACCTATGATGGGGATGTTCTTCTGGTTGCAGTGGGCCGCGGCCCCGTCACGGAAGGCTTGGGCTTCGAAGAGATCGGTGTGACCCTCGACCGCGGTTTTGTCATCACAGATGACCGTCTGCGCACTGGTGTCCCCGGCGTCTACGCCGTTGGCGACATCGTCCCCGGCCTCCAGTTGGCCCACAGGGGCTTCGCCCAGGGGATCTTCGTCGCGGAAGAAATCGCGGGGCTCAACCCTGACCCGCTCGACGAGAACACTATTCCGCGCGCCACCTTCTCCGAACCGGAGATCGCCTCTGTCGGACTGACCGAAGCTCAGGCCCGCGAACAGTACGGCGACAAGGTGAAGACCGCGGAATACAACCTTGCTGGCAACGGCAAGTCCAACATTTTGAACACGCCTGGCCTAGTGAAGCTGGTAGCACTCGAGGACGGCCCCATTTTGGGCTTCCACGCCATTGGCGCCCGCGTGTCCGAGATGACGGGTGAAGGAGAACTCATCGTCGGTTGGGAAGCCTACGCGGACGACTTGGCTCCTCTCATCCACGCTCACCCCACTCAAAACGAGGCGATCGGTGAGGCCGCCATGGTTCTCGCCGGCAAAGCCTTGCACGCACACAACTGATCAACCCACTTAACTCATTCACACAAGGAGAAATAGATAAATGGCTGAGTCCATAAAGATGCCCGCCCTTGGCGAGTCGGTAACTGAGGGCACCGTTTCGATGTGGCTGAAGCAGGTGGGTGACACCGTTGCAGTAGACGAACCCATCGTTGAAGTTGCGACCGACAAAGTCGACTCGGAGGTCCCCTCCCCTGTCGCCGGCACCCTGCTGGAGATCCTCGTTGACGAGGATGACACTGTGGACGTTGGTACCGTGATCGCCATCGTCGGGGACGCAAGTGAAGCACCCGCGGACTCCCCTGCCGCAGCGCCTGAACCCGCTGCGGCGCCCGCACCTGCCCCCGCCACTCCTCCCGCTGCCGCGCCGCAACCGGCCGCGCAGCCAGCCGCACCGCCGGTTGGTAGTGGGGAGCTCACGGACGTGACGATGCCAGCTCTTGGCGAGTCGGTAACTGAGGGCACCGTGTCAATGTGGCTGAAGCAGGTGGGTGACACCGTTGCAGTGGACGAACCCATCGTGGAAGTCGCAACTGACAAAGTCGACTCCGAAGTTCCTTCCCCCGCAGCGGGCTACCTGCAAGAAATCTTGGTGGAAGAGGACGACACGGTCGAGGTCGGCACCGTCCTCGCTCGCATTTCAACTGAGTCCCCCCAGGATGTGAAGCCGGCGCCAGCGGTTGAAGTGGCTCCCGCTATGGGCGCCCAGCCCACGCCCGCCGCGCCAGCAGTGCCAGCCCCACCGGTAGCACCGCCAGTCCCCGCTGCGCCAGCAGCGCCAACAGCACCGGCAGCACCCGCAGCGCCAGCAGCCCCCGCGGCACCGGCAGCACCCGCGGCTCCTGCTGCACCTGCCGCGCCAGCAGCACCCGCCGTTGACGCGAAGGTCGCCGCCGCAGCCGCTACTGGAACCCAAGTTCCCTCAGCCGAGGGACTGCCGCCTGCCGCCGGCTACGTCACCCCCATCGTCCGCAAGTTGGCGCGCGAACAGGGTGTCGACCTCGCGAGCGTGACTGGAACCGGCGTGGGGGGCCGCATCCGTAAGGAAGACGTGACCGCCGCAGCCGAAGCTCAGGCGAAAGCCGCTGCAGAAGCAGCTGCAGCCGCGCCGGCTGCAGCCCCGGTGAAGAGCGCGAAACCGGAGATCTCCGAAAAGGCTGCCGCTCTCCGTGGCACCACCAAGAAGATGTCTCGCCTCCGCCAGGTCATCGCCAAACGGATGATGGAATCGCTGCAGGGCGCAGCCCAGCTCACCACCGTGTTCGAAGTGGACATGACCCGTGTGACTGCGCTGCGCGCCCGCTACAAGGACGAGTTCGAGAGGGTTCACGGCACCCGCCTCACCTTCCTACCGTTCTTCGTGAAGGCCGTCACCGAGTCCCTGCAGGCTCACCCCGAGATGAACGCTGAAATCTCCGGGAACCAAGTGACCTACTTCGACCACGAGAACATCGGGATCGCTGTGGACACTGAGCGTGGCCTCATGGTCCCAGTGATCAAGGACGCCGGCGAAATGTCGATCCCACAGATCGCGGAATCCATCAACAGCCTCGCACTGAAGGCTCGCGACGGGAAGATCGGCCCCGACGAACTGACCGGGTCAACCTTCACCGTCACGAACACCGGCTCCGGTGGCGCGATCATCGACACCCCAATCTTGAATGCCCCAGAAGTGGGGATCTTGGGTGTTGGCCGGACCGTCAAACGTCCGGTTGTGGTTCCCGACGTTGACGGTGGAGAGTCGATCGCCATCCGTTCCATGGCGTACCTGTCAATCACCTACGACCACCGCCTAGTCGACGGCGGCGACGCATCCAGGTTCCTCACCACCGTGAAGAACCGTTTGCAAGAGGGAGACTTCTACGCAGACCTGATGCTCGGCTAAAACCGAAATAAGCGTGGCTGGGGGCGGTGAGCGTTTCGTTCACCGCCCCCAGCCACGTTTGTGTTCTGCCCACTCACTCCCCTCATTCCGCGAGGGGTTCCCGCCTGCTTCATCGATGAGCTCTTGAAGCGGTTTCCATCCTCGGGCGCGCGGCAATCTCACCGCGGAACAAACCAGCAAACGCGATCCCATTTCCCCCACTAAAACGGTTGCGGAAGGAACACTGCTCGGATGCAACCCGACTCTGGTCAAGGCGGATATGGCAGACGGTGGAACCCACCGGGAAGCAGAAGTGCACGTGTAGGAACCTTCCTCACCGTCGGGCGAAAAACCAACGTAGGGAGTGAACGATCCTGCTTCGCTAGCCAACTCCACGCGCGCAACGTCGCGGGACCTAAGACGCTCCAACGCCTGCCACACGGGGAGCACTGGTGGACCCCACGTTTCCGGAGCGTCCGCCTCAACAGATGGGAACTGCAGGACGCGTTCGCCCGCCTCCGTCTCGATGAGCCACACTAAGCCCACTTGGGTCACCGCGTAGGGTTCCCGCACCATCCCACCCTGCCTCCTTCAACACCGCTGCGAACCAATCCCGGGCCTGCAGCTGCGAAAATAGCGCGGTTAGATGGATGATGGCCCCTCAACTACCGACACCTGTGGATAACCGTTAGGACAAGGGTGCGGGCCCAAGCTAAGCTGGGCGATCATGGCCAAAAAAGACTCCTCCGCGCCCTCCTCCGCCAAAGCCGGCAAGCGGCGCTGGTACCACAACCTAAAAGACTCGTACACCGTTGTTCAGCGGTCCTACAAGTGGACCCCGATCGCACTGATAGCGATGCCCGTGATCGTGATCGGTGGCGGCATTTTCTTCGCAGTGACGGGCAGCTCGAAGTTCCTGCCGATTTTCACAGGCATTCTCCTTGCCCTCACCCTCGACATGGCGTTGCTGACGACGCTGCTGCGACCCGCCATGTACAAGCAACTTGAGGGGAAGATAGGCGCTGTCTACGCGGTGATCAGCCAAATCAAGCGCGGCTGGGTGTACGACGAAGAACCAGTGGCTGTCAACCGTCACCAAGACCTCGTTTGGCAGCTGGTGGGACGCCCGGGCGTCGTCCTAATCTCTGAAGGCCCCTCATCCCGCGTGCGGGGCATGCTCACCAACGAGCAGAAACGGATCCGCCGCGCCGTCCAAAACGTCCCAGTGACCTTCATTGAGGTCGGTACCGACGAAGGCCAAGTGCGTCTAACGAAATTGAACCGCAAACTGCGCGGGCTGAAGAAGGCTCTCACGAAGCAAGAGGTGCCCGCCGTGGCGAACCGGTTGCGCGCCATCAAGTCCAGGACCACGCCCGTGCCTAAAGGGGTCGACCCTTACAACACGCGCGCAAACCGCAAGGCACAGTGGAACTGATCCTCCGTCCCCTGCCCTACTCATAGTCGGGTACTCTTTCTCCGAACGCCAGCCAAATGGCGAGACGCCTTCATGCATACTATGCGCGCTAGTGCATAGTATGGGGGCACGATTTGTTTGGAGGAAGAATGCGGAAAAAACTAGTCACTGCAGGTCTGGCGACACTCGCCTTGGTGTTGGCCGGCTGCTCTGATCCGGGCGCAAGTGAAGAACTTGAGAAGGAAACCGAGGACACGGCAGCAGCAGAAGAATCCGTTATCGACACGATCGAAGAGGTTCCGGACATAGCAGCGATGGTCCCGGACACTCTCGTCACGGCTGGGACCCTCACTAACGGAGCGTCGACCGACTACCCACCAGCTGAGTACCTGATGGACGACGGGAAAACACCCGTCGGGTATGACGTCGACATCGTTCAGGCTCTAGCAAAAGTCATGGGTTTGGAGCAGGGCGTCACGAAACACGCTGTGTTCGAAACCATCATTCCAGCGCTCGGCACGAAGTTCGACGTTGGAGCGTCCTCGTTCACGATCACACCTGAACGTATAGAACAGGTCAACATGATCTCTTACGTGGAAGTGGGGTCCGCTTACGCTGTCAAGAAGGGGAATCCCAGTGACTTTGACCCCGCGGATCCCTGTGGGACCACTTTGGGCGTACAGACTGGAACGTTCCAACACGAGTACGCCTTAGAGCTGTCTGAGCAGTGCGTGGCGGACGGTAAAGACGCAATCAACGTGATGCCGCACGACCTCCAGTCAGAGGTGACCACAAAGGTGACGGGCGGGCAGTACGACGCGACTTTGGCGGACACCCCCGTCATTGTCTACGCGATCTCCGCCAGCAACGACTTGGAGCAGATCGGTGATCAGATTGAAACGGAGCCCCAGGGCATCGCGGTTGCGAAGAGCGACGAACAGTTGACCGCCGCCGTCCAAGCTGCCATGCAGTACCTGATGGACGAAGGCTACTTGGACGCGATCCTGTCAGGCTACGGTGCTGAAGGCACTGCGCTCACTCAGGCGAACGTCAACTAGACGCAGCTAGGTTTACTGAAAAACGTGACCGAAAAAGAAACGCCTGTAGAGCTCATCGCGGCCCGACCGGTTCCCCGGCCGGGCCGCTGGGTGGCCGCAGCCATTGTTGGGGTCTTGGTCGCGATGGCTATCCACGCCCTCATCACCAACCCCAACTTTCAATGGCCCCTAGTGTGGAAGTGGCTCTTCTCGAAGACCATTATGACCGGGGTCCTTTACACACTGATCCTGACGGTCCTAGCCATGGTGCTTGGCACCATCCTCGCTTTGACCATGGCTGTCATGCGGCAGTCCCCAAACCCTGTGTTGCGCTACGTGGCCACTTTTTTTTTTAATGATTCGGCGACCACCGAGATCTACACGCAGTTGATCTTCTGGTCTCTGTTGCCAACGTTGTACCCCCAGCTGTCTTTGGGGATCCCGTTTGGGTACGAGTTCGTAACCTTCAACACCGCCTCGGTTCTAACCGTGTTTTGGATGGCGGTTCTCGGACTGGGTTTCAACGAGGGCGCTTACCTCTCTGAGATTATCCGTGCCGGCATCAACTCGGTTGATAAGGGGCAGTGGGAGGCGGCCACAGCACTCGGCATGTCTAGGGGTCAGATCATGAGGCGCATCGTCCTCCCCCAGGCCATGCGGGTCATCGTCCCGCCACTGGGGAACGAGACGCTCTCCCTGTTGACGACGACTTCCTTGGTCGCCGCCATCCCCTTCACCCTGGAACTAACCTTTGCCGCCTCCACGAAGGGCCACCAGCTCTTCGCACCCATTCCTCTGCTCATCGACGCCGCGATCTGGTACTTGGTGATCACTTCGGTCCTCATGGTCGCCCAACATTACATTGAGGCCTACTACGGGAAAGGCTTCGATGGGGCCACCAAGAAAAAGAAGAAGGACAAGGGCGCGGCTAAGGCCACTGATGACGCTTTGGAGCAGCAGGATCCCGAAGGGGACGAACCCACATTCTTGGAGGTGACCCCGTGACAACCAGTGACCCGACCCCCTCAGAAGGTCTTTCTGAGACACCGATGGTGCAAGTTCAAGATGTGCATAAGTTTTTCGACGATCTGCACGTTCTCAGGGGTGTTTCACTCACGGTCATGCCGGGCGAAGTGTGCGTGATCTTGGGACCGTCCGGCAGCGGTAAGTCCACTTTGCTGCGGTGCATTAACGAGTTGGAGGAAATCTCTGCGGGCCGCATCTTCGTTGATGGAGACCTGATGGGCTTGCGGGAGAAGGAGAACTCGAAGGGCGAGAAGGTGCTGTACCGGTTGAAGGAGAGCGACATTGCCCGCCAACGCAGCCGGATCGGCATGGTCTTCCAACGCTTCAACCTGTTCCCCCACCTGACCGCTACCCAAAACGTGAGTGAAGCCCCCATCCTCGTGAAAAAGACGCCGAAAGCTGAAGCGGAGCAGCGCGCCGAAGCGCTTTTGGCGAAGGTGGGGTTGGCTGACCGGGGGCAGCACTACCCGGCTGAACTTTCGGGTGGGCAGCAGCAGAGGGTGGCTATTGCGAGGGCTATGGCGATGGACCCGGAGTTGATGCTGTTCGATGAGCCGACCTCCGCCCTCGACCCTGAACTAGTGGGGGAAGTGTTGGCAGTCATCCGTGACCTAGCGGAGTCCGGGATGACAATGGTCGTTGTCACTCACGAAGTCGGTTTCGCCCGTCAAGTTGGGGACCACATTGTTTTCATGGATGACGGGAAAATCGTTGAACAGGGCACCCCAGCAGAAGTGATTGACAACCCGAAGCAGGGAAGAACGAAAGAGTTCTTCTCCAAGGTCCTCTGACCTATCCGGAAGGTGTCTTGGCTGGTGACACTCCGGGCCAAGAAACCTAGACGCCGCGCGGCTCCGCCAGGGCCGGACGACCAAACGGGGCCTCCAAGGGCCTGCCAACCCACTTGGGCCCATTCGGCTCCCTGAAGTTTCCCAGGGACGGATGAGGGCACCTTTCCGTGATCCCCTAAGAGCAGGCGTCAATCAGGCTAGGTCCAGCCCATAAGCCTCACGCTTGAGGGTGCGACTACTTGCCGGAGTCGCTGATTTCTCCAAGTCCCCCGAAACCTTCCCCAATGGACTTCAGGGCCGCCGTCAACTCAGCGGGCAACACCCACAGTTTCGAAGCCTCGCCATCAGCGATCTTCGGCAGCGTCTTCAAGTACTCGTAGGAAAGGAGGTCCGGGGTGGGGTTCCCCTCATGAATTGCACCGAACACCGTCGCAATCGCCTTCGCGTCGCCGTTGGCTCGAGTTATCGCCGCTTGAGCGTCGCCCTCAGCCTTCAAGATCTCAGACTGCTTCCCACCCTCAGCCGTCAGAATCTGGGATTGGCGTAGGCCTTCAGCCGTCAAAATGGCGGCCCTCTTATCCCGTTCGGCCCGCAACTGCTGCTCCATCGCCTGCACGATAGAAGGAGGTGGGTCGATCGCTTTCAGCTCCACACGGTTCACCCTGATCCCCCACTTACCGGTCGCCTCGTCTAGGACACCGCGAAGCTGGGCGTTGATCTGGTCCCGGGAGGTGAGGGTCTGCTCCAAATCCATCGAACCGATCACGTTACGCAAAGTGGTGACCGTCAACTGCTCGATAGCCTGAATGTAGTCCGCGATCTCGTAGGTGACAGCCATCGGGTCGTTCACCTGGTAGTAGACGACAGAGTCAATAGAGACCACCACGTTATCGGCGGTGATGACCGGTTGGGGTGGGAACGAAGTAACCTGCTCACGCAAATCGACGCGCGCCGCGACCCGGTCAATGAAAGGGATGAGGATGTGCAGACCCGCGTACTTCACGGACTGGAACTTCCCTAAACGTTCCACGACGATCGCCCTCGACTGGGGGACAATCTGAATGGATTTGACGACGATGGTGCCAACCAGCACCAAGACAAGCGCCAACAGCACGATCAGAGTCGGATTCATGGCGTTTCCTTTCTAAAGACCGGTCTCAGAGCAGTGGCTCTTCAGGAACCGAGTCCGGTGGGACGGGAACATGTTCAGTTGGGGGCCCAACAACCGCGGTCGCGCCGTCAATGGCGACTACCCTCACCGTGGATCCCACGGGGAACGTTGCACCGCCTTGGCCGCGCGCCGACCAGTCACCCCCCTGGAGTCGAACCCTGCCACCCGGGCCCGTGAGAGGCGCGGTCACAACCGCTTCCATTCCGACCAGCCCTTGAGCGTTGGTGGCGAGGTCGGGGGTGGAGCGCGCCAGCAGGCCCTTCGCCCACGGGCGCACCAGCCATAAGAGCAGCATGGACGCCACCGTGAAAACCGCTAACTGCACCCAGATGTTCACGCCGAACGCAGCAGCGATCCCCGTGAGGAGCGCCGCGACTCCCAGGGTCAGGAAGAAAAGGTCAACTGTGAAGACCTCAATGATCCCAAGGAGTAGCGCGGCCCCAACCCACGCGAGCCAGTACACGCCCTACTTTTCCTGGCCGTAAGCCCAGTAGCGACCATCTCTTTCGACGACCGTCAGTGGGAGCCCGAACGTGTCGGACAGATTCTCAGAGTTGAGCACCTCTTGCAGTGGCCCCGCCTTCACGATGCGGCCGCCCTCCAACAGGGCGACGTGAGTGAAGCCGGGTGCGATCTCATCGATCTCGTGGGTGATCATCACCACGGACGGCGCTGACTTGTCCCCCATTATCTCCGACAAAGCTGCGACGAGTGTTTCGCGGGCCCCAAGGTCGAGGCCAGCCGTCGGCTCGTCCAAAATGAGGAGCTCAGGGTCCACCATGAGAGCGCGAGCGATTGACACTCGCTGCTTCTCCCCCTCTGAGAGGGTCCCAAACGGCTGGTCCTGGAGGTTCTTGATTCCGAGGGCGGCAAGCAGGTCTTTAGCCCGCTCCACGTCCTCGTCCTCATACTCTTCGTCGAACGTGCCCACTTGGCCCCAAGTGGAGGCGAGCAGAACGGAGAGCACGTCGTCAGCTTCCACCAGCCGGTCTCTCACGTCGAGGGACGCGACCCCCACGCGGGAAGCGAGGTAGTCCGACTCGGTTTCAGTGGTGTCCTCCCCGAAAACTTCTACAACCCCGCCGCTTGGGTAGGTGCGCCCCGAAATGAGGCGCGCCAAACTGGTTTTCCCCGCCCCGTTAGGGCCGAGGAACACCCAGTGCTCGCCAGCATTCACAACCAAGTCCACGCCCTGCAGGATTTGTGTCCCGCCGCGCGCGTAGTCGACGCCCGTGACTTCGACGAGCGGCGCAGATTCGGCTGGTAGGTCAGTCATCGCGTTCCCCTTCGATAAAATCATTCGCCGATCAGACCAAGCCCTCATACAGGTCGACGGTTTCTTCCCCAATGTTCTGCCAGGAGAACTCTGTGCGGGCCCTCTCCAAGCCGGCCTTCCCCATCTTCTTAGCGAGGGCGGGATCTTCCAGCAAGATCGTTAGTTTCTCGGCGAAGTCCGCTTGGAACTTGGCGGGATTCAGTGGCGTGCCCGTGCCGTCCTGCACCTGTTCAATGGGGACGAGGAACCCGGTTTCACCGTCAACGATGACGTCCGGGATACCACCCGTTGCAGAACCAACGACGGGCAGCTCCATCGCCATCGCCTCCAGGTTGACGATGCCTAGAGGCTCGTAAATGGAGGGGGTAGCGAACACGTCGGCGCCCGCCAAAATGGCGGTCACTTCCTCATGTGGGAGCATCTCTGGAATGTTAACGATTCCGGTGCGGGTCTTCTGCAGATCCTTCACCAAGCCTTCAACTTCTTTCGCGATCTCCTCCGTGTCGGGGGCGCCGGCGAGGAGAACCACTTGAGCGTCCTCGGGCAGCAACTCCACTGCCCTCAGGAAGTACGGGAGACCCTTTTGGCGGGTGATCCGGCCAACGAAGACAACCGTGGGGCGGTTCGGGTCGATGCCGTGACTGTCCCTAATCGCGGCCGCCTTAGCTTCGCCCTCAACATCGGTTGGGCGGTGCCAGCGGGAAAGGTCGATGCCGTTGTGGATCACTACGACGCGGTCCGGGTCAACGTTCGGGTAGGCGCGCAAAATGTCGTCGCGCATGCCGTGGGAAACGGCGACAATAGCGTCCGCGTTCTCGTACGCGACCCGCTCAGCGAAGGAGGACACGGCGTATCCCCCGCCCAACTGCTCTTTCTTCCACGGGCGGAGCGGCTCCAAAGAGTGGGCCGAAACCACGAGGGGCACGTCGTACAACAGCTTGCCTAGATAGCCGGCAAAGTTCGTGTACCACGTGTGGGAGTGGATGAGGTCCGTGCCCTCCATGCCGGGGGTCATAGCCAAGTCCACCCCGAGCGTCTGGATAGCGCCGTTCGCGTCCGCCAGCCCCGGGAGGTCCGAGTACCCGGTGACACCCGGGTCAGCGCCGACCTCACCTTCTTTACGCGGACCATCGAAAGCGTGGATCCTCAGATCCACCAACTGTCGCAGCACGCGGGCGAGCTCTTCAACGTGAACGCCCGCACCTCCGTAAATGAAAGGGGGGTATTCGCGGGTAAGCAAGTCGACGCGCATTCTTGGTCCTCACTGCTAAGGCGTTTCAGGTGGCTTCTCTTGGTGACAAGCATACCCGGGCAAAAACTGGCTACGCCGGGTTCGCGCTGAGTGTCGGCGCGGGAATGCCTAGGTAAGAAGCGGACATAACACGGGCACGCGACTAAGCTTGCCCCTATGGCACGAAAAAATGTTCTGGCAATCGTTCTCGCTGGCGGGGAGGGGCGCCGACTAATGCCCCTCACGAAGGACCGCGCTAAACCCGCGGTTCCTTTCGGGGGAAACTACCGTCTGATCGACTTCTCTCTATCCAACATCCTCAACTCGGGTTACACCAGAGTCGTGGTGCTCACCCAATACAAGTCTCACTCCCTAGACACCCACATTGCTCGCTCCTGGCACCTGACCGGGCTATTGGGCGGCTACGTTGCCCCCGTGCCCGCCCAGCAGCGGCGCGGCCCCCACTGGTTCCTGGGCAGCGCAGACGCGATCTACCAGTCCCTCAACGTGCTGGAAGATGAAGAGCCCGAGTACGTGGTGATCACTGGTGCGGACAACATTTACCGCATGGACTTCAGCCAAATGGTTGACTACCACATCGCTTCTGGCGCGCCCGCTACGGTCGCGGGGATCCGCCAGCCAATCGAGTTGGCGGACCAGTTCGGCGTCATCGACTCGAAGAACGGGATGGTCAACGAGTTCTTAGAGAAGCCGAAGAACGCTGTGGGGCTGGAAGCCGACCCCTCAAAGGTGTTGGCGTCCATGGGCAACTACGTTTTCACCACGGAAGCCTTAGTGGAGGCGCTTCGCAAGGACGCGAAGAACCCTGATTCGAAGCACGATATGGGTGGCGACATCGTCCCCTACTTCGTGGAACGTGGGGAATGCGCGGTCTACGACTTCAACGACAACGTGGTGCCCGGGTCGACGGAGCGTGACCGCCACTACTGGAGGGACGTCGGTACGCTCGACGCCTACTTCGACGCGTCAATGGACCTCATCAGTGTCGACCCAGTGTTCAACCTGTACAACTACAAGTGGCCCGTCATGTCACGTCAGGCCTCCTCACTTCCACCCGCGAAGTTCGTTCACGACGAGCAGGGGAGCCGCATTGGGCACGCCGTTAGCTCACTGGTGTCCAACGGCGTCATCATTTCCGGTGGTGAAGTGCACCGCTCGATCCTGTCCCCTAAGGCGATGGTGCACTCGTGGGCGCAGATCCAGGACTCGGTCATAATGCATGGGACGCGTGTGTCGCGCAGGGCGCGAGTGAACCGGGCGATCTTGGACAAGGCAGTGATTGTTGAGGAGAACGCGGAGGTCGGCTTCGACCGTGACCGCGACCTCGAACGCGGCTTCACCGTGACCGACTCCGGCATCACTGTCGTGCCGAAGGGGTACGTGGTAAAGGAGTGAGTCCACGTAGACCCCCCTCCTGGTCGGTTTTCACGAACGCAAGTGGAGCGCCGACTGAGGGGGGCAAATGGTGGGCTGTGCCCTCGGACGAAAAGTGGGCGGCAGACGCGAAACTTGTGGGCGTGTCCCACCTACCCACCCCTTTGAGGGGCCGCCCACCGACCCTCATCGTCACTGACGGGGACGCAACCCTTTTCGAAGAGGAAGTCATTGACGAGCTCGCCTGCCTCGCCGGGGTGGGCGAGCAGGTTGCAGCCATTACGTCTCGAGCCATGCACGGCGAAATGGGGTTCACGGAGTCTCTTGCCCGCAGGGTCCAGCTCTTGGAGGGCCTGCCGGTCGCCGCGTTGGATCAGGTCAGAGCGTCGTTGACGTTGACGCCGGGGGCGCGCACCCTGATCGACTGGGCCCACCAGGTGGGCGCCGAATTCGGCGTGGTGTCCGGCGGTTTCACCGCCGTTTTAGATCCCCTCACGGAAAGCCTCAATGTTGACCACCTTGCGGCCAACACGTTAGAGATTGAGGGTGGACGCCTGACGGGCAGGGTCCTCGGCCAAGTGGTGGATGGGCAAGAGAAGAAGAGAGTGTTCACGAAGTGGGCGGAGGAAGCCTCCGGTTCGACCTCGGACACTGCGGGGGCGCTCTCCTCTAGCGTCGCTGTTGGGGACGGGGCTAACGACATTCCCATGTTGAGTTCCGCCGGTTTGGGTGTCGCTTTCTGCGCGAAACCCGCTGTGCGTGAAGCGGTGCCCTCTTACCTGAACTTGGCCCAACTAGACGCGGTCGTGGGGCTTCTCGGATGGGCGGCCGGCGACTCCGAAATGGCGTGAAAACCCGCTGCGTGGGCCCCTACTGGTCACCCACCGCCAACAGCCGCGTATCGTTGACCCGGTCAACCACGTAGTTCCCGCCCTCGTACACCACGGTCGACACCGAAGCGTTCGCGAAACCTCCCATGGGGAGCCTAGAAGCCGCGCCTAAACTGGCGAGCAAAATCGAAATGGTCACCCCGTGCGCGACGATGAGCACGCGGGAAGAACCCTTCTGCTTGTGCTGATCCGTGATCGAACTGATGGCGCCGAGCGCGCGGGCTTGAACAGCGGCGTACGGTTCCGCAGCCCAACTTCTCTCCCCCACACCCTTATCTTGATCCCATTTGGCGAGCGTGTTGGTGAGGTGGGCGGTGAACTGGCTTGGATCCGCACTCATCTTCTGGCGGTGCTCTTCTTCGCTCACACCGAGTTCGCGGGCGAGGAGGTCAAACACGGAGTCACCGCGGACCCCCTCGAAGCTGCCGAAGTTCGCTTCCCTCAAGCGCCAGTCGGTCACAAGAGTATCCAAGAGGGGGTCCTGGCCGGCTGCGCCCAACACGATCTGAGCGGTCTGGCGGGCCCTCCCCGTGTCGGACGTGAACACGCCATCAAAACCAATGTTTTCGCGCTTCAACCCGCGACCCAATGAGGCTGCCACTCTCTCCCCAGCAGGGGTCAAGGGGGCATCAATCCAGCCCTGCATCCGCCCCGCCGCGTTCAACATGGTTTCACCGTGGCGCACCACGTACAGCTCCAGCGGCTTCTCCCCCGCCGCCTGTGGACGACCACCGTCCAAATCCAACCTAGCCACCCGCTTCCACAACCAACCTTGTCCCAAGACTCTCTTCCACCCTATCTGGCGTTCTCGCCTGCGGGCAGTGAGAAGGCCCGCGGACAAGCCACGGGCCTAAGCGATTGGTTGCTAGCGGTTCACGGGAACGTGAACGAAGTCAGTGATGGTCGCTACGTGTGAGTGCCATTCCTTCCAGTTACGCGACCACTCCAGGATGACCGCGCTACCAGTCGGCATGCCCCACTGCACCTCGGATGCTTCCCCCTCACGCACCATGAGAACCGCGGTGGCAGAAATGGTGGGTTCGTGTCCGATCACCAGAGATGAGTAGCCGGTCGATTCTAGGCGGACCGCCTGCAGGATCTGCTCCGGTGAGCCACTGTAGAGGACCTGGTCGACCCTGACCCGCGGCATGTCCGCTTGTGCGAGGCCCGCGCCTTCAGCCATCGCGTCCCACGTTTGCTGGGCGCGCAGCGCTGGGGAAACAAACACAGTGTCGACCTCTTTGATCTTGTCACTGAGTTTCGCGCCCAACTCTTTCGCTTGGGCCACACCCAGGTCCGACAGGGGCCGCTTGTCGTCTGTTCCCGGGGCCGTTGAGGCAGCTTTTGCATGTCTAGTGAGGATCACTGTGTGAGTTGTCATGGCCCTACTCTAGACCATCCCTAGGGGCTTGGAAGCCGGCGAGCCTAGACGGGAAGGTAGTATGAGGTGACAGAAGAAAGTTGGGTGCATGGCATTAGCGAAGGGGCCAAGAGACCTCGTCTGCTCCGCGCGGGAGTGCGAAGCGGACGCCGTTTGGGCGGTGGTGTGGTCCAACCCGAACCTACACTTTGGGCGCACGAAAACATGGTTGGCGTGCGACGAGCACCGCGACTTCCTGAAACAGTACTTGGCGTACCGTGACTTCCCCGCGGAAGTCATTCCCGTCGCTGACCTGCCTGACGCTCCCAGCGTGCTAGGCGAACCTCAAAACTAGCGGACCTCCACTAACTCCAGGTAGTCGTCATCCCACAGGTCCTCATCCCCCTCCGGTAGGAGGAGGACCCTCTCCGGGTTCAACGCTTCCACTGCCCCCGGGTCGTGGCTCACTAGGACTACGGCGCCCTCGTACGTGTCGAGGGCGTCCAACACTTCCGCGCGGGAGGCGGGGTCCAAGTTGTTGGTCGGCTCGTCGAGTAGGAGAACGTTCGCGCCCGAGACGACGAGTGTGGCTAGGGCGAGCCGAGTTTTCTCCCCACCCGAGAGAACCGAAGTGGGTTTCGCTAGGTCGTCCGCGGAGAACAAGAACTGGGCGAGAACTGACCGGAGCTCCGTGTCGTCAAGTCCCGGCGCGTGGATGCGCATGTTCTCTTCCACTGTCGCCTCCCCATCGAGGGTCTCGTGTTCTTGAGCGTAGTAGCCGAGCTTCAGCCCGTAGCCTTCCTCAACGGTCCCACTGTCGGGTGTGTCAATGCCGGCGAGCAGGCGCAGCAAAGTGGTTTTCCCCGCACCGTTTTCGCCGAGGACCACCACTTTCGAACCTCGATCTATAGCGAGGTCCACGCCCGCGAACACCTCTAGGCTCCCGTAAGCCCTAGATAGTCCGGAAGCTGACAGTGGGACCCGCCCACACGGCTCAGGCGTGGGAAACCTGAGGCGCGCCACCTTCTCTTGCCGGTCCTCTTCCCCTGCTTCTTCCCGCAATGCTTCGGCGCGGCGCAGCATCTGTTGCGCGGCAACAGCTTTCGTTGCTTTCGCCCGCATCTTCTCGCCCTGCAGTTGCAGGGCCGCGGCCTTCCGAAGTGCGTTCGCCCGCATCTTCTTGCGCCGCCGCTCATCATCGCTTCTAGCCTGCAGGTACTGGTCCCAACCCATGTTGTAGGTGTCCAGGGTGGAGCGGGTCGCATCCAAATAGAACACTCGGTCCACGGTGCCCCGAATCAGTCCGACGTCGTGACTGATAACCATGACCGCACCCTTGTAAGTGTCCAAAAAATCCCGGAGCCACAGGATGGCGTCGTGGTCCAAGTGGTTCGTGGGCTCATCGAGGAGGAGAGTGTCGGCTTCCGCGAAGAGGACCCTAGCCAACTCGACCCGGCGCTTCTGGCCACCCGAAAGTTCTTTGAGACGTTTGGTGAGCATCTCGTCCCCCAAACCTAGGGCGGCGGCTATCTGGGCGGCCTGAGCTGAGGCGGCCCACCCGCCGCTCTGAGTGAACTGGTGGTCGAGGCGGACGTAGCGTTCCATCGCTTTAACTTGGCGGGCGCCGGTAGCCGCGCCCATCTCCCGCTCCGCTTTGCGGATACGCTGAATCACTTTGTCTAAGTCCCGCACGGAGGTGATGCGGGCGTGAACGGTCTGGTCGCCGTCTCCCTCAGTCGTGTCCTGCGGCAGGTAGGCGACGCCGCCGGAACGGTGAATGGTCCCACCCATTTCTGCGACCCCAGAGTCCTTCTCCCCCGCGAGCAGCCGCATCATCGTGGTTTTCCCCGCCCCATTGCGGCCCACCAAACCCACCTTCGCCCCTTGGGGCACGGTGAAGGAAACTGGGCTGACTAGGGAGCGCGCACCGATCCTCAAGGAGAAGTCTTGAACTGAGATCACGAAGGAGAGCTTAGTTGGAGCGCGCGCCGCCGCCCCGCTTGGCGGCCTCTAAGTGACGCCTCTAACCATCCCCTGAAAGTGTCGCCCCCAAAAGGCTTCCGTCCTGACGGGCCCTCCCCGTTCTTGGTTCACCCGGATTCCGCTTGTCACGCTTCGCTGGCAAGATGGACGCGTGAGAGCTCACCAAATGCCGGTAACCATGTCGTACGCGGTTTTGGCGTCCCTTTTCGTGTCGGCCCTCCTAGTGTCAAACATTGCCGCCACGAAGCTCATTGCGGTTGGGGTGGGGTCTTGGACACTGATCTTTGATGGTGGCGCGATTCTTTTCCCACTCACCTACGTTTTGGGGGACGCACTCGCTGAACTGTACGGTTTCGCCCGGACCCGCGTTGTCATCCTGCTGGGCCTCCTAGTCTCCGTGGTGGCCTCCGCCGTGCTTTTGGCCGTCCAGTTCGCCCCGCCCGCAGCCGAGTACGCTCACCAAGCCGCTTTCGAGGCGGTGCTCGGCTTCGTCCCCCGCATAGTCGTCGCTTCCCTGGTCGCCTACCTGGTGGGCCAACTGTTGAATGCGTACGTCCTCGTGAAAATAAAGGCCCGCCACGTGGGTTCTCCCCTGTGGATTCGTCTGCTTGGTTCCTCTGCGGTGGGAGAAGGTGCGGACACCCTCGTGTTCTGCACTATCGCGTTCGCGGGAGTGCTCACCGGACCCAACTTCTGGAACTACGTCCTAGTCGGGTACCTGTACAAGATGGCTGTCGAAACACTGCTGCTCCCCGTCTCCTACGCTGTGATCGCCCGGCTGCGGAAACTGGACTCCGACACCTGAGCGACCCATGCGGATTGGGCTATTGGGTGGCTGATCCCAGCGGTTTCGGTGGCGCCACCCAGCCAAGTACGGTTAACGGGATGGCAGTGAAGCTGCCGGGCCTTCGAAAGGGGAAAGTATGAAGAACTGGCTGGCAGCCAAAGCAAACCCGGGGCTCATGGACAGTTGGCCAAGACAACTGCAGCCCTTCCCCCCTTTCGAAACCGAAAAGCAGGAGACCCCAGCAACGGGCGCCACCGCGCCAGCACTGGAATCCCCGGGGAAGATCGTTCGGGACCGCGGTTTCGAAGTTGCCTCCCGGCTTGACGGGGCGCTAGGGAGAACCGGGACTCTTTATACCCCCCACGGGGTGATCCGCACTCCGGCGTTCGTGCCCGTGGGAACACTCGCCAACGTCAAGGGTTTAGTGCCAGAAATGGTGGTTGGGGCGGGCGGTCAAGCGATCCTCGCCAACGCCTATCACCTCTACCTGCAGCCCGGCGCAAACATTGTGGACGAAGCTGGGGGGCTCGGTGCGTTCATGGGCTGGCCGGGCCCCACTTACACCGACTCTGGCGGCTTCCAAGTCCTGTCGATGGGAGCCGGCTACAAGAAGGTATTGAGCGCCCAGTTCGCGTCAAAGAAGGACGAGGACGTTAAAACTTCTCTCGCCGCGGTCGAAGAATCAAAGGCGGCAGTGGATGAGGATGGTGTCACCTTCCGCAGCCTCCTTAACGGGGAC
>CAYFUO010000012.1:27010-28656 GCA_964346255.1 uncultured Actinomyces sp. | reverse complement strand
AGGACGAACCAGATCATGACCGCGGCTAGCACGACTAGGTAGTCCGTGGGGTTCATGAACTTGATCTTGAACTGCCAGCGCGCGAAGGAACTGAAGGGCAACAGGATCGCAACCAATGCGAGCGACCAGATAAGAATGTTGAAGCGGCGCTCAGGTCTAATGATCAGGTTCAGTGCTAGGGCGGCGTAAATCAGCGTGTAGGTGACACCGAGTTGCGCCGTGCGCCAACTGCCCGTGGTTGCGATCTGGAACTGGTAGACGCCAAGCGCTATGAATGCCAGAAGGATGCCGGCCGGCAGCGTGAAACGCATGAGGGTCTCGGCGTAGCTGGTTTTGAACGTCTTTGGCTTCCGGGGCCTGCCGAAGAAACCCAAGTAGATCGAGGGGATCGTGGCTGACAGAAACGAGATGAACGAGCCTTGGCTGGAAAGGTGGGGGAACCCTACGCTGAAGGTTCGCACCAGCAAGATCAGGATCCCCGTGGCGAGCACTAGGGTCAGGTCCAGCTTCATGACGTCAAGCAACCTGTTGATGATGTTTTGGCCCTTGCGGAGCAGGCGCAAAAGAATCTCGGGGTCGCTTTCGGTCAGGACCATGTCGGCGAGGGCGACGGCCGCCTGAGTGCTGGCAGGTTGGGCGACTGCGAGTGTCGCTTCGCCAAGGGCAGGCAGATCGTGCGTCCCATCGCCCACAACAGTGACGGAGTCACCGTCCTCCCTCATTGCTTTGATGAGGTCGCCCGCCTGGGTTGGGGTGAGCCCGCCGAAGAGCACGTGGCCGTGAGCGGCCTTCCCCCAGTCTTTCTGTGGAATCTGTTCCAGGTCTTGGGCGGTGAGGGTGCCTTGGCCCTCAATCTCTTTGGCCTGTTCTGGAGACATCCCGCCCGCTCGTAGCAGGCTGAGTATCGTGTCAACGTTGCCGCCGAACGCTTTCACGCTGACGCCAGCCTCACGGTACTGGTGGATCAGGTCGGCGGTGTCTATGTCAGGGTCATCCGAGAAAGTGATGACGCCAAGGGGGACCAGTTGGTCGGGCAGGCGAGCGTTGCCGTGTTCATCCTTGAGTGGGATGGCTTGTGCGCGGTGCGCTAAGACCAGTTGCTTCTTGACTGTGGTGCCGACCTCCTCGGGCGCCGGCACGGAGACGGGGTACGCCAAGTTAGGTTCCATGGTCGCCCGAACCCCTAGGACGTAGGTGCCCGCGGCATCCTTTTCACCGAAAGTGACTGCGGACCAACCGTCCAGCCCAGGCTGGTCGTGCTCTTCCTTTACGACGCGAAGGTTCCCCTCGTACGAATCGGCGAGAAGACCGATGACGGACGACTGTGCGGTCACAGACCGGCCCATGTCACCTAGGGTTTGTCGGACCCTTGACGCTGAGGGCTTCTTCCCGTCCTCGTCCTCGCACAGGGTCAGGTCGGGGGCGGTGCCCACTAGGGTGCCCAACTCGGTGAAGCAGACAATGTCGCTTTCTGCCAAGGTTTCAACGGCCTGCGCGGTGCGGACAACACCGCCTTCACGGGCGAGCTCCACGCGGCCCGTCGTCAAGCTCACCATGATCATCAGGTACATGCCGGTTGGGATCAGGCTGAAGATGACGGGCGCGGCCCCCCGCAGGGCGTCCCCATATTCGCCGACGTCAACGCG
>CAYFUO010000012.1:7887-26910 GCA_964346255.1 uncultured Actinomyces sp. | reverse complement strand
AGTTGATGGCGCGATTCCGCCGTTCCTGGAAGGTTGCTGCATTGTTCGCGGCAATTGCTCTTCCTCGTCACTGAGGACCAGCCGTTTGGTGACGCGAGAGTGGTTAGGGGTGCTGATCGTCTTCTTCAAGGTCGCGGGCACTTTGGCTTGTTGGTGTGGGACGCAGAGAGGTCAGTGCTCGTTCAAAGTGATCGAACGCTCGCTGTCGAGGACGCATGGCAGATCTCGCTCCGCCTCCGGTCTAAATCTTGGTTGGTTGTGCAACAACGTTGGGCGCCGGTGGAAGGGCCCTCGGCCGAACTTATTCGCCGCCGGGTCGACGAATCGTCTGCGGGGCTAGCGACCCCTAGGAGGGCGATCCGCAGCGCACGTGCCAGCGGCTCGTTCACGGAAGATTGAACACCGACCAAAATGGCTGGTGAGCGGCTAATGCACAAGTGTTGCAAGACAACTTATGGCCTCGGCGAAGAACACCGCACATCGGCTGCAAGCGCTTTTGTTCTGAGGTGTCTTTGCTAGGCTGATCTAACTATTACTAGCTCGGCTGTGCGGCGGGTTTCCTAAATTCACTGCGGTTTACTACAGATTCGTAAAACCTGGCCCACGCCGGAACAAGTCAGGAGTGGCATGCGTCTCACGGCAAGAGAACAAGAAAAGCTGGTGATCTTCACCGCTGGCGATGTGGCACGACGTCGAAAGGATCGCGGACTGAAGCTCAACCACCCAGAAGCAGTGGCGTACATTAGCGCGGAACTGCTAGAAGGAGCTCGGGACGGCAAAACCGTTTCGCAGCTCATGAGCGAGGGAACCACGTACCTTACGACCGAAGATGTCATGGAGGGCGTGCCGGAAATGATTCCGGACGTGCAGGTGGAAGCGACGTTCCCAGATGGGACGAAGCTCGTGACCGTCCATAACCCCATACGGAAGCCTGTCCGGCTCCTCTACGAAACTAACTAGAGCCGCCAGCGGAAGGAGTCAGAGAGTTGACCGACAAGAACCTTTACATAGAGGAAGAGCCCGTACCTGAAGAGGGGGCGGCAAAGTTCGTTCCCGGCGAATACTTCGTTGACGAGGACGAAACGTTGACCATCAACGAGGGTCGCGAGGCAATAACTATTCAGGTAACGAACCGCGGGGACCGTCCAGTCCAGATCGGTTCGCACTACCATTTCTACGAGATCAACCCGACCGTTGAATTCGACCGTGAGGCAGCGTACGGACGTCGCCTAGACATTCCGTCGGGCACGGCTGTTCGCCTTGAACCAGGCGACTCGCGCAGCGTGGACCTCATCGATTACCAAGGCCGCCGCGAAGTCTATGGCTTCCGCGACGAAGTAAACGGCCCCCTCAAATAAGAAGCTACAAGGGCAGACGGGAGGGACATGACGAAGAGTCCTTCACCGGTCTGCTCGGGTTAAAGGAGAAATAGTTTATGTCTTTCCAGATGCCTCGGCGTCAGTACGCTGAGATTTACGGGCCCACGACAGGTGACGGGATCCGCCTAGCCGACACGGACCTAGTCCTTCGCGTTGAAAAGGACTACACCAACTACGGTGAAGAGGTCCTATTCGGTGGCGGTAAGGTCATCCGCGACGGAATGGGTCAAAACGGCCAGATGGTGCGGGCCGATGGTGTGCCGGACACAGTGATCACTAACGCGATCGTCGTCGACTACACCGGCATTTACAAAGCTGACATTGCGATGCGCGATGGCCGTATTTTCGGTATCGGCAAAGCCGGTAACCCAGACATTCAGCCTGGCGTGACCATCCCAATCGGTGTAGCAACAGAGGTGATTGCTGGTGAAGGCAAGATTGTCACCGCTGGTGCAATCGACAGCCACATCCACTTCGTTTCCCCCGACCAATTTGACGTTGGCTTGGGCAACGGGACCACCACGTTCATTGGTGGCGGTGTGGGACCGGCCGACTCAACTAAGGCAACAACCCTGACCTCGGGCGCATGGAACATTGAGCGCATGCTCCACTCATTGCAGGGAGCCCCAGTTAACGTTGGGCTCCTAGGCAAGGGACACGGTTCAGCGTTTGAGCCGGTTGCAGAGCAGATCCACGCGGGTGCTATTGGCCTGAAGATTCACGAGGACTGGGCCTCCACGCCTTCGGCCATCAACACTTCTTTGGAGGTCGCCGACGCCCTCGACGTTCAGGTTGCGATCCACACTGACACCCTGAACGAGGCCGGTTTCCTGGAGTCCACGGTGGACGCCATTGGTGACCGCGTCATCCACACTTTCCACACGGAGGGTGCTGGTGGTGGCCACGCACCAGACATCATCAGGATTGCTGGGCTTTCCAACATTCTGCCGGCGTCAACAAACCCGACGCTGCCGTACACGGCGAACACCTTGGAAGAGCACCTTGACATGCTCATGGTTTGCCACGCATTGAATAAGGACATTCCTGAGGACGTTGCTTTCGCTGACTCTCGGATCAGGCGTGAGACTATCGCCGCCGAGGACGTGCTGCACGACATGGGAATCTTCTCTATCACGTCGTCTGACTCTCAGGCGATGGGCCGTGTTGGTGAAGTCGTGAACCGCACGTGGCAGGTGGCTCACCGCATGAAGCAGCAGTTCGGTGCCGCTTCGGGTGACTCTGCGGGCAACGATAACAACCGGATCAAGCAGTACATCGCGAAGTACACGATCAACCCTGCGATCGCGCATGGTGTTGCTGACACGATCGGTTCGGTGGAAGTCGGTAAGTTCGCGGACTTGGTTCTTTGGGATCCTGCGTTCTTTGGTGTGAAGCCCGAGATGGTCATCAAGGGCGGCCAGATCACCATGTCCGTCATGGGTGACTCCAACGGTTCAATCCCGACGCCGCAGCCCGTGACACACCGCCACATGTTCGGTGCGAAGGGTAGCGCTCTGGATGAGTCGTCTTTGATCTTCTTGCCAACTGTTGCGCTCGAGGAGGGCTTGCCGGAGAAGATCGGTTTGACTAGCGCTGTCGCTGAAGCGAAGAACGTTCGCAACCTTTCCAAGGCGGACATGAAGCTGAACTCGACAACAGCTGACATCCAGGTTGACCCGGAGACGTACCAGGTGACTGTTGACGGGGAGCTCGTCACTTCTGAGCCGGCAACTGAACTGCCAATGGCCCAGAGGTACTTCCTCTTCTAGAGGCCAGTTGGTGGGGCGCGGGCGTCGCCCGGCGCCCCACAGCTCTGCCCTAAGCATTGGGCAAAGTCGGGCCCAACGTGGCCCGTGATACATTGTTGCTACTGTTCGTTGAGGAGGATCATGATTATTACTGAGGTTCTTGGGAATCGACGGGACCTGTCCGATGCGGAGCTTGGCGAGTTCGTGGAAGAACGCGTTGTGCTCGACAATATTGATTTGCTGAAACGAATCCAAAGAGTCGAGACCGACACGGGCCGCGAGCTAGGCTTGCGTCTTCCCAGCTCAGTGAAAGAACTTCACGACGGCGACGTTCTTTACAAGGACGAGGGCGTCCTGATAACTGTGGAGGCGGCACCCAGCGACGTGCTCGTTTTCCGACCCAAGACGGTGTTCGAGATGGGCGTGCACGCCCACGCGCTCGGAAACCGCCACCTGCAGGCCCAGTTCTTTGACGAGGACAACGAATACGGCCAAGCAGTGATGGTCGTCCAATACGATCACACGGTCCAGGAATACTTGGATGCGGTCGGAGCAGATTACGCTCGCGAGGATCGAGTAATGCCTGTGGCATTCCGCCATGCAGAGCACACTCACTGACGCGGCGGCAGAGCTAGTCGCTCTGCATCTGTCGGACTCCGCGTTGCCAACGGGTTCGTTCAGCCATTCGTACGGCCTCGAAACCTATATCTTGCAGGGCCAAGTCACGGATGCTGATACCTACGCAGAGTGGCTGTTCGCTTACATTCGCGAATCCGCGCACAGCGAGGGGTTGGTCGCGTGGCTCGCGGCCCGAGTCGTCGACAAGAATCTGTCGCTCGAAGACGCCTTGGAGGAACTGAAAGAGCTGGACGCGTTGGCGCACGTGTCGCTGATTCCCAGGCAGATTCGCACGGCCAGCCAGTCCATGGGTAAGCGAATGGCGAAGATTGCGGACATCGTGGTGAAGGATTCACCGCTGTTGGACGGGTACCTCGACTTGGTTAAGTCGGGTGAATGCTACGGTTCGCCACCCTTGGTTTACGGTGTCGCGCTTCGGGTCGCCGGGATCAGTTCAAAGCTGGCTGTTGCGGGCTACCTGATGCAGTTGGCGACCGCCATCAACCAAAACGCGATCCGGGGGATCCCGCTGGGACAGGACGCAGGACAGCGAGTGCTGGCTGCTGCTCATCCAGTCATTTTAGAAACAGCACAGCATATTGGTTCTCTTGGACTAGGTGACGTTGGTGCGTGCCCTCCCGGTTTGGAGTTGGCCCAGATCACCCACGAAACTCAGTTGTCGAGAATGTTCATGTCTTAAGAAGGAGATGTTATGGAACCGGTGAGGATTGGAATAGGCGGTCCTGTCGGATCGGGAAAAACCCAGCTCATTGAACGGATCACCCGCGCCCTCGACGGGGAACTCAAAATGGCTGCCATTACAAACGACATTTACACGATCGAGGACGCGAAGATTCTCGCAAGGGAAAGCGTTCTGCCCGAAGAGTTGATCATCGGGTTGGAAACGGGAGGCTGCCCTCATACTGCCATCCGTGAGGATACCTCCATGAACGAGGCCGCTTACGAGGAGCTGGTGAAGAAAAACCCGGACCTCGATCTGGTCTTTATCGAGTCGGGTGGAGACAACCTTTCAGCCACCTTCTCCCCGGAACTGGTCGACTTCTCTGTGTACATCATTGATGTGGCCCAGGGTGAGAAGATTCCGCGTAAGGCTGGGCAAGGCATGATCAAGTCGGACTTGTTCGTGATCAACAAGATCGACTTGGCTCCCTACGTCGGTGCGGACCTGTCGGTAATGGAAGCGGACTCGAAGAAGTTCCGCGGCGACAAACCCTTCGTGCTCACGAACCTGATGACGGACGAGGGCCTGGATGACGTGCTTCGCTGGGTTCGTGAAGACGTTTTGATGCAGGACCTGGAAGAAACAAGTGACTGACGGCGAGGATCGTGCCCTTCCACCCCACTTCTTTGACGAGAGGGACCCGGTTGGCGAGCTGGTTTTCGAGGTAGCCGCCGACCAGGGACGGTCGTTCATTGGGTCTCAGTACCACCGGGAAGGGCTCAAGATCATGCGCCCTCACTACCTGGACAACTCTGGTCAGGCCTATGTGACCATTTTGAACCCGGGCGGAGGGTATCTGGGTGGCGACGACTACCGGATAAAGATCGCCGTCCACAAGGACGCCTCGCTCCTCTTGACTGGCCAGTCAGCAACCAAGGTGTACCGCACCCCAGATGACTACGCGCAGCAAGACATGGACCTGGTCCTAGAAGAAAACGCCGTCTTCGAGTACATACCGGACCAGCTCATTCTGTACCGGGGTGCGACCTACAGCCAGTACATGAACGTGGCGATGGCTGCGAGCGCGTCGTTTCTGACCAGCGAAATCGTCACGCCCGGCTGGGCGCCGGACGGTTCCGTATTTGGTTACGACGAAGTCCGGATGAGGACTGCAGTCAACGTGGATGGTAAGCCGATGGTGGTGGACAACCTCTTGATCCGCCCGAAGGACCCGAATCTCGGCGCTAACTCGATGCTGTTCTTTGGGGACCGTTCTCACTTGCTCACGCTTCTGGCTGTCGATCGCCGCATCAACGACCAGCTGGTGAGCGACGTGCGGGAGTTGGTTTCCGCGTTCGTCGAAGAGAAGACATCTTCGGATATCGAGTGGGGGGTTACGAGGACGGCTGGGCATGGCTTAGCGCTTCGCGCCCTCGGAACTTACACGCAGGACCTCCTGGCGATGAGCCTCGCCGTAGCGGACCACTTGCGGGGGCTGTGGCGAGGTCAGGGACCAATCGATCTGCGGAAGCACTGACAAGACAGCTTCTGCTTTTCACGCCACCAACGGTGCGGGTGCTGCACTTCCGCCGCGGACCGGCGTTATTCGCAGCCGCACACGCAACTTGGTAGCATTACCCCAATCGCAACTTCATTGCGGTTGGGATCATGCTTTTAGGAGAGCCTCCGTGAAAAACAGACTTACAAGACGTTTCGCTGCCTTGGCCGTTTTACCGGTGCTTGCGCTCACGCTCGCCGGATGCGGAGATGGAAAAGGAGGGGCTGAGCAGAGCGCAGACGTCGCGGTTTCCGGAGACGCAGCTGCCGATGAGGTGGTGGTAGCTATCACTGCTGAGCCGGAGGGTGGCTTCGACTCCACGGCAGGTTGGGGGCACGGAACCACCCCTCTGATCCAGAGCACTCTGGTGGAGTACACCAAGGACATGAGGATCGTGAACGACCTTGCGACCGACTGGGGGGTTTCTGAAGATGGCGTCACGTGGACTTTCGACATGCGCGACGATGCGTATTTCACTGACGGCGAGCCTGTGCTCGCGTCAGATGTCGTGTTCACGTTCAAGCAGGCGCAGGAAAGCCAGTCCTCTCTAGACCTGTCCTACATGGTCGATGTTGAAGCGAACGGGGAGCACGAAGTTGTCTTCACCATGGACGCCCCGAACAGCCCGTTTATCAACACCGTGGCAGCGATCGGCATCGTCCCGGAGCACGCATACGACCAAGATTACGCAAACCACCCGATCGGCAGCGGACCGTGGAAGATGGTGGAGTGGAAAAAGGGCGAGCAGGTCATTTTGGAACGCAATGACGACTACTATGGCGATCTTCCCAATCTGAAGAAAGCCACGATCTTGTTCATGGAAGAGGACGCAGCCTTTACGGCGGCGAAGGCCGGCCAGGTGAATGTGGCGCTTTCGAGCCCAACCCATGCGACCCAAGAGATAGATGGGATGCGAATCGAGGCTGTGTCGACTCTGGACAACCGCGGGATAACGCTGCCCCTTAGCCCCGACGAAGGGAAGACCACTGAGGACGGGTATCCGATAGGCAACGACGTCACGTCTTCCCAAGCCGTTCGGCACGCGATTGCCTATGGTGTGAACCGCGAACGCTTGGCTGAAGACGCAGTTAACGGTTACGCCACCCCCGCTTACAGTGAGGACGACGGCTTGCCCTGGAACAACCCAGAGGTCGTTATTGAAGAGGACGTCGAATACGCGAAACAGCTGTTGGATGAGGACGGTTGGGTAGAAAAAGATGGCGTCCGTGAAAAGGATGGGGTGGAGGCTGAGTTCACGGTCTACTATCCAAGCGGTGACTCCGCTCGCCAAGCACTTGGCATGGCAACGGCCCAGCAGCTGGAAGAACTTGGCATCAGGATGAATGTTGAGGGTAAAAGCTGGGAAGAGATCCAGAAGCTCATGTTCGCAAACCCGATCCTCATGGGTTGGGGCTCAACCAACCCCTACACTTCCTACCTTCTGTACCACTCGGACAACTCTCTAAAGGACGACTATTACAACCCGGAAGGGCTGAGCGACCCAATCATTGACGCTTACCTAGAGGCGGCCCTGCATGCGCAGACGCAAGAAGAAGCTGATGAGCAATGGAAACTCGCTCAGTGGGATGGCGAAACTGGCACATCGATGCGTGGCGTCGCCCCTTGGGTGTGGCTTTTGAACCTCGACCATATTTACTACGTAGACGACGGCCTCGACATCGGTGACCAGCAGCTGCATGGGCATGGGGCCTCCTGGACACTGCTGCAGAACTTGAGCCACTGGTCTTGGAACTGAGACGGGTCGCTCTTCAAGCAGGAGGCTTCCTGCTCAGGTTTGTGAGCCTCCTGTTTGGGGCGTCCGTTGTGGCGTTCGTGCTGGTCAACCTATCGCCCGTGGATCCGGTGCAACAGTACGTGTTGGCATCCGGGGGCAACGTGGGGGCCGAACAACGCGAAGCCATCGCTGCCCATTGGGGGGTCGGCGAGCCCCCAGTGCAGCGTTACTTTCACTGGTTGAACGCGCTCTTGCACGGGGACTTGGGCACTTCCTTGTTCTACCGTCAGCCAGTCATTCAGGTGATCAAAGAACGCTTTGCGAACACGTTGGTCCTCATGATCACATCGTGGCTGCTAGCTGGTGTGATCGGCTACGTTGCGGGAGTTGCAATGGGGCTTTGGAGAGGCAGCTGGTTTGATCGGGTCTTCAAAAGGATCTGCCTGGTGCTGGCGTCTATCCCCACGTTTTGGCTGGGCATGCTGCTGCTTATGGTGTTCGCGGCGATGCTGGGGTGGTTCCCGATTGGTTTCTCCAGTCCAGTCGGGGTGGTGAGTGGCGACGTCACTTTGGGGGCTCGGCTGCACCATCTTGTACTGCCAGCACTGACGTTAGCTTTGGTTTCTTTCTCTCCGATCGCCTTGCACACTCGACAAAAAATGGTTGACGTCATGCAAAGTGAGTTCGTTACGTTTTCAAGGTCGCGCGGGGACAGCACGTGGGACATCGTCCGTCGTCATGGGATCCGGAACACGCTCTTGCCCGCGATGACGCTACAGTTTGCTTCTTTCGGGGAGCTTTTCGGCGGGTCCATTCTTGCGGAAACAGTCTTTTCTTACCCGGGCCTCGGTTCGGCAGTGGCAACCGCAGGCCTTAACTCGGATGTTCCGTTGCTTCTAGCCATCACGTTGTTCGCGACGGCCTTCGTGTTCATCGGAAACCAGACCGCCAACTACTTGTACAAGGTCGTTGACCCGCGCATTAGGGAGGCACATGGATAGCACCTCCACGGCGTTTACTGGCGTCGGCGGCAGAAGGGTCAACAGGCGTCTGAGAACACTGGTTCTTACCGCGTTTCTAGCCGCGGTGCTAGTTGGGACTTACGTTTTCGGGTTTTTCATAACCGAGCAAGACGTCGCGCCAGACTTCGCACGCACGGGCCTTCCTCCCAGTTGGGGGTACCCTTTTGGCACTGATTGGCTCGGTCGAAACATGTTTTACCGGACGATCAAGGGCCTCACTCTTTCCGTAACCGTGGGGGTGGTCGCGTCAGCTGCGGCTGCGGTGGTTGCGACTGTTGTGGGCATTTCTGCTGCCATTGGCGGCCCCAAGGTCGACGCTGTCATCAACTGGTTGATCGACCTAGTCATGGGTGTCCCGCACCTAGTTCTACTAATCCTTATTTCATTCGCCTTGGGTGGGGGCTTGAAAGGCATAATCGTTGGCATTGCAGCGACCCACTGGACAGGGCTTGCGCGGGTGGTGAGGGCCGACGCCCTGCAGATTCGCAACCAACGGTACACAACCGTCTCAAGGCAGCTTGGCCGTGGCCCGATATGGGTCATGGGTCAGCACGTCTTGCCGCACGTGATTCCCCAGTTCGTAGTCGGCCTTGTGCTTTTGTTCCCCCATGCCATCCTGCATGAATCCGCACTATCCTTTCTAGGCTTCGGCCTGCCGCCGGAGGATCCATCGATTGGCATAATCCTGTCCGAAAGCATGAAGTATTTGTTGAGTGGCATGTGGTGGCTTGCGATTTTCCCAGGCGTCGCATTGGCTCTCATGGTTATCGGCTTTGATGCCCTCGGCGACAACTTGAAGACACTGCTTGACCCTTTTAGCGCACAGGAATGAGGTGACAGACGTGGAAGACAAGATGGTTCTGGAGGTGAAGAACTTGTCGGTCGCATTCCGCCAATACCAAGGGCTTTTTCGTCAGGTGACACTACCTGTCATCAACGACCTGTCTGTGACAATGCGGGAGGGCGAAATCCTGGCAATAGTGGGTGCGTCCGGATCGGGAAAGAGTCTTCTGGCTGAATCGATTCTTGGACTGGTGCCCGACAATGCGATCACGGGAGGAACCATCAAGTTCCGAGGTGAGGAACTGGATGAGGTGCGCCTCAAGAACCTGCGGGGATCCGAGATAGCCTTGCTGCCCCAATCTGTTCTTGCGTTCGACCCCCTGATGAGAGTTGGGAAGCAAGCGCGGGGAGCGAGACCGACTAAGGAAGTCGCAGAAAGGCAATCCCGAGTCTTCCAAGAGCTCGACCTACCAGAAGAAACCGAACGTCTATTCCCATTTCAGCTCTCCGGAGGCATGGCGCGGCGCGTGCTATTCTCCACTGCCATCACTTCTGGGGCGGGCCTCGTAATTGCCGATGAGCCAACTCCTGGGATGCAAGTGGACCAAGCCATGTCAGCGCTCAGCATCTTGAAGGAGCTCGCCGACCGAGGAACTGCGGTCATGCTGATCACCCACGACATTGACTTAGCCGTTCAGTTCGCTGACCGCGTTGGCGTGTTTTATGCGGGGACAGTTGTTGAGGTGGCCCGCGCGGAAGACTTCCAGGATGGCCCCGAGAGGCTACGGCACCCGTACAGCAAGGCACTTTGGCGGGCGTTGCCTCAAAATGATTTCGAACCGATTCCAGGTTCCCAGCCTTACCCGGGCTACACGGGATGTCCTTTCGCGCCCAGATGCTGGTTGCGCACAGCGCAATGCACCGAGGCTATGCCGCCTGCTCGGCAGCTTAGGGACGGAATGGTTCGGTGTTTCCATGCCTCTTGACGCCGAGCACGTTAGTTTTCGATACAACCGCCGGTCGCCTCTTCTACTGGAAGACGTTTCCCTGACTGTCCGCGATGGGGAGTGGGTCGGCGTGATTTCACCCAGCGGCTACGGGAAGAGCACTTTCGTGGACATTCTGGCCGGGTATTTGAAGCCCACTTCCGGTCGCGTCCTTTTGGACGGAAAACCCGTGTCGCGTAGCGCCCCGATCCAGCTGATCAGTCAACATCCAGAAGAAGCAATCAATCCCCGGTGGCGGATGGGGAAAGTTTTGGAAGAGGCGGGAGAGGTTGACAGCGAAACCCGTGAAGCACTGGGATTAGAGCCGAAGTGGTTTGATCGGTTCCCGCGGGAGCTCTCCGGAGGAGAGATGCAACGGTTCTCCGTCGCGCGGGCCCTTATCGCGAACCCCAAGTTCATTCTGGCCGACGAGATCACGACGATGCTCGACGCAATCACCCAAGCGCAGATTTGGCATTACCTGATGGATGCGTCGGCACGTAAAGGGATCGGTTTGGTGGTGGTCACTCACAACCCTTACCTAGCGGATCGTGTTTGCGAGAGGGTGGTCGACTTGAGGGACATAAACCATGCCGGGCAGTCTTAGGAGGCGGTCGGCTCTTTCGAGCGGCAGTCGGCGCAAAGTCCAAGCAGCGAGGACCGGTTCACGTCAAAAGCGAATCCAACGGAACGGAGCAGCGCTTGGGTCGCCCGATTGAAAACTCCTGCCGGCAGGGCCACAACTTTGTGGCAGTGGATGCAGTGTCCGTGCAGATGGGAATCAGTCGCCAAGTGGTAGGCGGTCGCGCCCCCGGGCAAATGGACGTGGGTGACTGCCCCAACTTCGATGAGGGTGTCAAGGGTCCGGTAGACGGTGACCCGGTGGACACCTTCTTCCCGTAGCAGGTCCGCAATCTCATCGGCGGTCAGATGTTCATGGTGGCGAGCGAGGACGTTCAGCAACAGGCGACGGGCTTTCGTGACCCGTTTCCCTTCAGAACGTAGGCAGGCGAGGGCACGCTCTACGAAAGCGTCGGGGTCACCAGAATGGTGCACTTCATGGTTGGTGCTCACAAAAGCATCTTAACAAAAGGGTGTGGGCTGAGACGCATGCAAGCCCCGCCCTCTTCTCACTGCCGACTTGTCGGGCCATCGGCTTTTCTGGTCAGTCCCGCTGATCGCACGGCGGGATTGCCTGTCGGGCTCCCGCAGCAAAACCAGTTTCCCGGCTCACACCCACGCGCGCTTAACGAAACAAAGTTGCAATAAGTCGGGAAGTCAGGAATGATGATGTCGCCGAGGCTGGAGTGGAACTTCGATCAGACCTTGCGAAAACCGAGCACGTCAACCCGGAGAGTCAATGAATACCACCATAGAGAAGATCCGCGACTCTTGGCAGATCAGCCACGTGAACATCCAAGCATCTACGGACATGTGGGACTGCATGGCGAAGGATTTCGGACAGCACCGGCCCGCAACGTTCGAGGACAACACGTTCCTTCAACTTCTTGAAACTCAGGGCATGCTGGGCGAAAACGTGCGCGCGCTCGATGTTGGGTGTGGGACCGGGAAGTATGTGTTCGCGATCGCCCCGGAAGTCGCTGAGGTCGAAGCGATTGACCTTTCCGAAAGAATGCTGGACATCGCGCGTGCGAAGCAAAGCGATGGTGTGGGCGCGAACACAACGTTCGAGCAAGCCAACTGGTACGAGTTAGACCTTGATGAACTGGGCTGGCGCAACAAGTTTGACTTGGTCTTCGCGCACATGACCCCAGCGGTTCAAAGCGCTGCGACCTTCGAAAAGTTGGGGGCGGCCTCGAGAAAATGGTGCGTTTACACGAGGGCGATCCGCCGGACCGACTCAGTCTCCGATGAAATAAAGAGAATGCTGGGCCTAAAGGGTGGGACTGAAAGCGCTGAGGACGAAATGCTGGACGCATTCAACCTGCTGTGGCTGCAGGGCTACCTACCGATGTTGGCCTACGAAAAACGCAGGTGGAACTCCAAGAAGACCCTAGAAGAGTCCTTGGGAATGTACCTGAACCGCATGAGCTCTTATCGCGCACTCAGTGTGGAAGAGGAAGCGATGGTCACCAGCTATCTGGAGTCGCTGCTTGATGACGGACAGATCTACGAAGAGATTGACTCGACCATCGCCACCATCTACTGGAACGTCCAAGACAGACAGTAACCAAAAGGAGAAAACACCTTGAGAACCAGAAAAGCAGCCATCTTCGCCGCATTGGGTAGCGTTGCCCTATTGGCGGGGTGCACTGGCGTCGAAGCGGAAACACAGCAGTCCGAGCCGGCGGAGCAAAGTGGGGTAGAAGCCAGTGGGGTAAGGGTCATCGTTGATGACTTGGGCCGCGAGGTTGAGATCCCCGAGAATGTTGAGACCATTGTGCCCCTAGGGAACGCACCCCGGGTCAGCACCTACGTGGGATGTGCCGACAAGGTTATTGGCGTCACTGGTCACCGAAACCCCGAAGACATTACCCCGGTTACCGCCTACGAGTACGCAAACAAGGGCCTTTGGGCGGACCTTCCGAACGTTGGGACCGACTTCAAAGGTGAGACCGACTACTTCCCAGAGGAAATAGTGGCCCTAAACCCGGACGTCATCATCACGTCCTACGGAGAAGACCTCGTCGAAGACATTGCGACGAAAACCGGTCTGCCCGTGATAGCTGTTGATACGGGTAGCACCGGGGGACCGGCCGCCAACCTGTTCACTCCCGAATACAACGACGCGTTGCGGTTGGTGGCCGAGGTGTGCGGCACAGAAGACCGCGCGGACGACCTAATCGACTTCATGGACGAAAACTTCGACGACCTCAGAGAACGCACAAAGGACGTCAGCGACGAGGACAGGCCAACAGTGCTCGGGGCCGCCGCCAGCTCCCGGGGTTTTCATGGGATCGACAGTGTTTACGTTAACTACCCTGTCTTTGACGTGATCCACGCGAACAACCTAGCGGAGGGCATCAGCGACCAGACAGGTGGAGTGTCTGTAGACAAGGAACAGATTCTCGTGTGGGACCCGGAGTACATTTTCCTAGACTCTGCGGGGGTCTCCATTGTTCAGCAGGACTATGAGGAAAACCCCGAGTTTTACGAGCAGCTGCAGGCCGTGCAGAACGGACACGTTTACCAGCATCCCTCGTCAACCTCCATGTTTTCCAACGTCGAGATCCCGATAGCGAACGCCTACTACATTGGCTCTCTCCTCTACCCCGAAGAGTTCGAGGACGTAGATTTCAAAACCAAAGCGAATGAGATCTTCAAGTACTTCCTCGGCACCGACGACCACTACGGTTCCCTCGAAGAGTACGGCGAGGGCTACACTCCCGTAACACTCGGATCGAAATAGCCCCAAGCCAAATGCAGCCCGCAACTGACAAGCATCTCGAGCTTTACGATGCTCACATCCGCCGCAAGAGGATCGTCTTAGTCCTTTCCGCAGCTGCGACCCTGTTGATCGCGGTCTTCGCGGTGGGGGTGGGGTCGTACACCATCCCCGTCCCAGACGTGATCAGAACCCTTTTGGGCCAGGGGAGCGCCGAAGCCAGCACCGTGATCTTCGGCATTCGTCTGCCGAGGGTCGCAGCCGCTGTGGTTGTCGGGGCGTCGCTTGCGGTTGCGGGTGTAGTCATGCAGTGCGTGCTCCAGAACCCACTTGCCTCAGCCACCACCCTCGGTGTTGCGCAGGGGGCCGCCTTTGGGGCTGCTGTTGGGATCATCGTTTTCGACAGTGGAGTCGTGGCTCCCGACGCGGCTGTGTCCGGGGTGTCGATCAACAACCCGTACATAGTCACTTTTAGCGCCTTCGTCTTTGGGTCCCTATCCACCGTGGTTGTGGTGCTCTTGTCCCGACTGAAACCTGATTTGGGGCCAGGTGGGATCGTCCTCGCCGGAGTGGCCCTCGGAGCACTCTTTTCCGCTGGGTCCATGCTGCTCCAGTACTTCGCTGACGCAGCCAAGATAAGCGCGGTCGTCTTTTGGACTTTCGGAAACCTAGGCTCGGCTTCTTGGCTGGAGATCGGGATTTTGGGCGGGGTTTTCGCGGCGGCTTTCATCTATTTTCTACAAAACCGGTGGAACTACAATGCGATGGAGGCTGGCGCTGACACCGCCATGAGCCTTGGAGTCAACACGCGATCTGTGATGCTCATCGGCATGGCAGTTGCAACCCTGCTTTCTGCGATCGCGGTTTCGTTTGTGGGAATCATCGGCTTCATCGGACTGGTCGCTCCCCACATCATGCGCCGTTTCGTTGGCAACGACTACAGGTACCTGATTCCCGCTTCTGCTCTCACCGGCGCGCTGCTCCTCATCGCTGCCGACACTTTCGCTCGGCTGATCATCGCGCCTGTCATCCTGCCAATCGGAGCTATCACCTCTCTGCTTGGAGCCCCGGTCTTTTTGGTGTTGCTGTTCAGGGGGTTCGGTTCGCGTGATTGAAGTGGAAGACATTACGTTCTCGTATCCACGAAGCACCAAGACCGTCCTCGAGAACGTTTCTTTCGAGGTCGAACAGAATCGTTGTGTTGCAGTGCTCGGCACCAACGGTGCAGGGAAAAGCACGCTCTTGAAGTGCATGAACCGAATCCTGGAGCCCTCCACTGGAAGGGTCCTTTTGGATGGGGTGAACTTGCATTCGATGAGCCGAACCGAAATGGCTCGCAACGTCGCATTCGTTCCGCAGCGCACGCGCCCTCTAAACATGACCGTCTTCGACACGGTTCTATTGGGGCGCAAACCCCACATAACTTGGGACGCAACGAAAAAGGACCGCCAGATCGTGTCAGAAACAATGGAGCGGCTGGACCTTGAACCTTTCGCCCTTCGCTACGTGACTGAACTTTCGGGTGGGGAGGCGCAGAAGGTGATGATCGCGCGCGCCCTCGCCCAAGAACCGAAGTTGCTGATGCTGGATGAGCCAACCAGCAACCTGGACCCAAAAAACCAGCACGAGGTTCTGAGTCTGGTCACGGAGATCGCTAAAGAGCAAGAGAAAACGGTGATGGTCGTGCTACACGACTTGGACCTCGCTATCCGCTATTGCGATGGATTCCTTTTCCTGAAGGACTCTGAGCTCTTTGCCTACGGCGATGAAACCGTGATGACTGCGGAGAACATCGGCGAGGCATACGGAATCCCGGTAGAGGTCGTTGACCACCGCGGCATTCGGTTGGTTCTCCCTTACCCGGACTCGCGATTTAAAAGGTGTTAGTCCCTGACAAGGGCGCGGTTTCTCAAAGAGGAGAGCCGTTACATTACGGGAGACTTCACGTCAAACCTAGGCACGTTTGTGTGCTCAGCACCCTGTAGCTCCGCCCAGAGTTCAGCAGAAATCAGGGTGGCACCATCTGGTCTTGCCGTCGACAAGATTGCAAGCGATTGGGGCGAAGCGGTCCGGCCCCTTGAGGCTGGCCGCTAAGCAGTCCGGCTCTTGGTAGAGCCGCCGATCCGTGGCTTTCGCGCGAAACTATGGCGGATCAACGACATGGCGCGCTAGCAAAAACGTTGCCTCAGATGCCATGCCATCTAAACCCTTTTCGCAGTCTCCGTCGCCAGAGTCCGCTGCGGCCCGACAACTAGGACCATCAAGATTCGTGCAATTGCGCCCGTGACGTGCAGTTTTTTGCGGTCGGTGGGGCGACAGCATACGGCAAAATGGCCCACCCTCCCTGTTATAGTGATCACCATGAGTAAGCTACTAAGCGCAACCAGGGGTTCTGGGACCCCGGTGCCAGTCAAAAAAGTGAGTCACGGCAAAGCCGTCGCGGTTCTCCTCCTTGGTACCCTGTTTCTCTCAGGCACCCCGCTGTGGGTTAAAGCCGCCAACATGGACCCTGCGACCCAGGCTTTCCTACGCGTCTTCTTGGGTTTCTTGATCCTACTGCCGTTTGGTTTGAACGAAATTCGCAAGAAGCAAGGGCTCCCACGGAAGGGCATCATGCTCGCTGTGGCTTCCGGCCTGTTTCTTGGCGTCGACTTCACCGCATGGAACTACTCGATTTTCCTGATCGGTTCCGGTGTGGCAGCGATCCTGCTGAACCTGCAGGTCGTGATCGTGCCAATGCTGACAGCGGTAATCGACAAGTTCAGACTTCCAAGGTCCTTTGCAATCATCCTGCCGATCATGATCGTCGGTGTTCTCTTCACGGGTGGCGTTTTCGAGCCGGCGGACGCGGCTGGTGGCCCAGAGATGATTTCAGGCATCAAGACCTCGGTGATTGGCACTGCAGCTGGCCTGACTTCAGGCATTTGCTACTCCTTCTACCTGTACCTGTCGCGCAAGGCATCCACATCCGCGCCTCGTAAGGACCTTTACGTCCAGCCGATGATGTACACCATGCTCGCTCAGTGCGTCTTCCCGGTTATCTGGATGTTCACCGGCGGCAACGGTTTCAACATCACCCAAGGTGTCCTAACAAAGGATCCTGCTACTGGGGAGATGGTTCTTCCCGCAACGTTGGGCAACAACCCAACGCTTAGGGAAGCGACTTTGGCCGGCGATGCGATCAACACGGGCAACTGGATCTCCCTCATCATGCTGATCGTCCTCGGCCAAGCTCTCGCTTGGACGATGGTGCAGTACGGTTCGGTATGGCTGGATCCGACGCTTTCGGCAGGTATCCTGCTTCTCTCTCCCGTCACCTCGGTCATCATTGCTGGCCCGCTGTTCGCTGAATGGCCTTCGGCTTTGCAGTGGCTCGGCATCGCCCTGATCCTTGGCTGTGTTGCTTGGCAGAACGGTTTGATACAAGCCGCGGTTGGGCCGGTCATAGGCAAGAAGAAGCCGGACCGGGTACGCAGGCCAATGAACCGGGGAGTTTTCATTCTCCTTGGCGTCATCGGTACTCTGCTCGGTATCGCGGCTGCTGCAGACAACTTCGTGTCTGGTGAGGTCGGCTGGAACACCGTGTTCACCATCGCACAGACTATTGTTGTCGCGGCACTGATGGTCATCGTCACGCAGGATGGCGAGAAACGTGACGGGCAGGAAGTCCCCAAGCAGATTGACAGCGAGCTGGATGCAACCAAGTAGGTCTGGCTGTTCCCGACCGGATAGTGGTCGCGGGTCTGCTTGACCCACTAAGACCTCTATCGACAACCTGATATTCACTGGCACCCCAGCTTTGCTGGGGTGCCAGAGCTTTAGGTCTCCAAGAACTCTCGGGATCGTTTTCTGCGACCGACCTGACTCGTGTAGTGGGGCCGGCGCGAACGGGGCGATGGCAACAAACCTGAGGACAATGCAGAAGGCGTGTTTCTCTTCTTGTCCGCGGCGACGCCCGAAGGGAACATTGCCTTCGTCACGCAGCACGAGCAGTCGAAGGACCAAGTGGCAGCGGATGAGACTTGTGGACGGCAGACCGGACTTGGCGCGTTGGTCTCAAACGTGTGGGCAACGCTAGCGGGCGGCTTGGAGGGAGAACCCTTCCGCCCCATCGCCTAGCAGCGAGAGGCTGCGGGGTCGAGCGGCTCTAACGTCAGCTTTTGCCCCAGCGGAACGAGCCGCGCCCCGCGTCTTCCTGCCCTCTCGCCCACCTGTTCATCAACGCGAACGTGAACGCCGCGATCGCGAGGGCGGCGATGGTGAGCCCGGCGGGGCGCGCGTCTAGGGGCCCTGCGAACCCGACAAGGGGGGAGACGAGTCCACCCACGAAAAACTGGAAGAAACCGAGTAGTGCGGATGCGCTGCCGCGGGCGTGCTCGGCTCTCATTAGTGCGAGGGCGCTCGTGTTTGACATTGTGAAACCTGCGCCCAAGGTTATGAAGAACGCTGCGGTGATGAACAAGGGAATGTTGAGCACGCCGGTCAGGATTGTTGTGAGTAAGAAGAGGGACGCAGCTAGGGACACTGAGACGCCGACGATCTGCATCTTTTTCGCCCCGATGGTGGCTGCGACGCGGGCGTTGATCAGGTTCGCCACTATGAGGGCTGTGGCTCCGGCGGCGAAAGAGAACCCGTACTGCAGTTGGTTCATACCCAAGATGGACTGCCCTATGAAGGGGGACGCCGAAATGTAGGCCATCATGGCCCCAAACGCGGCTGAGAAGGTGATCATGTAGCCGACAAAGATCTTGTCTTTCAGCAGCGATCCTACTGGGGAGAAGGTGGTGGTGAGGTGCCCCGAGTGTCTCTCGTCGGTGGGGAGTGTTTCTGGGATCAGGAAAGCGGACAGGGCGAGCATCAAAGTGGCTATCGCGGCGAGCACGGCTAAGACCAGTCTGAAGCCGAAGTACTGGCTGATGACACCCCCGATGAGGGGGGCAATGAGTGGCGCTAATGCTACGACCGTTGCGATGAGGGAAAGTGCTCTCACGGCGGCCGCACCTTTGGAGATGTCCACGGCGATCGCCCTCGATAAGACGACACCACCGGCCCCCATGAACCCCTGCACAAACCGCAGCGCAATCATCCACGCAATGTTGGGCACGAACACGAGGCCGGCGGACACGAAAACAAAAACGGTGAGGGCCGACATGAGGATCGGTCGCC
>CAYFUO010000012.1:0-7787 GCA_964346255.1 uncultured Actinomyces sp. | reverse complement strand
AGGCCGGCGGACACGAAAACAAAAACGGTGAGGGCCGACATGAGGATCGGTCGCCTGCCGTAACGGTCGGAGAGGGGTCCGAAGAACAGTTGGCCGATGCCGATGCCCAGCAGGAACGTGGTGAGCGTCAACTGAACATTGGGGGCGCTCGTGTGCAGGTCCGTGGCGATCTCAGTGAACGACGGCAAGTACATGTCGGTTGCGAGGGGACTAGTCATCGCCAGCAGTGACAAGAGGGCCAGCATCGTCCCGGTGAGTCTCGGTTGGGCTTTCTCCGGTTCCATTCCGCTTCTCCCCCCACTTCGGTTCGCAGGAGCGAGCCCCCAGCGTCCCCCAACTTTCGCCTGTTGTAGCGCTGGGGGCAAGGAGCGTGTGACGACACGCACCGCAAGTCAGGGCGGGGTCCCATGGGGTGGACATGTGGAGACGGAGGCGCGCCGGATGGTTCATAGTTCGCGCAGTGACAGCCGCGTGTCGCTTCTCCAGAGAGTTGCAGCCGACGAAAGTGGGGCAATGAGGTCTTCCCGACTCGACGGGAGTTCGCAAGCGCCTGTCCCCGAACGCGCGGATGTGCAGCAATCCTGCAACTTGCGTCGCGAGTGCGTGGGCCGCGGTCAAATGGTTCTCAAGGCGCATCAGGAGACAAGAGAAGCGCCACTGTACGACAAACAGTTGGTGGTGGCGGAACGGTGCGCCGCTGAAACCTGGCCCGCCCCTTAGGGCTGACCCTTTGAAAGGAGAGGATCATGAGGTTTTCAAAGAAAATGATTGCACTGCTCGCTGGAGCGGCGCTCGCAGTGGTGGGCGTAGTGGGGTGTGGGGACTCCAAGTCCACGGAGACAACTGAAGAGGCTGAGGTCGTCGAAGAAGTGGAAGGGGAGGAAGCTGCCGCGGAGGTCGCTGGCGACTTCGTGACAGCGTGGCTGACGCTCATCGTCGGCGGCGACGAGCAGGCTAGCGAGGCTTACGAGGAATCCGATGGCGACGCCGAGAAGTTTTTCGACAGCATAGAGATCGCCAAGTACGTGTCGTTCGCTGACATGAGCAAGAACGAAGTCCGTGAGTTCAAAGAGATGTTCTACTACATGGGCCAGATGGGCATGGTCCAGTTCGATGAAGACGCACCGACGGTCGTCTTCACTTTGCCCGCGGATGCTGTCACCATTGACGGAGACACGGCGATGGCGGACATGGTGCAGGGCGTCGCAACAATCGATGGCGAAGTGGCGGATGATGCAGCGGAAGGCATAGGTCTCCCAGAACTCGAGCTGGTCCGTGATGACGGTAAGTGGAAGGTGAGCGGACGCTACTTCATGGAAGTCGCGGAGCAGGCGGCCGACGCTGACTCCGAATGAGGTGCGTCGGATTGGGCAGAGGAGGCTCCTGATCGCAGCCGACGCAACAGGATAGTGAGAGGTCAAAGAAGACGTCGAAGAGCCGCCTAGCGGTTCAGTGTACTGGAGAGGCCCCCTGCGTTAGTTCGGTCGAGCCGGTCCCTACCTCATTCAGCGCGCAACAGGCCTTCTGTTACCAAAGCGAAGCCGACGCGATTAGTGGGAAACACTTCGCCGGTGCTCACCTCGTAAGTCAGCAACGCCATGTTCGCTCGGTCAGCGAAGTCTTCTGCCTGCGACGGGTATGTGCCGGAGGTCATGAACACCGGGACACGGCCGTCAACGGCAGCCACGCCGGCCAGCTCGCGAATCTCTGTTATCGGCACCGCGCCCGTGTAGTTCTTAACTTGGACGATGTGCGTGGCGGACTCGACGTCGACGCCCCCGTCGCCCGACTGCTGCGTCACCGTCGCGTCGTGGAGTCCCATGTGGACGAGCCAGTCGCAACACCAGTTTTCCGCCCCACGGGCCGAGACACCATATGGGGCTGGCTGAGGTGCGGGGTGCTTCTCCTGCCATTCCGCGAGGTTGGCTGGAAGTCCGATGAAGGACTCGTCGACGTCCGCAGGCTTGAGACTCGATTCGTGGAGGCGCCCAATGACGTAGGACAACATGGCCGTAAGCTCCCGCAACACGGTCCGGCCACGGATAGAGCTTGGTCGAAAGGGCAGCAAAGCAGAGGCGCAACACGCTCCGCGCCCATGGTGGCTGCTAGCGACCCGAGAAATCCTATCAGCGTGAGGTCTCTGGCGTTATTGGTATTGGAATCCAGAAACGCCGCTTTGTGAGGCGCGCGTCGAGTTGAGGGGTTTGGGTGTCGGAGATTCCGGCGATCGCGAGGGGCGGTCCAACGTTGCTTACGAGCGCCTAATGTCCTTTCGTGGCAGCGGCCGTGCGGTAACCTGACGATCGACGTCACCACTCCAGGAGGAACAAGATGGGCGTTCTGCTGCAGGGATCTCAAGCATTTTTGGAGGGGGAACTTCGCCCCGCCGACATCCTTCTAACCAACGCTGACGGGCGACTCATCATTGATGAGATCGCAGGCCCCGGCGACATCGACCCCAAGGGCCACCGAACCGTCAACCTGGAAGGCAAACTGGTCTTGCCTGGGCTCGCCGACATTCACGTTCACCTCCGTGAACCCGGCTTCACCTACAAGGAAACTATTGAGACGGGGACGAGGGCGGCCGCGCGCGGCGGGTTCACCGCAGTTGGGGCCATGCCAAACCTCTCGCCCGCGCCCGACAATCTTCCCGAGCTGGAACGCCAAGCGGAAGCATACGAGCGCGACGGGGTAGTAGAGGTCTTCCCCTACGCGAACCTCACTGAGGGAGGAACGGGTAAGGGGGCGACACTGGACTATGAGGCCCTCTCCACTCACGCCATCGGCTTCTCCGACGACGGTTTCGGCGTCGTTGAGGGCGACGTGCTCCGCCAGATCATGGAAGAGGTCAACAAGTTCGGTGGCATAGTCGTCCAGCACACCGAAGACCTAGAGATCTCCGGCGACGGTTACGTGAACGACGGACCTTACGCCAAGAAACACGGTCACATCGGTAAGCCGGGGGAGGCTGAGTGGAGCCAGATAGCCCGCGACCTCGACCTCGTCCGCGAAACAGGCTGCGACTACCACATTTGCCACGTGTCCACTGAGGAGAGCGTCGAGCTAGTTCGGCAAGCGAAAGCCGAAGGGCTGCCCGTCACCGCGGAAACTGCTCCCCACTATCTGGCTTTGTGCGAGGACGATCTACAAGACCACGGGCGCTTCCGCATGAACCCGCCCATCCGAGAACGCAAAGACATGGAGGCAGTCCAAGAGGCGTTACTCGACGGGACCCTCGACCTAGTCGCAACCGACCACGCGCCCCACTCGGCGGATGAAAAAGATGTGCCCCTCAAAGACGCGCAAAATGGCGTGGTCGGGCTAGAGATTTCTGTTCCAGTCGTTTACACCCACTTCGTGAAAAACGGGCGCATGAGCTTCCCGGACTTCATGCGCGTCATGAACACTGCCGGTCGGGAGAGGTTCAACCTAGGTGGCGGCGCCCTAGTCGAGGGCGTTCCAGTGGATCTAGTGGTGTTCGACCCGGACGCGCCAGTGAAAGTCGACCCCAGCGAGTTCGCCTCCATGGGGAAAGCAACCCCATTTGAGGGTCACGACCTGTTCGGCAAAGTGGACGCGACGATCGCCCAAGGCCAGGTTGCTTGGGATCCTGAAGAGCTCTTCGCTGGCGCCACACAACTATGAGGTCCGAGCAGCGTTTCAAGATCGTCGCGAACCGGAAGGTCGCGGCCCGCACCTACATTCTGGAGCTCGAGGGTGACACCGCGGGCCTAACCAATCCCGGGCAGTTCGTGAACGTCGAGGTCCCCGGGTTCTTCCTCAGACGCCCATTCTCCGTGTGTGCATGGGGGCCGGGAGAACTCACTTTGCTTTACAAGACTTTCGGGCCCGGCACCGAAACACTCACAGGCTTGCCCCGCGGCCAAGAGGTGAACGTGCTTTCTGGTTTGGGTAACGGCTTCTACCTGCCCCGCGGCGTCGAAGAACCCCTAGTCGTCGGTGGCGGGGTTGGCATCGCCCCCATGCTGTCTCTCACCCAAGCCCTGGTTGGAGCGGGGACGCGCCCCCACGTGATCTTAGGGTTCGGGTCGAAGGACGAGGTCGCCCTCGTACAGGAAATAGGGGCGCTGAGCGTGCCGGTCACCGTGACAACCGTGGACGGGTCAGCGGGCGTGAAGGGCCTAGTGACCGACGCGATGGGGTCCCTAACCTGGGACTACGTTTACGCTTGCGGCCCCACCCCCATGTTGCGTGCCGTCTTCGGGCGGGCGGGGACTGAGGGTCAGTATTCGATGGAGGAGCGCATGGCCTGCGGTTTCGGCGCGTGCATGGGGTGCGTGATGGAAACCGCCGGTGGGGTGGTGCGCGTGTGTAAAGAAGGTCCAGTGTTTGAAAGTGGGGAACTACTGTGGTGAGCTTTCAGCCTTCAGATCTGGGGCCGCGGGACCCGAGTCCCGAGAATCCCGGCCCCGCAGACCCCAGTGTTGGTTCTTCCGGCGAGGGCGCATTGAATCCCCTAGCGGTCGATCTTGCGGGCGTTCGTCTACAGAACCCGCTGATACCCGCTTCGGGGTGTTTCGGGTTCGGTGAAGAATACTCAGACTTTTTCGACCCCAACATTTTGGGGGCCGCAGCCCTGAAGGGGACGACCGCCCAGCCTCAAGATGGGAACCCGACTCCCCGCATTGCGGAAGCGCCCTGCGGGATGATCAACTCCATTGGCTTACAGAACCCGGGTTTGGAGGCGGTGCTAGCCCACTCGCTGCCCACCTTCCAACAGGGTTTCCACCAGCCGGTCATCATGAACATTTCTGGTTTCTCCGTCGAGGAGTACGTTGAGGCCTGCGCGAAAACGGATGGCACCTGCGAAATCATTGAGGTGAACGTTTCCTGCCCGAACGTGGAGGGTGGGGGCATGACGTTCGGTGCGTCCGCGGACCTGACGGGTGAGATCACGCGGCGGGTGCGTGAGGTTGTGAAACATTCGAAAGTGTTCGTGAAACTCAGCCCCAACGTCACGGACATCGTGAAGATCGCGGAGAAGTGCGTGGAGGGCGGCGCAGACGGGCTCACGCTGATCAACACAGTGCAGGGCATGCGTATTGATGTCGCGACCCGAAGGCCTGTGATTGCCAGAGAGATGGGGGGCCTATCAGGACCCGCCATCTTCCCCATCGCGTTGCGCATGATCTACCAGGTGAAACAAGCATTCGACGTTCCCATCATGGGTAGTGGCGGGGTGGTGGACGCGCGCACCGCCATTGAGATGATGATGGCGGGAGCGGATGCCGTGCAGATCGGTTCCGAGGCCCTGCGCAACCCCCGGGTGTTCCCCCAAATCTTGGAGGAGCTGCCCCGCGTGATGGCTGACCTGGGCATCGGCAGCCTGCAAGAGATAGTGGGCGCGGCCCTACCGAAGAATCGTTGACCCAAGAACCAGTGACAGCGTGAATATGCAACGGAGCCGCAGTCGAATGACCAGCAACCCAAGGGAGTTTTAGTGAGCGACACGTCGGACGTGATGGTGGCAGCGGACTTTCCAAATCGGGAGGCCCTCGAAGAGTTCCTTCAAGGCTTGGAGGGCCGGAAACCCTACTTGAAGGTCGGGATGGAACTGTTTTACGGCGCCGGCCCCGACCTGGTGGCCTCCCTGAAAGAGCGGGGCTACAAAGTGTTCTTGGACCTGAAACTGCACGACATCCCCAACACCGTGGGGTCAGCGATGAGTGTCCTTTCGGATCTTGGGGTAGACATGGTGAACTTGCACGCCTCCGGTGGGGAAGCCATGATGCGCGCCGCCATCGACGGTTTGACCCGCCCCGACGGCACCCGGCCCCTACTTATTGGGGTCACCCAACTGACCTCCACCAGCAAACAAATGATGAATGAGGAACTGGGGATCCCCGGTGAAGTGCAGGACTCTGTTGTGCGTCTCGCCCTGCTCGCAAAAGAGGCGGGCTTGGACGGCGTGGTGTGCTCACCCCTAGAGACCCGTGTTGTGAAAGAAGCGTGCGGTGAAGACTTCCTCACCGTCACCCCTGGAATCAGGTTCGCGGATGCGGAGGCTGACGACCAAGTGCGGGTGATGACGCCCTCGGACGCAAGAGAAGTGGGTTCAGATTTCATTGTGGTCGGACGCCCCATCACCCAGGCGGCTGACCCTAAAATCGCTTACGACAAGTGTGTGGAAGAGTTCTTGGGGGAAGCGGATGAGTGAAGATACAAGAGGGGGTCTGAGGGCGCGAGTAGCGCGCCAAGTGGCCTCCGACCTGCTTGATATCGGCGCGATTTTTTTGCGGCCCGATGAGCCGTTCACGTGGGCGAGCGGCATCAAAAGCCCGATCTACTGCGACAACCGCCTGATCCTTGGGCACCCGCAGGTGCGCTCCCGGGTGGAGGCTGCGATGGCGGAAGTCGTTCAAGAGGTTTTCCCTACCGCCCAGACCCTCATGGGGACCGCGACCGCGGGGATAGCGCATGCGGCCCTCACCGCTGAAATCTTGGGGATCCCAATGGGATACGTTCGTGGCGGCGCGAAAGGGCATGGGCGCGGCAACCAGATTGAGGGCGGCTACGAGGCGGGTCAAAAGACCGTGGTGATTGAGGACCTGATCTCCACGGGGGGCTCTTCGGTGGAGGCCGCCCAAGTGTTGCAGGACGCTGGCCTAGAGGTCCTCGGGGTCCTCTCCATCTTCACGTACGGGATGGCGCGCGCCGACGAAACATTTGAGGCGGCGGGCATTGAGCACGCGTCCCTCACCAACTTGGACACGCTGGTGGAGGTCGCCCTGCAACAGGGGTATTTGACTGAACAGCAGGGTCCCGAAGTTTTACGGTTCCGCGACGACCCGGCTGGCTGGCTGGGTGGGGAGAGATGATGCGCCACCTGATTGACATTGGTGACTTCTCGAATGAAGAGATCGCCGACATTCTAGATTTGGCGGAGAAAATTAAGGCCGCCCCTCATGAGTACGAGGACGTGTGCGCCCACAAACGTCTCGCCACCCTGTTCTTTGAGCCTTCCACCCGCACGCGGCTCTCCTTTGAGGCGGCCATGCAGTCTTTGGGTGGCAGTGTCATTGGGTTCGCGGAGCAGGCTTCGTCGAGCAGTGCGAAGGGTGAGTCCGTGGTCGACACGGTCCTTACGGTCGCCAACTACGTTGACTTGATCGCCATGCGTCACCCGAAGGAGGGCGCCCCCCAGTTGGCTTCCCTCCGTTCGCCGGTGCCGGTGATCAACGCGGGGGACGGGGGACACAAGCACCCGACCCAAACGTTGACCGACTTGCTCACCATTCACAGTGAGAAGGGGCGCCTGTCGAACCTGCGGATTGGGATGGCGGGGGACCTGAAGTTTGGGCGGACCGTGCACTCACTGATCACCGCGTTGATTCCACATGAGGGGAACACGTTCGTGCTCATGTCGCCCCCGGAACTGAGGATCCCCGACTACCTGCGGGACCTGCTGGACCGCAACCACGTGTCTTATGTGGAGACCGATCAGATGGCCCCGAACCTAGTCGACTTGGACATCCTCTACATGACCCGAGTGCAGAGGGAACGTTTCTTCAACGAGGCGGACTACATCCGTCTTCGAGACCGGTTCATCTTGACTCCCGAGAAGCTTGAGGGGGCGTCCCCAGACCTACGTATCCTGCACCCGTTGCCTCGGGTGAATGAGATTTCACCGCGGGTCGACAGTGACCCGCGCGCAACCTATTTTGAGCAGGTGCGGAACGGGATGTACGTGCGGATGGCGCTGATAATGAAGTTGTTGGGGGAGGACAAGTGAACATTGATGGGGTCCACAACGGCATAGTGCTCGA
>CAYFUO010000011.1:0-29495 GCA_964346255.1 uncultured Actinomyces sp. | reverse complement strand
GGTCTTTCAGATCTGGCTGTGCTCGGTCTTAGCTTTCATGTGTGGGGGGTACAGGAAATGTCTCAAGCGGAAGATATCCTGCGTGGCCTTGGCGGAACCGACAACATTGATGCGATCGAACCATGCATCACCCGCCTCCGGGTTGAAGTCGTCGACCCGAACCTAGTGAACGATGAAGAACTCAGTCACGCCGGCGCGTTCGGTGTCGTCCAGGTAGGTAACACTGTACAAGTGGTGGTGGGCCCAGTCGCGGACGACCTCGCTGAGCAGATCACAGACCTCAACCACAACGGTTGAGTCTCTAGGGAGAAGTAGTTCCCGTGATCGTCATAGCACCAGCCTCAGGCACCGTCGTCCCGTTGGAGAGCGTGCCTGACGAGGTTTTCGCCACCAAAATGATGGGGGACGGCGTAGCGCTTCTGCCCCCGACAGAAACTGACATCCCCGTCCTCTCCCCCATCAGTGGGGTGTTGCACGCGCTGAAACCACACGCCTTCATAGTGAAGTCTGATGCTGGCTTTGGGGTGCTCGTACACATGGGTGTGAACACGGTGGGGACCCCCGAGTCCTTCACCATCACGGAAGATCTCACGCAAGGAACGCGCGTCCTACAAGGCGACCCCGTAGTCACTTGGGACGCTGAGGACACGGAGAAGCGTGGTCTTCCCACGCACGTCATAGTGGTCCTAGTCGACCTAGGTGAAGACGCGACCTTCGACCTGTTGCAGCCCGTGGAGGGCGTCGTCGCTGCTGACGCGCCCCTCCTCGAGGTCAACCTAGGTAACTAGGCGTTGCCCGCCCCCCAAGGGGCCAGCCCACCACGGGGAACATCTCACCTACCGATTTCTTCGCGCATCACTTGGTAGAGGTGCTGGTAATCCTCGTTTGAGGCTAGGTCCTCCAGCCATACGCGTTTCCCCTCAGCGTTCGCGAGGGGCACCCGCCAGTTCGGGTACTCATGCTCCGTGCCAGGCAAGTTTTGGGGCCTCTTCTCACCCACCGCGTCCACGAGCGCCGCCGCCACTAGTCGCGCGGGCGTGCGAGCCACGTAGCGGTGCAGTCCATCGATGATGTCCTGCGTCGTGGGGTTCTCCCCCACTAACCCGTACTCTTGGAGCCGCGCAGTCATCTGCGCCAACTCTTTCCTGTCGGCTTCCTCCATGACCTCCACCGGGTCAACCAACAGTCCCAGCTTGTCGCGGAGCGTCGTGTGGATCCCATCCATGTAACCCAAGGTTGGAGGCAGGTCGTGAGTGTTGACGGTGCCTAGGATGTCGCGGCGCCACTCATTCGTGTGCAACAGTTCGCCGGCATCATTCTTCTCGAACCAGAACACGGACGTCCCCAGGATGCCGCGGGAACCCAAGTATTCGCGCACCCAGGGTTCCACGGTGCCAAGGTCCTCACCGATCAGGACAGCGTCCGCACGGTGAGCCTCAAGGAGTAGCACGCCGATCATCGCCTCGTGGTCGAAGTAGACGTAGGTGCCGTCCGCTGGTGTCCCATCGGCGGGCAGCCACCACAGGCGGAAGAAGCCGAGAATGTGGTCGATGCGCAGTGCTCCCGCAAGTTGCAGGGCTGTCTGGATCACTTGGCGGAGGGGCTCGTAACCGGTTTCCGCCAGTTTCTTCGGGTTGTAGGGCGGCTGAGTCCAAGATTGTCCCTGCTGGGCGTACATGTCCGGTGGGGCACCCACGTACATTCCGGGGGCGAAGATGTTTCGGTGAGCCCACGCCTCCGAGCCCTTCGGGTGGATCCCCACCGCCAAGTCAGCCATCACCCCGATTTCCATGCCGAGTTCTTTCGCTTCCCGGTTGCAGGCGCGCAGTTGCGTGGAGGCTACCCACTGGCACCACTTGTGGAAGTCAATTTCGTCCTCGTGCGTTTCAGCGAACTGGGCGACCGCCTCACTTTGGGGTGAAGAATACTGTTCGGGCAGGTCCGTGGTTCCCTCCGCGTCACACAGCGCCGCCCACAACGCATGGTTCTGCAGGGCTTCACCCCCATCCAAACAGAACGATTGGAACAGGGCTTCACGGCGAATAGGTCGGGGCGCCTCGTAAATCATTTCTAGTGCTTGCCGCTTCGCTTCCCACGTGTCGTCCCGCACGAGAAGCGCGTCGTCCCCTTCAGGCATCGACGCTTTACGTAACGCTTCGATGGCGTCGCGGTCCCCGTCGGGGAGCAACGCGTATTCGGGGATGTCTTCGGGGCGGATGTACATGACGTTCAACCACTGGCGGGACACGGGCCGGTAGGGCGAGTTGTCCGTTGGGGCGACTGTTTCCGCAGCGTGCATCGGGTTCACGAGGAGGAACTGGGCGTCTTGGGCCGCAACTATCGCGATCAGGTCAGCGAGGTCCGCTGAGTCCCCCACCCCCCAAGAGGTTCTCGACAGCACTGAGTAGGCTTGCGCGTTCACCCCCCAATACCGTTTTTCACCGGCGAGGACGGAGGGGCTCAACCTTTGAGGAACCACGATGAGGGCCGCTGAGACTGCTGGGTCCCCACCCACTTCAGCGAAGATCCGGTGGTAGCCAAGGGGTAGGGTCCCAGGGATTTCGAAGGTCGCCCTCCCCCGCAGCTCCCCTTCAACTTCGCGGGGTTCCACGGGACGATCCAGTTGCACGAGGTCGCCTGACTCCCCATTCTCCAGCGTGTACCAGGCGTGTACGGGTTGCCCGTGGGGAACGTGAATGGGGATCTCTCTCCAGTCCCCTATGCGGGTCACGGTGGAAGGGGGGAGGGTTTGGAGCCAAGGGGCGTCCTCAGAAATGCGGATGGCCTGCGCTATTGCCGCGTCGTCAGAGTCCGGGTCGACCGGTAAACCCAGTGCTTGCAGGACGCGCAACAGGTTTTTCGAGGCGACCTCAACCTTGTTGCCGTTCCAGTCCCAGAAGGAAGTTGCAACCCCATTCATGTCGGCCAGTCGCTCGAGCATCCCCCGGTCCACTGGGTTCGTCGTCTCGGTCATCATTGTCCTTCCACTCAACTGTGGTGTTACCCACCCAAGTAAAGGATAGCCAGAAACGGCTGGTCGTGGGGCTGGTCGCACGGCTTTGTGGTGGCGCGGCGGGCAGCTGGTATTCTCACGCCAAGAGAGTAAAGGGGGCTCCTGCCTTGACGTTGCCCACCATTTTGCAGGTCACGGATGAACCAGTTGGGTCCCTGCTTCGCGCGCTCACTTTGGAGGACCAGGGGGGCGACCAGTTTGACGCCCATTCCCTACCCCAAGTGAGACGAGTTTATGGGGGGCAGGTGGTGGCCCAGGGGCTGCTCGCTGCCGCCGCAACCGTTGACCCCGCCCGCCTCCCCCACTCTTTGCACGCCTACTTCTTGCGTGGCGGGAACCCGGATGAGACGTTTTCGCTCACGGTGGATCGGATCCGGGACGGGCGTTCCTTCTCGAACCGGCGGGTGACGGCCTCCCAGCAGATGAAGGAGATCCTCACCATGGACGCCTCCTTCCAAGGTCCGGAAGGCTCATTCGCTTGCTTCACTTACAGCGCCCCACAAGTTTCGGGGCCGGAAGAGCTGGATTCGGCGCTGGACTTGTTTCGAGCGATCGACCACCCGGTCGCCAAATTCTTGGGGAAGACGGCGGCGTTTGACGTCCGCCACGTCCAACATTCCCTTTACACGACCCCCGACCCGACGCGTCCCGCGAACCAACAGTTGTGGATGAGGATCCGCACGCCCATCCCTGAGGAAACTCCGCAGGTGGTGCAGCGCGCCCTCCTCGCCTATGTCATCGACCAGGTCATGTTGGAGCCGGCGATGCGCAGTGTTGGCCTGTCGTGGCTCACCGAGGGACTGTCCTTGGCTTCCCTTGATCACGCGATGTGGTTCCACCGGGATGTGGACATCAACGACTGGCTGCTTTACGACGGGCGGGCGACGTTCGTCGGTGGGGGTAGGGCGGTGTCTAACACGCTGGTGTTTGACAGTGAGGGCGCAGCAATTGCGACCGCCACCCAAGAGGGCATGGTTCGCGTCGCGAACCGGGAGCAGGAAGAAACCTCTTCCTGGGCTATTTCCTGACGCTTTCGCGCGGAGCACTCTGGGTGCCCCTACCTCTCTCCGGGGCACCCAGTCACTAGTTGCGGACGGCTGGCCGCTGCGCTAATTGCGGGTGAGCCTACGGTGAGTGGTTGACTTCGGTCGGGCGGCCTCAGGCCCCAAGCGTTCGATCTTGTTCTTCTCGTACTGTTCGAAGTTCCCCTCAAACCAGTACCAGGCGTCAGGGGTTTCCTCCGTGCCCTCCCAAGCCAAAATGTGGGTGGCAACGCGGTCCAAGAACCAGCGGTCGTGAGTAACCACGACAGCGCAGCCCGGGAACTCCTCCAACGCCCTCGCCAAAGAGCCGAGGGTCTCCACATCCAAGTCGTTAGTGGGTTCGTCAAGCAGCAGCAGGTTCCCGCCCTGCTTCAAAGTCAAAGCCAAGTTCAAACGGTTTCGTTCACCACCGGAAAGGACGCCAGCGGGTTTCTGCTGGTCAGACCCCTTGAACCCGAAGGCGGAAACGTAAGCGCGGGAAGGCACTTCGGTGTCGCCCACCATGATGTGATCCAAGCCGTCCGAAACCACTTCCCACAAAGCCTTATCCGGGTCGATTCCGCTGCGCTCCTGGTCAACGTAGGAGACCTTCACGGTCTCACCAATGTTCAGGTCGCCACCATCCAACTCTTCCAAGCCGACAATCGTCTTGAACAAAGTCGTTTTGCCAACCCCGTTGGGTCCGATGACCCCAACGATCCCGTTGGGGGGAAGAGAGAAGGTGAGCCCGTCAATGAGGGAACGATCCCCGAAGCCCTTCTGTAGGTCCTTCGCGTTGATGACAACGGAACCGAGCCGCGGCCCCGGCGGGATCTGGATCTCTTCAAAGTCCAGTTTGCGGGTCCGTTCGGCCTCCGCAGCCATCTCCTCGTAACGCTCCAAACGCGCCTTCTGCTTCGCCTGGCGCCCCTTGGGTCCCGTGCGAACCCATTCCAGCTCATCCTTCAACCGTTTGGCGAGCTTCTGGTCTTTCTTGCCTTGAATGTCGAGGCGCTTCGACTTCTCCTCGAGGTACGTGGTGTAGTTCCCCTCATACGGGTAAAGGCGGCCGCGGTCCACCTCCGCGATCCACTCAGCCACGTGATCCAAGAAGTAGCGGTCGTGAGTGATCGCGATGACGGCGCCCTTGTACTGCTTCAAGTGCTGCTCCAACCACAGGACAGACTCAGCGTCCAAGTGGTTCGTCGGCTCATCCAACAACAGTAAATCGGGCTCTTCAAGAAGGAGCTTGCACAGGGCGACGCGGCGGCGCTCCCCACCAGACAACACGGACACTGGGGTGTCTCCCGGAGGGCAACGCAGAGCATCCATAGCCTGAGCTAACTGACTGTCCAAGTCCCACGCGTCCAAAGCGTCGATCTCTGTTTGGAGCGTGCCCATCTCTTCTAGGAGAGAGTCGAAGTCGGCGTCAGGGTTCGCCATCTCTTCGGAGATCTCGTTGTAGCGGTGCAGTTTGCCGATGGTGGAGGCGACGCCTTGTTCAACGTTTTCGAGGACGGTCTTGTCCTCATCCAACTTGGGTTCCTGCTCCAAGATTCCTACTGAGTAGCCTGGGGTCAGCCGAGCCTCACCGTTAGATGGTTCGTCGAGTCCCGCCATGATCCGCAAGATTGAGGATTTGCCTGCCCCGTTGGGCCCAACCATCCCGATCTTCGCGCCGGGCAGGAACGCCATGGTCACGTCATCCAAAATGACCTTGTCACCATGCGCTTTGCGGGCGCGCACCATCGAGTAAATGTACTCAGCCACGTTTCTCCATCTCCACAACCAAAAAGCCGAAAAGGGGACGGCGAATCAGCCACCCGCCCCCAATGTTAGGGGAGGGTCGCGCGCGCCCCAAAGGTTGCCGGCGAACTGGAAGACACTTCACCCAAACAGTGCTCCCCAAGCCACCGACAGCCACCGCCAGCCATCGTCAGCCGCAGGCGTTCGTTGCCGCGCTGGACCCCGCCACCTCGAGGGCGTCAAGTGTTTAGGCAGCCCTCGAGGACTCCTTTGCTCCCCCGCCCCGAGTGGCGGCCTCGCTGGGCTTAGCGTCATCGTCGGGCTTGCGACCCTCATGCGGTAGGTCGTTTTTGTCCATCTTGGATTCCTCAGGCGCGCCCGGCCCTCCCAAGGTCCCCGACTGCCCTGACGTCCTTGGGGGCTCCGGGGCTTCCGCTGGTTTCGAAGTCACGTATCTGCGGAAGATCGTCGCGCCGAATGAGAGGTCCGGTCCGATGGTCCTAGCGTTGATCGCCACCTCTGAGCGGAGCTCCCCGCCCTCCGCCAACCATGCCTGCGCAGTGGGTCGCCCGACCACGACAAGCGGAATGCCTTTATGCACGGAGGCGTAAGTGTTGTCAGCGAGGGCGCCCCACGCCCGCACCGTGTACCACTGGGCCTCCCCCTCTTCCCAACTGCCGTCATCCCTGCGCCGCGGTTGGGGAACCGCCATCCTGAACCTAGCGAACGGGCGTTTGTCCTCACCCTCGTCGGGCACATAAAGAGTGACCTCACTGCCTGCCCGGCCCCGCAAGACGATCAAGTCATGAACGCTCATTTCTTCCCTCTTTCCTGTCCAACCACTTCGAGTGCTTGGACACCACCATGGCAAGGAGAAGGATCCTGAGCGCCACGAAAGGAGCCGGCCTGTGGATAGAGCTGTAGCGAGGGGGCTTTGAGCAGTGTTGAGTATTTCTGTGTGCTCCGAAGTGTCTACTCGCCCTCGGACGACTCCTCTTCAGCGACGGCTTCCGCAGCCAAATCACGGTAGTAGCCGCTGGTGGGGTTCAGCTCTTCAGGGAACAGGGCGGCGCGGTAGTAGCGCAGTTCCGCAATCGAATCCTCGATGTCTCCAAGCGCCCGGTGACCACCCGTCTTCTCCGGCGCACACACGTAAACCCGCGGATACCAGCGCTTCGCCAGCTCCTTGATGGAGGAAACGTCAATAATCCGATAGTTCAAGTGGTTCGCAACCTTCGGCATGTACTTCCGCAAAAAGCGCATGTCTTGGCTCACGGAACTGCCCGCCAAGGGCGCCTTCCCCACCTCCGGGACTAGGTCCTGCAAATAGTCGAGGACAACCTGCTCCGCCTCTTCCACGGGGACACCATCCTCAATCACGTTGATCAAACCCGACTCGGTGTGCATGTTGACCACGAACTCACCCATTTGGGCGAGGGACTCATCCGTTGGTTTCACCACCAAGTCGATGCCGGGGGCAAGTGGGGTCAGGTTCGCGTCAGTGACGATGACCGCGACCTCCACGATCTCATCAACCTTGGGTTCCAAACCGGTCATCTCACAGTCGATCCACACGATTGGCGTGGCGGAAGCGCCCCTCATGTCTGCCTGCTTCGAGCTGCTGCGCTCTTCGGTCCCCACTGAGGCTCCTATCTGCCCGCGTCTAATACCAGAACCACACTATACGGAAAGGGAAAGCCAAATCTGCTCGCCAGCTCTACACTGGCTCCGTGGAAAGAAAACTACGGTTAGAGCACACGCCCGGGATGAGAATGGTTGGGGTGAGCCGGGGACGCAAAAACGCTGGCAGCGACCCCTTACAGGTCAACGCTGACGACGTGGACAAGGCGGCTCGCAGGCTCCTCGGAGTGGCGCGTAAGACACCTATCCAGCGCATCGACAGGCTCTCAGATGTGGCGAAGGTCCCCATCTTGGTGAAGCGGGAAGACCAACAGCTGTGTAGGTCTTTCAAACTGAGGGGTGCTTACAACCGGATGGCTGCACTCTCCAACGAGGAGAAGCAGGCTGGCGTCGTCTGCGCTTCAGCGGGCAACCACGCTCAAGGTGTCGCAATGTCTTGTGGGGCCCTGGGAGTCCAGGGGACCATCTACTTGCCGTCCTCAACCCCCAGGCAGAAGAGGCAGCGGATCGCATCTCTTGGTGGTTCTTGGGTGACACTCAAGTTTGTGGAAGACGACTTTGACGGCACCCAGAAGGTTGCTCGGCAGGCAGCTGAAGAGTCGGGTCGCACCTACATTCACCCCTACGATGATCCTGCTGTGATCGCTGGGCAGGGAAGTGTCGCGAAAGAGATTGTGGATGAGCTCGGCGACTACCTCGCCACCGTCGTGATCCCCGTGGGTGGCGGCGGTTTGGTTGCGGGCATGGCTGCGTGGCTGAAAGAGAACCGGCCCGACGTGAGGATCGTGGGGGTCGAAGCCGCGGGCGCCGCCTCCGTGCACGCGTCCCTCCGCGCCGGCCACCCCGTCTCCCTGGAGACGATTGACGCGTTCGTTGATGGCACTGCGGTTCGGGAGGCGGGCGCCGCCACGCATTCCATCGTCCGTGACCTTGTGGACGAGATTGTGGTGATCCCTGAAGGCGCTGTGTGCACCGAAATGTTGGACTTGTACCACTTGGATGGGATCATCGCTGAACCCGCGGGCGCTCTTGCGACGGCAGCGATCTCGCTGGCAGCCGCGGGTCTGCTGCCCGAGTTGGTGTTGGATGGCCCCACGGTCGCCATCCTTTCCGGCGGCAACAATGACTTGTCGAGGTATGACGAGGTCATGGAACGCTCCCTCGTCTACCAAGACTTGCGGCACTATTTCTTAGTGTCCTTCCCTCAGCGGCCGGGGGCGTTACGCCAGTTCTTGGATGAGATTTTGGGGCCCGAGGACGACATCCTCTACTTTGAGTATACGAAGAAGAACAACCGGGAAACCGGTCCCGCCCTAGTTGGGATTGACGTGGGGTCTCCCGCTTCGCTCAATAGGCTTCGTGAACGCATGCGAGAGTCGGACTTGCGCATCGACGAGTTGGACATCGACTCTGACCTGCTGCGTTTCCTAGTGTGACGAACCCTGTCTAGCCGGGGTTTCTCATGCGGCCGGGTGGCGTCTACACTTTCATTGGACGAGGACGGCGACGCCGCCCTCACTGTTGCCCCCGTAGCTCAAAGGATAGAGCAGCGGACTTCTAATCCGCCGGTTGCAGGTTCGAGTCCTGTCGGGGGTGCAAAGTTTGGGCGGCGCACTCTAGGCTCACCAACTGCAGCGCCTAGCATCGGGCCTGAGGCCTTTTAGTGTCTGAGGCTTCTAGTGTTCTAGTAGTCTCCTCCACCACGCTTTCCGCGGCCACGGCCCTCACCATCACAGCCTTCGCCGTCACGCCTGCGGCGACGTTCGCGTCCCTCAGGGCCGAAATCTTCGCGGTCGCGCCGGTCCCGACGTCCCTCTCGGCGGCCGCGGCCCCCACCTTCGCCACGATCCTCACGGCCGCGGCCTTCACCGGGGCCTGGATGCCCGTGGTGCCCATAGTGTCCATGGGGACCGTGCTCATCGTCGTCTAGGTGGTCGGAGAGGCCCGCGTTGAGACGCTCCAAGTACCCGGTCAGGGTCTCCACCTCTTCGTCAGTAAACGCCTCCAGGAGGGACGCGAGCACATCTTCCTGCTCAAACATCGCTTCTGCTTGGCTGCGCCCTTCATCGGTTAACTCAACCACCGTCACCCGGCGGTCCTCGATCGCCCGACTACGAGTAACCAACCCGCTTTCTTCCAGCTTTCCTAAGGTCTCAGCCATCCCTTGGCGCGAAACACCAAGAATGTAGGTGAGGTCCCTTTGGGTCATCTTCGGGGAAAGGCCAAGCGCCTTCAACACCCGTCCCTGACCACTGTGGGAGTCCCGACCCCGCCGGCCGCGCCCCTTACGGCGCAGCCTGTGACTTTGACGCGTCAGGTGATGCAGTTCCCGCAAAGCGTCTCCCCGAGGGGTGGGTGGCCCTGCGCCTTCAATGCTGTCAGCAACTTCAGCTGCTTCCAACTCTGAGAGAGGCTCTCCCGCCTCCAACAACGAGACGTCTTCCCCGGCCTCCAAGGCGGCCCTCTCTTCGCCAGCCTCGATAGCAGCCAAGTCTTCTCCGGCCTCCAACGCTGCGGATTCCTCTTTGCCTTCTAGTTCCATCTTCCATTCCTTACCCGAGTGGTGGCGTTTGCCGTGACCCGGGTGGCCACCACGCCCGCCATGATGGTTTTTGCCGTGACCCTTCTTTTCGTGACTCATTTTCTCTCCTATGCAAGTTCAAGGCGCGCGCCCAATGAGACGTCACGCGTGCCAAGCACGTCGCGGCCGAACGGCGCGTGCTTGCACGCGCTTCGTCTCCGCCCGTCTCACTTCAGGTTGCGCCAAAAGTCAGCTGCGTGAGGCTCTTTCTGATTAGCCCCACGCCAGCACCCGACTTAGTCAGGTACCTGACACAAAGTCTTACAGGAGTCCACAAGCTTGTCAAGTGCAGGACTATTAGTGTGGTTGTCGCACATCCCTGCGGCTCCGGGTGAAGCGCCCGGCAACTAAGCCGACCGCCCCCAATCCAATGCTCCCCGCGCCCACCAGTACCTTCGTGGCGTCCAAGCTCACTGCCCCCTCTAGGGGAACCTTGTAGACGGGGTCGGCTGCCCGCGTTCCAGTCACGAGTAAACGGTGACTGTTCACCGCGTAGGGCGTGCAAGTAAAAAGTGTCAGGAGGTCTTCCCCCACTTGCGCTTCTAGATGGTCTTCGACCTCCTCGGGCAACACCACGAGGGTGGAAGTCACCTCGTACGCCAAGTCGCGGCCCAACACTTCCACGACAATCTGATCCCCCACCTCTACGGCAGGCAGCGAATCAAACATGGACGCGAGTGGCAGGCCGGTGTGTGCTGACAGGACCGAGTGGGTTGATTCTCCCCCGACGGGCAGGTGACTTTCGGGTAGGTGCCCCACCCCCTTCTCTAAAGTCCGTGGGTCGGCGCCCAAATAGATGGGTAGGTCGATACGGGCCGCGGGGACTCGCACTCGGCCCACAGCGTCCGTCTTCTCTACCGCTAGGACTTCCTCGTAGCCCAACGACGTGATTCCAGGGAACTCCCGATTGTACTGCTCTGCCGCGCTGAACCGGGCTGCGGCCTCCAAGTCGTCTGTGAGCAGTGAGTAGTTGGCTCCCGCCCGTTGCTGGGCCCGCCCCTCGAAGCACTTCGCCACGCTGGGGAAGGCGGCGGTGGCAACGCCGAGGATCACTAAAGCGACTAACACAGCCGTCCAAACGGGTTTCCTCAACTGCCACCGCCTAACCTTTCAGCGACCGCCCCTCACAGGGTGTCGGTTCCCTTCGCCACGCGCCTCGCTAGAAGCATTGCGGCGAAGCCCGCAACCAGTAGTCCACCACCAAGAGCGGCGACACTTCCGTTCGCACCAGTCTTGGGTAGCGTCCCGCCAGCGTTGTGGGGGACGTTGGTGACCGTGAGGACCTTAGCGGTCCCCACCTGTGCGTCCACCACGAAAGGAATCGGCTCCGTCAGAAGCTCGAAACCTTGGGGGGCCTTCGTTTCTACCAGCCAGTAGAAGTTGTACTTCCCTGAATCCTCCGAAACTGCCTGCCCTTCAGCGAAACCTGAGTAACGCAGACCATCAATGGTCACCTCACCGTTCGCGCCACTTGTCCAAGTGGAAACCCCGTCCACAGCGATCGTTTTAGCCGCCTCGAAGCTGGAGGTGTGAGCCTGTCGGACCTCAAACGTGGCTCCCTTGAGGGCTTGGCCGGAAGTCGCCTCCTTTTTCACCTTCAAGCCACCAAACTTCGCTGTGACCAAGTTGCCGGGCACCTGCGTCTCAACTTCCCCTCCCCGAGAGAACGTGAGTGTCGCGTCATTGTCGATTTCCCCAGAGGCGAGAACCGTTGCAGTGATGGTCGTCTTCACTGTCGAGGACGCGTCCGTTTTCAGCGCTTGGAAAGCTTGGCCTCGCGCAGTGGCACCCAAGTCGACTTCGACCACCCCGTCTTTGTGTTGGACCGTCAAGTCTTGGGTGGGTGTCCCAGCGATCTCTACTGTTGCGCCCTTGAACTTCAGCTTCGGGTCCAATGCGTCTCTCACCACGTATTTGGTGGTGACTTTTCCACCAGGGATCGTGGTTTCGATCCCGTAGGAAATGGTTTCCCCAACAGCGTTCACCTCCGCATCATCCACCGTTTTGGTGACTTCGCTGAAAGTGTTTTTGGGGTAGACGTGAAGGTTGTAAACCCAGCTGTCCACGGTGCTTGGGTCCGTCATAGGCACGGTGATCAGGAACGGCATCGACATCGTCATCTGCTGGTTCTCTGCCACCGGTGCGAAACCCACCTGCTGCACTAAGTACAAGCCCACGGGGAGAGACGAAAACAGAGCCTCACCCTTTGAGTTAGTGGTCTGGGTTAGGGCCGCTGCGGTGCCGCCCTCAACCGTCTTCTCCGGCGAGAAGGGGTCGAACTTCTTCACGACCTTCTCAGCGGCCACCCACCCAGAGTTCTTGGTGAGATCCACGTTTGGGACCTGTTGGACTTTGAAGGTCGCCCCGGGAAGAGGGGTGAGGCCCTCCACCGCTGAAGGAGGCAAGGCCATCCCCTCGCTGCTCGGACGACTTTCAACGGGCTGCAGGTACTCGTGGATCGTCAGGGAGCCTGTCGACCCAGGTGGAATGCCAGGGTTGGCCGCCCCAACGGGAGCGGCCGTGGCCCCACCCGCCGCGCCCACCCCTAAAGCAACCAGTCCCGCCACGGTCGCTAGGGTTGGAAGGATTCTCTTTACTGTTCTGGGTTTCCTCATTGTTCTCATCGCGTTGCCTCCCGGCTTTCTTCAACTTTCCGTTTCTTCTTAGTAAGGGCCGCACCTGCGAGGACCGACACGGCCGCTCCCGTGAGTAGGAGCGCCTTGTCCCCGACGCTGCCCGTCACGGGCAGGTTCAGTGCGGGTGGGGTGGGGCGCACAGGCGTGGTGGTCTCCCCTTCTCTTGGGGGAAGCCCGGTGACGTTGCCAGTGGCAACGTTGTGTATTTCGCCCCGCGCCACGTCAGCGTCCGTCACCACGTATTTGTAAGCGGGTGCGCTCACGCACACGGCTGTTTCCTTAGGTTTCAGGGTCACCCCACCCTTCAGACACGCCTGTCTGTTGACTCCCAAGAGCGGGTCTGTCACGGTCACACCGTTGATCGGCGCGCTGCCCGTGTTTTTCACTGTGAACCCGTAGAGGATCGTGTCGCCCCGTGTCGGGTCCCCCTTCGTTTTCTCTTTCCCGTCTACATCCAGCACACCTTCAACATGCTTTTCGAAGGTGAAAGCTGGATGCAGCGTGGGGATCTCAACAGAATCTTCCTGATCATCCGCTCCCGGAACAGTGAGCGTCGCCGCGTTCAGGACTTTCCCGGCTTTCGCTTCTTGCTCGGCTATGATGTGCTTCCAAGTCCCCGCACACCCAACGGCTCCTGAGGGCGCCAAGGGTTCCGTCAAACACTCCAGGTTGGAGATTCCCAGTAGGTCATCGGTGAGACGTGCAGTTCGGATGGTTGTCGTCCCCGTGTTTTTGATTTGGAACGTGTAGGTGATGGTGTCCCCAGCGTCCCCCAACCAACCGTTTGCGTTGGTGTCCGTGACCTTCCCATTTTTCTTGAACAAGAACTTGGGTGCCACGATCTTCGTTGTAGTTGTCGCTTCGCACTTGGAGATGGTGTCCTTCCCATCGCACACGTTCTGCCCAGTCGCCTTAGCAACGTTCTTGACTGACTCCGATGGCGGGGAGGAGACGACCTCAACCTCCACCGTTTGAGTCGCCTTGTCGCCCGGCAGCATGAGCTCGATTTGGGGCCACTTCACTTGGCCGCCACCAGCGCTGCTTCCACCCGTGTGCTTGCCGCCCCCAGAGGCGCTGATGAACTTCAAGCCCTCAGGGAGGACGTCGGCCAGAGCAATGTTGAAGACTGGTCTCACGTTTGTGGCCCTCGCGGTCGCCGAGACCGTGTAGGTCAGCCGGTCCCCCACCGCGGGCGCAGCGGGCCCACTCACCGTCTTGGCTACCTCGATGCTCGGCGCGTTCGCACCCACCTCTGGTGGGTTCCCTGAGATTGCGGAGAGCGTTCTATCGATGGAGGGGTCGATGGTTTGTAGGCGCGCCGTGTACTCGGTGTGCGTCTTGTCTGTCAGGTAGGAGGTCACCGTCCGCCACGCGTAATGCCTGTCGGGATCCATGGTGGTTCCGGCAGGGAACTTGAACTCGCTCACCCCAGTCAGTGGGTCGCACTTGACTAGGTCGAGGGCGAGACGCCCCGAGGAGTCCAACGCGCCCCCAAGTTCGGGGAGCAAGACGGGCGTGGCCCAGGCGGTGCACGTGGGTTCCATCCCGGGGCTCTCCGGGGTGATGGTAAACCGGTACTTGTCGTAGTTGATGGAAGCGCCTAGAGCCACCGAAATCGCGTCAACAGCGGCGTACTGTCCGTCGAGGGTCTGCCCAGCGAACATCACGGTGTCCGTGTACACCCCGAACTTGGGGATGGTGAAAGTGCCAGATGGGCCGATCTCCTTCCCACCACCAGTTGTTTTGAGTGTCGCCTCTTGAACGACGGTTTTGTACACCCAGAGAATGTCCAGCTCAACGAAACCTTGAATGTCACTGTGGCTGCCCACGGCTTCAGCGAGGGTGAACACCATTGTGGAAGCGCGGCGTTTCCCGTCACCTTCAAGGAAGTCGGCGGCGTTAGCGCGAGCGAACACGGTCCCCAACCCATCCTTTATCTCCAGGTCGGAGATGGTCCCCCGAAAATAGAAAGGCGGGTCAACATGGATGCTGAGCTGGTCGCCCTCTACACCTTCAGCGGGGACCTTCAGGTCCCACGTGGCTTTGAGGGTCGTGCCTGACACGATGGCCTGCCCATTGTTTCCGCTCATCACCAGCTCTGGGTTCGTGAACACCTCCGTGTAGTCCACTGCAGCCAAGTCTCTCGACCCATCCGCTGGTGCGGGTGCGGGCGTGGCAGCGTTAGCGGCAACGCTCACACCTAAGAGGCCGGCGACCACCAGCGCCCCCAGCCCCCTGCGCACCACTTTGGATGCGGGTGGCCCTTTCAAACTGAACATTTATGCTTCCTCCACTTTCCATTCGCTTCAGACGCGGTTAACCGCATCTGGCGCACAACGCTATTGGCGGAGGCAGCAAGGAAAGTTGCCGACCTAGGGCGTTCTGTGGATTCAGCTAGAAGAAGCTGCTGTGGGAACCGGGGTGTGCCCCCGAACGTGGGTAGTGCCGCCTCCCCCGTTCGCTGGGCGCCGGGGTTTGCGGGCACAAAAAAGGGCCCTCCCGTTTGGGAGAGCCCTAAAAGGTTTGGGCGGCTAGCCGCCCTTGCCTTGAGTTAGTTGCGGCCAAGAGCGATCGCTGCGACCATCTCGGCGAAACCGTAGATGACGCCAGCAGCGCCAATCGCCCACCAGAGGATGAACGCACCACTACCGGTGCCGAAGGTCGACACGACGACCATGAGACCGGCCAGGATGGACAGGATGGCGAACGTGATGGCCCACCCCTTAGAGGTGGAGTCTTCGAGGCTCGTGAAAGTGATGATGCCCTCATAGATCCAGGTGATGCCGATCATGATGGCCATGAAGATGAAGAAGAAGGCTGAGAAAACAGCGAGGTTGCTCAAAGCAACGATGCCGGCCACGATGAACAAGGCGCCCAAGATGATACGCCAAATGCGCGCCCCGAAGCCCATGCCAAAAGTGACAATGCCCGTGGCGAAGTAGGCGACGCCCGCAACGATCGTGTACACAGCGAAGATCGCAGTGACCACTTCAGCGGTCTTGCCCGGCCACACCAAAATCGCGATGCCCGCGAGCAGAGTCAAGAGGCCGAAAATGAAGAGGCCCGTGCGAGCCTTGCCTTCGACCTGCTGGAGAATGTTGGTCATTATTGAAAATCCTTTCCAACCCTGTCAGGGGGTGGAGTTAGTTTTGATCAGACGAGATCTTCGGGGTCCAAAAGCCCATTCTGGTAAGCCTTGACCAGACGCCTAGGCACGCGGATTTCGCGGCCGTCGACCTTAACGGTCTGTAGATTGTCCAACTTGGCTTTCCAAGTGGAACGGCGCGTGCGGGTGTTAGAACGCGACATTTTTCGCTTTGGTACTGCCATCGCTACGGCGCTCCTTTCGATTCCTCAAAGTCTCTATTGTTAGCCAAGGTTCCTTGACCAATGCCAAGCACGACTACAAAAGGGGTCGCGCATTGGCCGGTTAAAGGTTCCCACGTTTAGGTGGCCAGATCCAGCCACTTCCCCCATCGCCCCTGTGAGCTTGATCCCGCCAGGGTACATTTCCTCACGAACTGGCGTCCCATGGGAGAATGTCCCCATGCTCACCTTGGCCTCAGGCACGACCGCGTCAGCGACCACTGAAGTGAAGAAGTCCCGCTTCATCACGGTGGTGGCCCCGGTCAAAGATGAGGGTGAGGCCCGCGCCGTAATCAACGAGCAGAAAGCACTGTACCCGGATGCCCGCCACCACTGCAGCGCCTACGTTCTGAAGTCTGACGGCGCCACGCCCCACACTCACTCCTCAGACGATGGGGAGCCCCCTGGCACGGCTGGCGCCCCCATCCTCGAGGTGCTCCTCGGCGCGAACCTAGTCAACATCGTCGCGGTCGTCACCCGCTACTTTGGCGGAACTCTACTGGGGACGGGAGGCTTGGTCCGTGCCTACGCGGGAGGAACCCAAACCGCCCTCAACCGAGCACAGCTGGCCCGCATCGCCCAGATGCCACGCTACCTAGCCAGCATTGACCTGGCGGACGCGGGCCGCGTTGAAGCTGAACTGCACCGGCGCGGATGGCAGATCCTGGATCTGACGTGGGGCGTAGATCTGACCGTGGACTTCGCGGTCCCAGAGGATGAGGCGGACGAGGTCGAGGGCCTCCTCGCAACCCTCACTAAGTCTGCCCCGGACGTTGAACGCTTCGGGTCCCTCACCCAAGAGGTGCGAATCTAGCGACTGTCCTGCCCTAGTGCGGCCCGAACCACAGGCCTCACGGCCTCTCACGCTCAAGAAAAGAACGCGAAGAACACCCCTGCAAGTGGCGAAGCAACTTGCGGAAACGGCGGCCCGCTCGACCCGGTTCTTTCAGCGGCCCTTGAAACCCAACCTTTTGCGCCACCACCTCTGATAACACTCCCCAGCCAGGGTACTAAGTCCACGAAAGCCACCTCGACAGCCGCCGGGACGGCTACGCAAAACCCCTCATCAGCCGTCGGGCGGAAGTTTCTTAGCGTCGTCTGGCCCCGCCCTAGGATGGCCCTTGCGTTGAAGTGTTCCCGCCACCGTGGCGTCCACGAACTCACTGAGGTCTCCGCCCGGCTCTTCTGCGTCCTTCTTCTTTTTCTTCTTCGGCGGCACCAGCAGGAACCACCCCAAGAACGCTGCGGAACCTAGGAAGATGAGGATCCACCAAGGGAATCCCGCTTCAACCCCGTCGCCGTCCAACGCGCGTTTCCCACCCGGGTCCATGGGCCCCTCTGTCCGCTCCGCTTGGACCAAGATCCTGTGTGAGTTCACGCCGATTGGGACGCACGTGAACAGAGTCACCCAGTCTTCGTCCTCAATAATGCGCAAGGATTCAACACCTTCAGGAAGAACAGTCTCGATGTTGCGCACCACGTAGTAGTGGTCTTCGGACAAGACGTTGATGCGGAACTCGTCCCCCCCCTTCGCCTTCGGCAAGTTGGTGAACAGCTCAGCGTTCCAGAGGCCCGAGTGCGAAGTCATCACGGCGTGCGTCCCCGGGCCCCCAACCGGCATCGAAGTGCCGTACAGGTGGCCGACACCCTTTCGGAGCACCTCTTCAGAAGTCCCGTGGTAGATGGGTAAGCCGATTCCAAGGCGCGGGTAGGTTAGCGAGCCTATGGCGTCGGATCCACTCACGCGCAGCACTTCTAAGTAGGCCTGCTACAGCGACGTCTCCGTCATGGTCGCCGGTCCATCAGATAGGGGTCGAACAGCGGCCCCACCTGTAGTTCGTCGTTGTACTTGTAGGCGACATCGAGCTTGTGTTCACGCTCCGCAGGCGGTGTCTTTTCTACTGAAGACAGGTGCCCGGAGATTTCGGAGTTGTGTCGCCTGTCGGCAAACCAGTTCGCAGCCGTCGGGTACAGCAGCGCACCTATCGCTATTAGGGCGAGGACGTAGAGCACAATGTTGACCGCTAAGCCGCGACCCTTTTTCTTACGTTTACCTCTTTTTTCCTGCACGGGGCGTCGCGGCCTAGAAGCCTCCGGTGCCTCCGGTTTCGTAACAGCGGGCGCCGCCACTACGCCTCTTGTTCTTCTTCTCGTCTGCGCCGCAACAACCCGCCTAAGCCCACCGCGATCCCACCTACCAGCAGGGCCCCCAGCACACTGGCGCCGGTCTTTGGGAGAGTGGACTCACCCGTCGGACCACCTGAGTCTGGGTTGGTGGGAGGCTCGACGGGGCCTGGTGGGACGGGCTTGTCAGGTTCTGACGGGTAGAGCTCCACCACAGCAACATCAGCAACGATCGCCGAGTCAACTATGAGGGGCAGCGGCCCCGCATTGCCCTGCCAACCGTCCGGCACACAGGTCATCACCGCGTAATAGGTGCGGAACAAGGGATCATCGGCATCGACAATGAAGCCGTTGACAAATCCCGAGAACCTCAGGCCGTCAATGTGGGCAAGTCCGTTTTTGTCCGTTATCCACTGGCTCACGCCATCGATCACAATGGGGTTGGTACGGTTCTGTGCGTCTTCCTTGCTCGCAAACAGCTGGAAGCAGGCATTCGCGATCGGCACGTCCGGCTTGCCAACCTCGTGTACGAAGATCTCCACGGGACCCCACTTGGTGACCGCGATCGCCTCAGTGACCCCCTCTTCCACCGAGCCTGACTCTATGGCGGCCTGGCTGGGATACAGGAGAGCCTCGACAACAAACTCCCCGTCTTCCAGCACCTTCGTTTCGTAGGAAACGGACACTCGACACGGCGCTGACCGGGTTGACGCAGAGACCGCCTGCGCGGAACCACCCTGCGCGGCTGCAGCTTCAAGCTTCCTTAAGCCCTCTTCCGTGAACTCCACGAAAATCCTTTGACCCGTCACCACAACCGTGTAGTCGACGCCGGCCACGAGGTTCGCAGCTCCCGGACAGGTGAACCCGACTGTCACCCCGCCCGCCCCTCCAACCAAGGAGAGCCCCGTAGGGAGAACGTGTTCCACCGCATAACCGGTCAGTGGGTGGGTTGGTATGGAAGAGAGAGACTCCCAGCCAACAAGGTCTCCCCTCTTCACCGCGTCCTCATCCCGAACCTGCAACTCAATGTCAGCCCTAGCATTCTTGGGGTAGACGTGCACCGTGTACATCCACTGGCCTCAGGAGTCCGGGTCAGTCATGGGAAGCGCCACCAAGAACGGACTGCCGGTGGTGCAACCGCCGGGGGCCGACACAGGGTCCACGTAGTAGAGCCCTAAGGGAAGCCCGCTGAACACGAGCTCACCCTTGGAATCTGTGACGCCCGACGCCGTGGGACTGACGTCCTTCACACGCTCAGCTGCCTGCTTAGCAGTCAGTTCTTGCGCCTCAGCCCAACCCTCGTTGGTCGTTGAATCTATGCCGGGCACCTTCGTGACGGTGAACTTCACACCCGGGACCGGAACTTGGTCAGAGGTGTCCTGGGGAAGGCCAGTGCCCGGGCGGGTCTCATGACCGGCTTCAAGTTGAGTGATCACCAAGGTCCCCGTGCGGGTGGCGTCAACGCTCTGGCTTGAAGCCCAGGCAGCGCCCGGCAGCAGGGCCGTCGCCAAAGCCATCAGTAAGGCCGCAGCGGCCACCATCAGCCTAGAGGTTTGAGTGAAAGCGGGTTTCGCGTGTGTCACAGCGTTCCCTCGCTTCCTGGTTTGTACTCAGCTTTGTGGCGGCGAGGACACTTCTCGCACGAGGAGTCAAACAGTAAGTAGGCGACTCCCAGTGAACCCGCAATGAAAGCAACCAGCCACCACGGGAAACTTGGGATCGCGCCGTCCCCAGCTATGGCGCCACCCCCACCCAAGATGTCGGGCGCCTCCACCCGCACCCCGCGGACAAGTTGCCTATGGCTATTCACGCCAATCGGCGTGCAAGTGATTAGTGTTGCGTAGTCTTGACCATCGATGACTTGGAGGTGTTCGACCTCTTCAGGTTTGACCACCAGAACCTGGTCAACCATGTAGCAGCGGGTCTCCCCAAGAACTGTGATTTGGAAAGTCTGGCCCAACTTCGCTTTCAAAAGATTGTCGAACAGCGAGGCGTGTATCTGCCCGCTGTGTGATGTCAGTACAGTGTGTGTTCCCGGGCCACCAACCGGCAGCGAGGAACCGTAGACGTGCCCCACGCCCTTCCGGAGCACTTCTTCGCCCGTACCGTGGTAAATGGGCAGGCTGATGCTAAGCGCTGGGTAGGACAGACTCCCCATGGCATCGGTCCCGTTCACTTTCAGCGCCTGCATGTAAGCGTTGATGGCGGCTTCTTCGCGGTCCTCATCAAAGTTGAAGGGGTCCTGCATGAGTCCAGCGGGAAGCTGCCTGTTGTATTCTCGAGCGGCTTCGAGTGCGTCCACCCGCTCGTTTTCTGTCATTTTGTCGACCGCGGCCGTGTACCCAGATATTTCCCGTCATGAAACAGGGAGGAAACCCAGTTCGCTCCACTCGGCCACAGGGTCGCCCCAAGCCCAATCATTGCCAGCATTTGCAGGACAAGGTTGGAGCGGAACTGTTTACTTGTCTCTTTGTTGGGAACCGAGGGGTCAGGGGCACCCCGGGCCACAACGTCTTCCATCAAACCAGCGTCGGTCATGTCTGGGGCACCTCCTTCCCTCAGTTGTTCCAAACAGTTGAACCTTTAGGTTCCTTTTCTATTGTTGGGGCGTCAACGGTTGTTTCACCCCCAACATTCAGCCTGTTTTAGGCTTCTTCGGCCTTGCGGCGGCGAGCCGCCACTAGGACGACAGCCAGCAGCGCGCCACCAGCGACCATCAGCCAGATCGTGCCCCAACCACCAGTGAGAGGCAGGTTGAAGCCGGCGTTCTTCTGGACGTTCTCGATGACGGTGAAGGCGCCTCCAACGGTTTTGTAGGTGCAAGGTTCGTCCAGCTGCGCAGAGGAAGCATCCGTTTCCCAAGCCAAGCTACCGTCGGCGTTAAGCTCGACCTCTTTGAGTGTCGATGTCACCGTGCCGCCGTTGTCTTCAACTGTTAGGACAACTGGAACTGGCTTCGCCAGCAGCTCATAGCTTTCTGGAGCCGCGACCTCCGTTAGCCAGTACACGATGTAGCCGGTTGTGGGCACACAGGCGTTGTCTTGGCCATCGAGTTTAACCGTGCCCGCGGGCTGGTCAGCTTTACCGTCGATGTGATTTGAGGCGCGCAGACCAGTGATCGAGACTTTCCCCGTCGTAGCGTTATTCTGGAACGTTGCGTTGCGGATCCAGTTGGCGCTGCCAGCTTTCGCGTCGGTGTAGTTGTCGTACAAGCGGAAGGTCGCTTGCTCACCGCCGGCCGCCGGTTCAGCGAAGGTTTTTGTGAAATCGATCTCCCCCCAAAGGGTGTCGGCCTCCCTTGCCGCATCATCAGTAGTCAACCCGCGATCATCGTCGCCTTCACCGTGGGCCCACGTGAAGACCGCACCGCCGTCGGCAATCGCGACCAACGCGTCCCCTGAGGAAGCAATCGACGTAGCGTCCCCTAAGCCGACTGGCGTGGGAGTCTCTCAGCCAACCCAAGCGACCACTTGCCCGTCTCCCGCAATTCCCGCGAACCAGCCGCCGCCCGCGGCTACTTGATTCAAGGGCAGGGCAAGAAGGCTTGGTTCGGACTGGGGTGAGTCGGGATCAGTAAGAGGCGCAAATCCTTCAGTCGCAAGGGTGGCAACGTCCGCCACCCACACCCCTTCCTGGGAGGTAGTGACAATGACGTTGGTGGTTGAAGCCGCAATGTCGGTGACATCCTCGTCCCTAATAAGCGTCACCTGTTCAGCAGCTTCTTGGTTGGCGCCAGTTCGGATGCCAAAGAGGGAGCCCGCGTCTGTCAGCAGATAAGCCCATTCCCCCGCGGCCACCACCTTAACGATTTCGCCGTCGAGGTCGGGAACTGCGAGTGGGGTTGGCGTGGGCGTGTGGGTTACGGCGCCCCAACCGTAGAGAACCCCCGAGGCTGAAAAGGCGTAAGCGCTCCCGTCGCCCGCCGCCACTCGGGCGATTTGCTCGCCCCCGAACGCTTCTGCAGCCAGCAGCACAGGGGTTAGAGAATCAAAGAGTTCACCGTTCCCCAACTGGCCGGACGTGCCCGCACCCCAAGTGAGAACATCACCATCGGAAGTGAGGGCCACCCCGAAACCATGGCTGTGCGCTGAGGAAATGACCTGAGGCGCGTCCTCTAAGCGGATGACGACCGGCTCACCGCCAACGGTGGAACCAGCACTTGGCGTCACCGTGCCTGAGGCTGGGGTGAATTCGAGTGTGGCAGGCACCGAGGAAGCGGAAACCTTAGAGGGAGAGGTAGTGCTTTCGCTAGACTCAAAGGCGACGGCTTGGGTTGCTGACATGAGGGTGAACAAGGGCAACAGAAAGGTGGCGACTAGTCCCGCCGCTTGGGACAGTTGCCTCTTCGTTCCGATTCGCCTCATCTCGAGCACCCTGCGCCCTTCTAATTCCGGTGCATAACGCCGCTCGGCAAACGCAACGCACGCCTAGGCAGCGCGCATCTTGGAATCCCCTAATGCAACGAACCTTGACTTATTTTGGCTCTTAGCGTATGAGCATCAGGGGCTTCTGAGACCCGCACGAAACTCAAGTGTGGGTCGCTGGCAAGCCTGCAGGCGCAGGGCACCCGTGCGCGCAGCCGCCACTGCCGCCAGGTCCTTCCCCATGTTGGGGCGCAAGCGGCGTCAAGAGCGCCCACCGCTCGAGCGGCGACCTGCACCTTCAGCCCCTTCAGTATGCTGGTGCGCATGCAAAACGTGAGTAGCTCCATTGACCAGACGATCGGTGGGACGCCTTTGGTGCGCGTAAACCACCTGACCGACCCTGACGCCAAGGTGTTGGCCAAAGTTGAGTACTTCAACCCTGGGGGTTCCATCAAAGATCGGGTGGCCCGCAAGATCATTGAGGCCGCGGAAGCCTCGGGTGAACTGAAGCCCGGGGGCACCATCATCGAAGCTACCAGCGGCAACACGGGGATAGCACTCGCCATGGTTGGGGCTGCTAAGGGTTACAACGTGGTGATCGCCATGCCAGCATCGATGAGCAAGGAGCGTCGAGCTCTAATCGCGGCCTACGGCGCCGAACTGGTGTTGACTGACCCGGCGGAGGGCATGCAGGGGTCCGTGGACAAGGCCGAAGAGATCGCCGCTGAGCGCGAGGGTGCTGTCCTAGCCCGCCAGTTTGAGAACCCCGCCAACGCTGAAGCTCACTTCACCACCACGGGCCCCGAGGTCTGGGAGCAGACCGGGGGCGACGTCGACATCGTGGTTGCGGGTGTCGGGACTGGGGGGACCATCACTGGGATCGGGAAGTTCCTGAAAGACCTGAAGCCGGAAGTGCAAATGGTTGCCGTGGAGCCGGGGGCCTCACCCCTACTCAGCGAAGGTAAAGCGGGCCCGCACCCCATTCAGGGGATAGGAGCGAACTTCGTGCCAGACGTCCTCGACCAAAGTGTCATCGACGAGATCATCACCGTTGAGGGCGATGAAGCCATGGAGGCCAGCCGTGCGGCGGCGGCCGAAGAGGGTTTGCTCGTGGGGATTTCTTCGGGAGCGGCCCTTGCCGCAGCGAAGCAGATTGCGGACCGTGAAGAAAACAGGGGGAAAACCATTGTGGTGATCCTGCCGGACGGTGGCGAACGCTACCTGTCGACACCACTTTGGGAGACCACATGAAAAACCGTTTCAAACGCTTCGCGAAGGTAGTGCAAGAGGACTTGCAGGCCGCGCGAGACAATGACCCCGCCGCCACCAACTACCTCGAAGTCGCCCTCACTTACCCTGGTGTGCAAGCCGTCTGGGGCTACCGGGTGGGACACGCCATGTGGAACCGGGGACTGAAGCTGCCGGCGCGGATCCTGCAAAACACGACTCGTTTCTTCACGGGCGTTGACATCCATCCGGCAGCGAAGATTGGCCGGCGTTTCTTCATTGATCACGCCGAGGGCGTGGTGATTGGGGAGACGACGGAGGTGGGCGAGGACGTCCTCATCTTCCACCAAGTCACCTTGGGTGGGGTGAGCATGTCCCCCGGTAAGCGCCACCCCACTGTGAAAGACCGGGCGATCATTGGGGCGGGAGCGAAAATACTGGGCCCCGTCACCATCGGGTGTGACGCGAAGATCGGGGCGAACGCTGTCGTCGTGAAGGACGTGCCGCCGGAGGCGGTGGCCGTGGGGGTTCCCGCGAGGTTAGCGAAACCCGGAACCCCGGACATGGCGAGCTGCACGCACTGAAGTGCGGGCCCCATGTCTTGCCAAACGCGGGGCCACCACGCTGGGCGGACCTCTGATTCGCTGGCTTAGATCTTCACTGTCTTCGAGGCTGCGACCGCGCTGTACCGGTCTGGTTGGCAGGTGAGGACCACCACCTGGGCTTTTGAGCCGACTTCGGAGAGCACCATCCCCAAGGCCTCCAGTCGGCCGGGGTCAGAGAACCCTAGAGTGTCGTCAAGCATGAGGGGTGCGCCCTCTTCCTCTGCCACCAAGATTGCTGCCGCTAACCTGCCGAGCACTGACAGTTGTTCCCGCGCGCCCGCAGACAGGGACGCGAAAGGAACCTGTTTGCTTTCGAGGAGCCGGGACTCAATCTCCAAGTCTTCGTTCACGCGAACCCTGAAGTCGGGACCAAAGACGGGGATTCCCAGGTCACGGATGGTTTCTTCCAAGGGCCGCACGTAACGGGCTTGGGCTTCCTTCTGGTGGCGGGTCAAGGTTTCGCGAAGCAAGGCGACCGCTGCAGCCCGCTTCTCTACACGGTCAGCCCAGCGCTTCGCTGTTCTTGCCATCGCTTTGGCTTCTATCTCTTCGTCGTAGAGACCTTTGCTCCCTAGGCGGTCTAGGAGTGCTTTGGTTTCCACCCGGCGGTCTGAGATTTCCCTTTGCTCACGGGAGTACCTATCCACCAGCCCGGTCACGTGGCGGACTTCCCGGGCGGTCACCTCCGGGTTGAGTCCCGCTAGGGCTTCCTTGGCGGCCTCTAGGTTCTCTTGACCCACCTTCGCGGCTTGCGCAGCCTCGTCGCTCTTGGTTTGGAGGTCCTCCAGCGACAACTTTGCTTCCCCCGCCCTAACTTTCGCCTGTGATAACTGTTCTGTCACCTGGTCGAAGAGAGCCTTCTCGCGTCCCACCTGCGCTTCGGCCTCCTGCACAGATTTCGCGGCTGCGGCTAACTGTTCGGTGGCGGCAGCGTGAGCCTCCGCGGCGGCTCGTTCCTTCTCCCCCGCCGCGTCCAGTTCCCATTGCGCGGCCTCAAGTTCACTGGCAGTGGGGGCGGCGTCTGGGACGTCTCCGATTCTTGAAGTCAAAGTGGCGATGCGGTCCGCCAGATCTTGGGCGCTAAGCTCTTCCGTTAGGTCGCGGATCAGTCCGTCAGCGATCTTCGCCTCAGTTTGCGCGGTTTGGCGAGCAGCATTGTGTTGCACGGCCTCTACCACCGAGCCGACGCCCGCCTCCTTGAGGCGAGTGTTGAGTTGTTCTTCCGCGTCTCGCAGGTCGTCCTCGTAAGCACCAGCGTCCTTGGGTGGGGAAACCGTAACCCTAACTTGGTCGGGAACTTCGACCGCCAGCGGTTCGGTGACCAGCCGCTCCTCAGGGAAGTCGCGAACCTCCTTACCCTCTATGATCACCTGGTCAGCGCCGAGGGACTCCACCTTGACTGTGGCGGTCGCGGCCTCCAGAGCGCTTCTCGCCCCCGCAACCTTCGTCTGTAAGTCCCGCAAACGCTCGAGCACCTCATCGTCTACGACCAGCCGCTCTAAGTCTTCGCGTGCCTTCGCCCGGGTTTTGTAAGCCTCATCGAGGCGAGACTTGCGCTCCTGTAAACGGAACAGTTCAGCTGTCTCCTTCAGCCTAGTTGCGGCAAGCGTCGCCTCGTCCTTAGCCGCCTGCGCGCCACTCAGCGCCGACTGGGCCTTCTGCTCCACCTCCTTCTTCTCAGTGTGGCGAGCCTCCGAAGTCTCTAACGAACCCTTGGATTCGGCGAGGCCATCGCCGAGCACTTTCTTCCGCTCCTCCAGGTCCGTCACCTGCGCGACGAGATCGGCCTGCTGTTTCAAGAGCGCTTCTGCATATTTGGCCCGCGCCTCCAAAGCGATCTGGTTTTGTTTCGCGCTATCAACCTCCGCCGTCACGGTGTCGATGGCGGCTTGCACCTTCTGCAGGTCGCGTAGCTTGTTGCTGGCCTCCCCCGCTTGACCGTCGATGCGGACCTTCTCCCGACCGAGGTCCTCATAGTCTTCCTTCAACTGGCCCATTTCGCTGCTCGCGGCCTTCGCTTCCGCTTCTCGCTTTTGGGCCTTCTGGAGGTCGTCTCGTGCTTGCTTCAGCTCCGCTCGGGCTATCCCTGTTTTCGTGTAGTAGCGCTCATGTTCGGCCTCGACCAAACTCATGAGTTGGTCCCCCTGTTTCAGGGAGTCGCCGGTGACCGCATCGGGAGTTTCTCCCGAGCCGGAGTCGGCTTTTTCTGCGTTGGCGAGGGCGCTACGGACTGCACGGATCGACCCCAAGCTGGGCTGGTCCAACGCTTTCCCTTGCACAATTTCGAGAGCATCCAGCAGATCTAGGTCCAAGGTGGTCTCTAGGATTTTGTCGAACTTCTCGACCGCTTGCGCGCCGTACAGCCGCTCGTGTTGCGGTTTAGTCAATGCGAGTTCTGTTGAGGGGGTTCTCAACCACTGCTTCTGATAAGTGAAAGCGTACGGACCGGACTCGCCCACTAGCGTCACTTTGGGAGCCAAGTCCGTACCAATCGGTTGGACGTCCCTGATGGCCTTCATTCTTGAGCGGTCGGGCACCGTCCTCAGCAGCCTGAGCGCCTCCGTGAGGGACGATTTGCCGGCTTCATTGTCGCCTTCGACGATGGTGACCCCGTCAGCGAAGGTGACGGTACGGTCTTCTACGCCCCGGAAGTTCTGCAACCGCAAACTGGTGATCCTCATTTTTTCGCTCCTGCGGCCCCTACACCTAACCGGTAAAGAAGGTTCAAGGCGTCCTCGGCGACCGAATCGCCACCCTTGGCTAGGTCGAGTAGTTCTTCCAAAGCGCTGGATCCGAAGCCGGAGAGTCCAAGGTCTGAAAAATCCTGTTCGTCCGGTAGGACGGTGATGTCATAGTGGCGCTGCCAGATTTCCAGCAGGGCGTAGAGTTGGCGGGTTTTCGCGAGACCGTCATCTAGGCGCGCCTTCTGCGCTGTCGTCAAGGCGCCGGAAAGTTTCAGCCACACGAGTGTCCGGTCCTTGGCGGGCTGCAGTTCCTCGTCGAGTTCTAGGTCGCCACCGGGTTGCGGCCTGTCTGAAGTTGCTGGCACGCCCTCGGGCCTAGAGCTCTTGTTCTCGGGCGGGTCTAGTTGGAGGAGCAGCTCCTCCACCTCCTCCAAGTTGTGCAGCTCAGCTTGGATCACGCGGTAGACCCAAGACCCGACGGGAACTTTCTCCACGGTCTGCTCCCTACCGTTGGCCAAATCCTCAACGTCAATAACGAGTACGTTGCCAGCATCCGTGTCGACCCGCGAAGTCACCTCCGGACTTCCCGGGTACCAAATGCTTTCCGCGACTTCCGTGGTCGAGTGGCGGTCCCCGAGGACTACGAAGTCCGCTTTGCCTTCGTCGAGTGCGCGCGTGGCAACCTCCGCGTCAACGAACGTGGCGTCAGGCTGAGAAGAGTCGAACTGGATGGTGGCGCCATGAGCGACGATGACCCGCGTCGTGTCCGGGTCTTTTTCTGGGAGAGTTTCCACCGCTTCTTCGAATAGGTTCGAGGAGGGGAACTTGGTGTGCCAAGGCACCCCCACCACTTCCACGGTCTCCCCCACGCCGCTTTCCACTGGTCCCGTCGGCACCCGCACGGGGTCGGTGTCGCGGAGAACATGAACATGCGGCGGGCAGTTGTCAACGAAGTCTGGGGAGTCGTAGACGGACGCGGCATCCAAAGGATCATGGTTGGCGGGCAGCAAATACACGGGGATGGGAGCCGCTGACTTCAACGCCTCCAAAGCGTTCACCACATACGTGCGGCCCACCTGGTTGGATTCAAACACGTCGCCAGCCACCACGATGAACTGGGCGCCACGTTTCTTCGCGAGCCTGCCGATCCTCTTCACTACGTCGAAGCGTGCCCGGTGGTAGCGGGGTCGAGCATCATCATCTAGGTAGTGAGCGCTCATGCCTAACTGCCAGTCTGCTGTCGCTAAAAACCGCATTGTTCTCCCTCCCGCCCCACAGTATCGCCTACCTCCGGTCCGCGTGGGACCCTATGGGGAACCTGTGGATGGGGCGATGTCGGCCGCCCGCCGAATGCCAGCTGACCACCTGTCGCGAAGTCAAACCCCCAACGTTGAGCGCGTTTTCCACTAGCCTTAAGCCATGAGCGAGCTCACATTACAAGCGCAAACCCAGTCCGTCGAAGGTGAAAGTCATGGGGAGGGGTTGGACTTAGCGACCCTGACCATTTACGACGTGCCCGCCTTGGCGGCTCTGTCGCTCGCTGCCTACTGCCAGCCGCAAATCGCTGAAAACCTGTGGGACGCAACCGACGAGATGCGCCTCTACTTCGATGGAGCGTTCGGTGCCCCTCGGGACGATTCGTTCGTGGGGGCGTGGGTGGATGGGGAGCTTGTCGGAGCCGCCTTCTTGGTTCTAGATCCCCCGTTCGAAGGTGTGCCTCGCGGACCGTTCATCTTGGACCTGATGGTGGACAACAGGTGGCAGCGGCAAGGGGTCGCAACCGCCTTGGTGAGCGAACTGGCGCGACGCGTTTCCTCTTGGGGCTACGATTCGTTGGCTCTCCGCTTGGATGGCGCGCAGATGCCGGCAGCCTTAGAGCTGTATCAGGGCCTCGGTTTCGAAGAGGTTCGTGACGTCCCAGACGAGGAATAGCCCGACTCTCCCAAGGTCAAACTCGACTTTGGCCAGGATTTTCTCGGTCTAGGTTCGCCTCCGCCGCGTTCGGGCGCGCTGTAGGACATTTGGACCACATGGACGCCGGGGACAACGGGTCCGAGACGCTGACAAGTAGTCCAAATCCTCAAGGGAACCAGCCGGAGGAGCCTGTAAAGCGTCAAAACGCGTTATACCGAGCTCCGTGTGGCCTTTCAGTCGCGGTTTTTCTCTCCTGACTCTTGTCGTTTTAGTGCCCCGGTTCGTTGGGTGCGTTTGCGTCTTTTCCTGGTTTCTCTCGGGTGACCCGGGCTACCGGCTGTTTTGGAGTCTTTCTTGAGAGGATCGCTGGTTTCCTTGCACGGGGCTGGCGACCCCCAAGCCCGACTTCAAGCCGCTGTTGGCTTGCACGTAGTGGGGCTGGGATCCAGAAGGGGTCCGTCACCTGCGCGGGTGTGAAGTGTCGCCACGGTTAGGGCGGTCAACAAAGTGGAGGGAGGCGGCGGAGGCCGACTTTTACTTCGGCCGAACCTGAACGCTGACGCGCGAGGCGG
>CAYFUO010000010.1:10207-29724 GCA_964346255.1 uncultured Actinomyces sp. | reverse complement strand
ACGTTCGGTTGGGGGAATGAACCACCGCTGTGCGTTCGGTTGGGGTGTCCCGGCTGCGCGTCACATGCGGTAGATGACAGTTACGGCCGCGTGGTCGGAAATCCTTTGGTCCCAAGCGGGGGCCCGATGCACTTCGTGAGCGCGGGCGCGGCGCCCCAACGCGGGTGTCGCATACTGATAGTCAATGCGCCAACCCGTGTCGTTGTCGAAAGCGCGTCCCCTCCACGACCACCACGAGTAAGGCCCGTGGCCACCACCAAACAAGTCTCGAACCGTGTCAGCCCAACCGTCTTCCACCCACCGGTTCAAGTACTCCATCTCCTCATCCAACACTCCCGAGGTTTTCCGGTAGTTGCCCTTCCAGTTCTTAATGTCCGTCTCTGACCGAACAACATTGAAGTCGCCCGCCACGAGAGTCTGAGGCCCACCAGCTGCCGACTGGTCTAGCATCTCGTCCATCCGCGTGTTCACGGCGTCCAAGTGGGCCATCTTCGCCTCCTGCTTCGGATGGCGGATCTGTCCGGCATGGAAGTAGGCGGACACAACGCGGAGCCCGCCACCCGCCGTCTCTAGTGGGACCTCTAACCAGCGCCCCGTATCTTCAGGTTTCTCATCGGACCGCAGGCCCGTGGTGGGGGCGTTCTCGCGTGAAATCGATGCTCTCCCACTGCGCTTGTTGACCGCAACTGCAACCCCGGAGCGACCCTTGATTGCGCTGTCATGGACCACCGTGTCCCAACCATCGCCGAGGAGGGCCTCAGCAATATGGGGTTCAGCCCGCACCTCCTGTAAGAGCAGCACGTCGGGTTGAGCTGCTTCCAACCACTCTCCCAGACCCTTCCTGAAGGCTGCGCGGATGCCGTTCACGTTCATGGTTGTGACCGACAAGGACTCGGTGTTCTCTATAGGTTCATTCACGCGGCCAGTATGCCAAAAGAGCGCCGGCCACGTTGACACAGCGTCCGCCAGGAAACCGGTGGCCCCCTCCCGAACGGGACCGAGGAGCGTGGGCTCTCCAAAGTCGTGGGGTAGACTTCAAGCCGATTGACATGCATGACCACGGTTCCGTAAGTGAAGGCCCCCAAACCCCGACGTCCAAGCGGAGGCTGGCGTGGGCGCTGGGGGTGACTGGGCTCGTCCTCGTAGTTGAAATAGTTGGCGGGATCCTGAGCGGCTCCCTCGCGCTAATAGCTGACGCTGCGCACATGGCCGCCGACTCCATGGGACTCGTGATCGCGCTGATCACCGCTCACCTCATGGCGAGACCCCGGTCGGACCGGTGGACGTGGGGGTTCGCGCGTGCAGAAATCCTTGGGGCCGGCCTCCAAGCCGGGCTCCTCACCGTGCTCAGCGTCGTCATTGTCTGGCAAGCGGTTGAAAGGCTCTTCAACCCCGAAGTGATCGAACCGATCCCAATGCTCATAGTGGGCGCCATCGGTTTAACCGCGAACGTTGCTTCCATGGGCCTACTGTTCGGGGGCCGCAAAGACTCCCTGAACTTGCGGGCCGCCTTCCTGGAGGTGACCGCTGACGCTCTGGGGTCAGTGGCGGTCATAGTGGCAGCGCTGATAGCACTTTGGACCGGGTGGTTTTACGCGGACTCCATAGCGTCACTGGCGATCAGCCTCATGATCGGGTTCCGGGCCATCGCAATCTTGCGCCAAGCGGTGCGGGTCCTGTTGGAGCGCACCCCAGACGGGTTGGACTTAGGGGAAGTGCGCGACGCGATGATGGCGTTCCCCCAGGTCGTTGAAGTGCATGACCTGCACGCCTCCCAAATCGGGACAGGCGTAAACGTCTTGACCGCGCACGTAGTCGTCTCAGACCAATGCGTGAAAGACGGTGAGACCGTGAGCCTACTGCATTCACTGCAGAACCTGCTTGCCGACTCTTTTGGTGTCAGCATCAACCACGCGACAATACAGATCGACTCTGAAAAGCACGCTGAACACGAAAAACTAGCGCACTAGCAGCAAAAGTGTGGGGCGGAACCCAACGGTAGAGCCCCGCCCACCTTCACTTCAGGACTTCCGCAGCGTTCCTTTCCGCTGCCTCCACCACGTTTTGCAGCAGCATCGCCCGCGTCATAGGTCCAACACCGCCCGGGTTCGGGGTCAACGCGGAAGCAACGTATTGGACGCCATCAGCGACGTCACCGAGCACCTTCCCATCCGCGCGCCCCACACCCACATCAACGACGACGGCACCCGGCTTCACGTCTTCCGCCTTCACCATGCCGGGCACGCCAGCCGCAGCAACGATGACGTCGGCGACAGCCATCTCCGCACCCAAGTCTTCTGTGGCCGTGTGGCAAAGGATCGCGGTGGCCCCAACCGGGCGGCTCGTCAACATCAAGCCGAGTGGCCTCCCGACCGTGAGCCCGCGCCCAACAACACAAACCCGTTTGCCCTTCAAGTCCACGCCCCCAGCCTCCAGCAAGCGGATGATGCCGCGCGGCGTGCAGGGCTTCGGATTGTCTTGGACGCCATCCACGTCCTCCACCAGGGACCCCAAGTTTTGGGGGTGAAGGCCATCAGCGTCCTTCTTCGGGTCTATCCGCTGCAACACTTCCGTCGCATCCAAATGTTCCGGGAGCGGCAACTGCACAATGAACGCAGTGCAGGAAGGGTCAGCGTTCAACTCGTCAACGGCCTCCAACACTTCGGCCTGCGTAGCGTCCCCGGGGAGGCACACTGACGTTGAGCCGATCCCAACTTCTTCACAGTCCCGGTGCTTCCACCGCACGTACAGGTTGGAAGCCGGGTCGTCACCGACCAGGATGGTACCCAACCCCACGTGGATGCCGCGCTCATTCAACTGGGCGACCCGGGCGGCAAGGTCACGCTTGATGTCTTTCGCTAGAGCCGCTCCATCTAGAGGCCGGGCCTCTGGCCGTTCCTCACGCCCCGCACTTCCGTTCGCATCTGCCGCGCTCTCGGGCCAGGGATACTTCACTGGTCGAGCCCCGGGTACAGCGGGTACTTGTCCGTGAGCGCCTTCACCCGCTGTTTCAACGGTTCCTCATCGAACTGGCCGGCCGCGCCTTGCACGAGGGTCGTCGCAATAATGTCCGCCACCTCCGCGAAGTCTTCCTCCGTGAAACCACGAGTCGCCAAGGCGGGCGTGCCAATCCTCAAACCCGAAGTGACTCGCGGCGGCCGCGGGTCAAACGGCACAGCGTTCCTGTTCACCGTCACCCCAACCTGGTGCAACAAGTCCTCACCATCAGCACCAGACAAGGGACTGTTTTGCAGGTCGACGAGGACGAAGTGCACGTCCGTCCCACCCGTCAAAACTGAGATGCCAGCCTCCTTCACGTCATCTTCCAGCAGGCGGTCACTCAGGATTTTCACCCCAGCCAAAGTGCGCTCTTGACGTTCTTTGAAGTCGTCCGTACCCGCCAGCTTCAAAGCAGTCGCCTTCGCTGCCACCACGTGCATCAGTGGCCCACCCTGCTGCCCCGGGAACACGGCAGAGTTGATTTTCTTCCCCCACTGGTCGCCCCGCGCGGACAAGATCATCCCCGAACGGGGGCCACCAAGAGTCTTATGCACGGTGGTGGTCACCACGTCCGCGTAAGGAACGGGCGAGGGGTGCAAGCCCGCTGCCACCAGCCCAGCGAAGTGGGCCATGTCCACCATCAGCGCCGCGCCGACCTCGTCAGCGATCTCCCTGAACTTCTCAAAGTCGAGGTGACGAGGGTAACTGGACCAGCCGGCAATGATCACTGCCGGCTGCACTTCGTGGGCCCGCCTGCGGACCTCTTCCATGTCCAGCACATACGTTTCTGGGTCCACCCCATAAGAGTGAGCCTCGTAGAAGCGCCCCGAAAAGTTGATTTTCATCCCGTGAGTGAGGTGCCCGCCATGCGCCAGTTCCATACCCAAAATCCGGTCGCCCGGCTTCGCCAGCGCCTGCAGTGCGGCAGCGTTGGCTTGGGCGCCCGCGTGGGGTTGCACGTTCGCAAAATCGGCACCAAACAGGTCTTTGGCCCTCTCGATCGCCAACTCTTCAGCGACATCCACCCACTCACAACCCCCGTAGTACCGGCGGCCCGGATACCCCTCCGCATACTTGTTGGTGAGCACTGACCCCTGCGCTTCAAGGACCGCGACCGGCACAAAGTTCTCTGATGCGATCATCTCCAGCGTGTCCCGCTGGCGTCCCAACTCCCCATCGAGCACAGCACTGATTTCCGGGTCCACTTCTGAAAGCGGCTGGTTGTGGCTTGGGTTCGACAACATAACTCCTGGTAGACGGGTGGCCGCAGCCACGGGAAACCTGTAACGGCCCAACTCTACTTCAGCGGCCCCCCACCCAAAAAAGAGTGTCCACCGGGCAGCCCACCCGCCGCCCCGTGACGTTCAAGTGACCGAGGGCGCTAGTCTTCCAGCAGCCCCTCAGCAGGTTTCCGGTCGGTTATCAGCACATTCGCATACCCGCCGTTCAACGCGGCCCTGAAAGCAGGTACCTTCCACGTCCCGTAACCCGTAACAATCGACGTGCCGTCACCCCTAAGGTTCGCAAGTGGCGTGCCAACCGTGCGCACTTGCAGTTCAGAGGAAACAGGTTCTCCCCTTTCGTTCACGAACGTGCACAAAACCGAACCCGTCGCCCCCATGGCTCGGAGTGCTTCCACGTGAGCCGGTTTCAGACCGCCCCCACGCACCAGCAGCGTCGCTTCCTCGAGGGCCGCGGGAGAATACAGGTACACCTCCGCGGAGGCGGCCTTCTCTAGGGTTTCGCGGTTCCCGTCCTCGTTCATCACTGCTTGCGCTTCCGCCGGGGTTTTAGCGACGGTTGGGCCCTCCAACAGGAATTCTCTGCCCGGCCCGCGAGCCGCGAGGATCCGAACGGGCCCACTCGCAAGAAGTTCACCGACCTCCGCGGGCGCAACGTTCGTTTGAGCGACCTCAACGCCCGGGTTCCAGCCCTGCTTCATAGCTCTCGCTATCGCCGCAGTCGTCTTACCCCAGCCGACCCCCACCACCGCTGGTTGAGGCCGAATGTTTGATAGGAAGTCGGCGGCCGTCCTCGCCACCGAAACGAAGGTCTCCGCGCGGGTTTTCATGCTGGGGACTACCCGCGCGTCCACCAACCCATATTTTTCTTTCAGACGCTCTTCCAAGTCCGGCAGGCGCGCGTAGGGGTGCTCGATGCGCGTCTTCACGATCCCGCGGTCCACCGCTTCCTGCAGTAGGCGGCTCACCGTCCAACGCGTCACCCCTAAACGGTCGGCGACCGCCGCCTGAGTCAAACCATCCAAGTGGTAGAGCTGCGCGGCTTGGAGGACAGACCGCTCCCGTTCATTCGCGCTCACTAGTCCTCCTCGACTCTCAAAAGACTGCGCCCCAAGTGGCGTCTCGGCCTGAACACGTTTGTCCCAGGTGGGTGGGTGCCCACCTGGGACGTTAAACACGTGGGTTAGTTGATGAAGCCCATCGCCTTCACAGCGTCGTACTCTTCCACGAGAGTCGCAATGTTGTGGTCGATGCCAACCCGAGTGGGTTCGCTGATCTCCAAGTCGGTCACAACCTGGTATTCCTCATTCGTGGAAACACATGGGAAGCCGAACGAGAGCCCCTCAGGCACCCCGTAGTAGCTGCCGTCAGAGTAATGGCCAACCGTGACGAACTCACCTTCCGGAGTGCCGTTCACCCAGTTGTAAACGTGGTCGATCGCTGAAGACGCTGCGGAAGCCGCGGAAGACGCTCCACGCATCTCAATGATCGCCGCGCCCCGCTTCGCCACCGTGGGACGGAAGTAGTCGTCCAACCACTTCTCAGTCACTAGGTCGTCCGCGGGGATCCCGTTCACCGTCGCGTACGAAACGTCCGGGTACTGGTCCGCCGAGTGGTTCCCCCACACGACCACGTTCTTCACGTTCCGGGTTAGGGAGTCAGTTTTCTTCGCCAACTGCCACATAGCCCGGTTCTGATCAAGACGCATCATGGAAGTGAAACGCTGCGGAGGAATGTCTGGCGCCGCATTCTGAGCGATCACCGCGTTCGTGTTCGCAGGGTTGCCGACCACCACGATCTTCACGTCCTCAGCCGCGTTCTCATTCAAAGCGCGACCCTGCGGGACGAAAATACCGGCGTTGGCCTCCAGCAGGTCCGCCCGCTCCATACCCTTCGTACGAGGGCGGGCCCCGACCAGCATCGCCACGTTCGTCCCATCGAAAGCCTTATCGATGTCGTCGTAGACGTTCACTGAGTCGAGCAGTGGGAACGCGGAGTCATGCAGTTCCATGGCGGTGCCTTCAGCGGCGCGAACGGCCTGCGGGATCTCCAGCAACTGCAAGCGCACTGGAGTGTCAGGGCCGAACAGGGCACCTGAAGCGATCCGGAACAGCAGGGCGTAACCAATGTTGCCGGCCGCCCCAGTGACGGTTACGGTACGTGCTTCTTTCATGAGAACTCTCTTTCCTTATGGTTGGAACTTCGTAGATTCTAAAAGTGTGTCCGTCGTTGATTTCAGTCTATTGGAGGTGCCCCTCACATGCCTGCCTGCCTACGCACAATCCGGGCCCCTGTGCTTGGCGGCCGAGCAGTGAGTGGGCCGTCAGTGGTCGCGGTTGTCGCGGTAGTAGGTGATTAGCTCCTTCGTGGAGGGGTCCATCCCATCCAGCACTTCTTTGTCGCCCTCCATGGCCGGCAAAACCTGGTTGGCGAGCACCTTACCTAACTCAACGCCCCACTGGTCGAAGGAGTCAATCCCCCAAATGGCGCCCTCCACGAACGTGAGATGCTCATACAGGGCGATGAGCGCACCCAATGTCCTTGGGTCCAAGTCGACCGCCATGATGGATGTGGTGGGCCGGTTCCCGGTGAAAACTCGGGCCATCACCAGGTTGTCTGGGGTGCCCTCAGCGCGGACCTCCGCCGGGCTCTTCCCAAACGCTAAAGCTTTCGTTTGGGCGAAGAAGTTGGAGAGCAAAAGCTCGTGCATGTCTTTCCCGTCCACCACCACCGGGTGGCGTGGGTTCACGAACGCGATGAAGTCGGCTGGGATCAGTCGCGTGCCCTGGTGGATGAGCTGGTAGAAAGCGTGTTGGCCGTTGGTGCCAGGCTCCCCCCAGAAGATCTCCCCCGTGTCATAGGAGACTGGCGAGCCATCCCACCTGACAGCCTTCCCATTCGATTCCATCGTCATCTGCTGCAGGTAGGCGGGGAACCGATGCAAATACTGGGAGTAGGGCAGCACAGCGTGCGAGGTTGCGCCAAGGAAGTTCGTGTACCAGACGTTCAGCAGACCCATTATGAGGGGCACGTTTTCCCGCGGCTTCGCAGTGGCGAAGTGGCGGTCCATTTCGTGCAGCCCCTTCAAGAATTCGCGGAAGTTCTTGGGTCCGAGGACGATCGCCAGCGATGTCCCCACCGCTGAGGACACCGAGTAGCGTCCCCCCACCCAATCCCAGAACCCGAACGCATTGTTCGGATCGATGCCGAAGTCTTCCACCTTGTCGAGGGCGGTGGACACGGCGATGAAGTGCTTAGAGATCGCCTCTTTCGCCTCCGGGCCATCAGTGGAGGGGAGCACGCCCTGCTCCACCAAGGTGTCCAAGAACCAAGCGCGCACGGCCTTCGCGTTCGTGATCGTCTCCAGGGTGGTGAACGTCTTAGACGTCACCACAACCAAGGTCGTTTCGGGATCCAAATCTTGGACGGTTTCGGCGACGTCAGTGGGGTCCACGTTGGAAATGAAGTGGGCTTCCATCCCCTCCTTCACGTAGGGGCGCAGCGCCTCGTACACCATCACTGGGCCAAGGTCGGAGCCACCGATCCCCACGTTCACGATTGTCGTGAGTGGCTTCCCCGTAACCCCAGTCCAGGAGCCGTCCCGGACCGCGTCCGCGAACCGGAATACCTTCTCCAACTGTTCGTGAACGTCGGGCACAACATCCACGCCGTCCACAACCAGTTCCTCGCCCTCGGGTAGTCGCAGAGCCGTGTGAAGGACAGCGCGGTTTTCTGTCACGTTGATCTTTTCGCCCGCGAGCATGCGGTCCCGGTAGTCCTCGACCTCCGCCTGTTCAGCGAGCTGTAGTAGAGCGTCGAACACTTCTTCCGTGATCAGGTTCTTCGACAGGTCCACGTGTAGTCCCGCAGCGTTGAACGTGTAGCGTTCCGCGCGGCCCGGGTCTTGTTCGAACCACCCGGGAATGTTGGGCACGAAGCTGGCTGCCATGATGTCGAGGGCCATCCACGCTGGCAGTGTCTCTGGGTCTATCGGTGCTGTCTGTTCAGTCAACTGTCTCTCCGTATCTGTGCCCAACCTGGTCGGCGGTCACTAGTGATCTTGGGTTCTCGCGGGCGCCGGCCTACAGGCCACGCATTGGTTCTGGCACGTCAGCGAGCAGAACTTTCTTCACCGGAACATTTGAGTAGCGGAAGGAAACCAGTTCCGTCACTTCCCGCAGAGGTAGCCACCACTGGTCTTTCGGCCGGCGCGCCTCAAAGTCAATCTCCTGGTTCATCCGTTCAATCCTTTGAACAGTGATCCCGTCCGGTGCGACCCCCAAGTAAACCGCCTTGTGCTGTTCCTTCTTGAACTGTTTCCTCAACTGTTTCACGGCGGCATTAGCGAGGCGTGTGGCAAGTAGCCGGTCGAACGCTGTTGGGTCACCACCCTGTTGGATGTATCCGAGGGCGGAGTTACGAACGTCGAATAGTCCTTCACCAGCGGCCTCCATCGCTTGGGCGAGGAACCGTCGGTCGTAGTGGGTGGAGGTCTCCTCATTCATGACGACTAGGAACACGTTGCGCCCCACCTTGAACGACTTGCGCAACAAGTCAATGTCTTCAGAGAGGCCATCCAGCGTGAGGGGTTCTTCGTTCAAGTACACGTACTCGGCACCCGACGCCATCCCAGACATCAAAGCCAAATACCCACACTTGCGTCCCATCGCTTCCGCAACGAAACACCTACGCGAAGCCGCAGCGGATTCTTTCATGCGGTCCAACGCCCACACCGCATTATTGATTGCGGTGTCCGCGCCGATGGACAGCTCACTTCCGGGCAGGTTGTTGTCGATCGTGGTGGGAAGCAGGACCATGGGGATTTCCAGGGCAGGATAGTTGAAGCGTTCCTCCCACATGTCCCGCACAGCCTCATAGGCGGCGAAACCACCTATGACTATCAGCGCGTCGATATCATTGCGTTCAATGGCGCGAGCCAAATGGTAGAAGTCCCGTTTAGATGGGACGGGTCGACGGGTCCCAAGGACTGCTCCCCCATCGAACGCCCAACCCTCAACGTCATCCCAACGTAGGGTACGAATGTTCTCGTCGGTGAGGCCCGCCCACGACCCCTGCACGCCAAGGATCTCCCACCCCTTGTTCAAGCCTAGGCGAACGACGGCGCGCGCAGCCGTGTTCATGCCGGGCGCGAGGCCACCTGCGTGCAGCACCGCGACCCTCTTCGCGTTCTTAGCCACCTCTTGGTCGGTGGGTGGGGCGGAGAGGATCTCAAAAATGTTCCCCATCTGGTAGAAACTGGTTCCGCGTGCTCGACGGGCCGCCTCATAGTCGCCCTGTTCGACCAGCTTCTCCACGGCCCTCGTGTCCTCAACCGTCTTCTCCAAAGGCAGGCGCGCCACCCGGTTCCGTCGAACCCCAAGGATCGAGGCGGTCCCAACAGCTGCGGGTTCTAACACCTCTTGGACAGCGCAGTAGCCGAGGAGGGTCGACATCCACCGGTCGTAAGCGGACGGGGCGCCACCACGTTGAATGTGACCCAAGATGGTCACTCGGGCGTCAACATTGAGTTCTTGTTCCAAAGCCCGCTTCACGTCATCAGCGGTGATCCGTTGCCCCGCGCAGTCCCGCGCGCCCTCGGCAACAACAATCATGGACTCGCGGCGACCAGCTTCGCGCCCCGCTTCCAGTTTCTCAGCCATCTCACGCTGCCAGCCGTCTTGCGCCGGCATTTCCGGGGCGAACACGTAGTCGGCGCCACCAGCAACCGCCGCCATGAGGGGGAGGTAACCGCAACGCCTACCCATCACCTCCACAATGAAAGTGCGCTGGTGTGCGGCAGCCGTGGAGGAGATCATGTCCATGGCGTCAACGATGCGAGCCAATGCCGAGTCGGTCCCAATAGTCATGTCCGAGCCGACCAAGTCGTTGTCTATGGAGGCAACCAACCCGATGAGGGTGAGGGAGGGATGAGCGGCCGCCTGTTCAGCAGTGATCTCACCGGACGCCACTAGGTCCTCCAAGTGGGCGGACCACTCCTTACGGAACTCGTTGGCCCCCGTCAGTGACCCGTCGCCACCAATGACGATCAGCCGGTCGATGCCACGCTCGATCAGGTGGGCCACAGACTTTTGGCGCCCCTCACACTCACGGAACTCCTGAGAACGCGCGGTGCCAATCGCGGTCCCACCCCTGTTCAGGATGGAGGAAACGGAGGACCAGTCCATCTTCTTGATGTACTTTCCGCCCCTGACCGCCCCCTCCCAACCTTCAAGGAGGGCGTAGGGTTCAGCGCCGGCGGCGAGGGCTGTGCGCACCACTGCTCTCACGGCCGCGTTCATCCCTTGCGCGTCTCCCCCTGAAGTTAAGACACCCAACTTTATGGGCTCACCCGTCGTAGGGTTCACGCCATCAATGAGGTCTTTAGCAGCCCCGGTTTTCACTGAAACACCTTCCCTTGACAATGGGTCTTTTCGTAGAAGTTCGTGCCCGCTCAGAGTCCCGCCACGCTCACTGTGGGTCTAGGCGCGCCGCTAGGTTCTGGTCCACCGCTGACAGGAACTGTTCGGTGGTGAGCCACGGCTGTTCAGGCCCGATCAGCAGAGCGAGGTCTTTGGTCATCTGCCCGCTTTCCACCGTTTTGATGACCACATCTTCCAGTGTTGCGGCGAAGTTCGCGACGTCCGGAGTCTCATCCAGTTTTGCGCGGTGCGCGAGCCCCCGCGTCCACGCAAAAATCGACGCTATCGGGTTCGTTGAAGTGGGGTTGCCCTTCTGGTGTTCCCGGTAGTGGCGGGTGACGGTGCCGTGGGCTGCTTCCGCTTCAACAGTTTTCCCGTCGGGGGTCATCAGCACGGAAGTCATGAGTCCGAGGGAACCGAACCCTTGAGCAACAATGTCGCTCTGGACGTCGCCGTCATAGTTTTTGGTAGCCCAAACGTAGCCGCCCTCCCATTTGAGGGCCGCAGCGACCATGTCATCGATCAGTCGGTGTTCGTAGGTGAGACCCGCCGCGTCAAACGCTTCCCTGTACTCACTTTCGAACACTTCTTCAAAAATGTCCTTGAACTGGCCGTCGTAGGCCTTGAGGATCGTGTTCTTTGTTGACAGGTACACGGGGTAACCGCGTTGCAGGCCGTAAGAGAAGGAGGCGCGAGCGAAGTCCCGAATCGAATCGTTAAAGTTGTACATCCCCATCACGACGCCACCAGTTTCGGGGATTTGGACGACCTCGAACTCCATCGGCTCTGACTCATCGTCTGGTGTGAAGGTGAGCGTAACTGTCCCACCCGTGGGGGCCTTGAAGTCCGTCGCACGGTATTGGTCGCCGAAAGCGTGGCGGCCAACCACGATCGGCTTCGTCCAAGTGGGAACTAGGCGGGGCACGTTGTCGATGATGATGGGTTCACGGAAAATCACCCCACCCAAAATGTTTCGGATGGTCCCGTTCGGGGACTTCCACATGTTTTTCAACCCGAACTCTTCCACGCGGGCCTCATCCGGGGTGATTGTCGCGCACTTGACGCCAACCCCGTACTTCTTGATGGCTTCCGCCGCGTCGACGGTCACTTGGTCATCGGTTGCGTCCCGGTTCTGGATGGACAGGTCGAAGTAGCGTAAATCAATGTCTAGGTAGGGGAAGATGAGGCGATCTTTGATGAACTCCCAAATGATGTGGGTCATCTCGTCGCCATCGAGGTCCACTACGGGGCCAACTACTTTGATCTTCTCCACTGAAGCTCCTTAAAGTCGAGGTCAGTTTCCACTGCAGCCTCTGCCAAGGGGGCAGTAGGCGCGCAGAAGCGTTTCTTCGCTTCTGAGTCTACCGCTAGGAGCCGTAACCTTTGGGCTGGCGGATGCGCTCATTGCAGTGGGCGGCCCAAGGTGGCCCCCTAGATCTCCACCCCAACCAAAACGGGCTCCGGATGCAAGGTGATGGAGAAGTGTTCTTGTACCCCGTCCCTCACGGCCCGCGCCAAGTCGACGATGTCGCTGGTGGTCGCTCCCCCACGGTTGGTGATCGCTAGGACGTGTTTGGTGGACAGGCGGGCCCGAGCGTCGGGCGTGAGCCCGAAACCCTTGTGGAACCCGGCTCTCTCTATCAGCCACGCCGCTGAAGTTTTCACGTAAGTTGGGGGGTTCTCTGTTTTCCTCTGCGGCTGGACCCTGAGTTCTTTCGCCACGTCCGCGACAGGGAAGCGGGGGGCAGAAAACGGTAGCAGGTGGTCCGCCTCCGTTTCTTCAAGGATCGGGTTCACGAAGAAGGAGCCAACCGACCACGTGTCATGGTCCGCGGGGTTGTACACCATGCCCTTGCTTCGGCGGATCGCGAGGACAGCTTCGCGCACTGCCGCAAGCGGCGCCCCCTGCCCAACACTGATTCCCAGTGTTTCCGCCAACTCCCTGTACCGCACGGGCGCGGACTCTTCACTGTTCGCTAAACAGAGTTTGATGGACAGGATCACCCACCTGCCCGTCGGCCCCCACAGCCTGCCGCCTCCCGCCGCCTTGGAGGAGAGGGACTCTTTAATGATCGAGTTCCGGTAGGAGAGGTCCAACGCCGACTTCGGTAGGGAGAAGACGCGCCCCTCTAACCGGTCGAAAACGCGGACGCCAACTAGGTTGCGGGCGATTTCTCGCCCGTACGCCCCAATGTTTTGGACGGGGGCCGCCCCAGCGCTACCGGGGATCCCCGACAACGCTTCTATCCCGCTGAGGTTTTCCTCCACCGCCCACTGGACCACCTCATCCCAGTTGGTTCCAGCCGCGACGTTCACAATCGTCCCGTCGCACACTGTTTCCTTCGAAGGCTGGATGTCACTGCGTCGGTCGCGTAGAACCGTTCCGGGAAACGGGTCCCCACTCACCACTAGGTTGGATCCGCCGCCGAGCACTAGCAGCGGCTCATCACCCACCATCCCGAACTGGGGCGAGTCCAGCACCTCCAGCATTTCCTCTTCTGTGGCTGCGTTAACCATGCGGCGTGGCGTGCCGCCAACGTGAAGCGTGGTTTCGTCAGCCAAAGGGACCGGTTGCGACCCGAAGTCACGCATGAGAGCTCCTCTATGGGCGGGTTAGAAACGGTGGCGTCTCGTCCCGACATTCTAGCTCACCGGCCCCCGCACCTGCTGCAGGGGAGGTCCTCCGGCGAATGAGGCCGAAACCGGGTGGCGGCGCCCGTTATACTTTTTTCGGCGCCCTGTTCTCCGTCGAGCAGAGCCACATGAAGGGACCCACAAATGAGCACACCAGAGGAACTGGCGCGAGACGTGAACTCTGCCCCCGAACTCTTGCAGCAGTTGGCCACCGACCCGAAACACCAGGTTGCGGTGGCGAACAATCCGGCCACCTACCCGGGCCTTTTGGAGTGGATAGCCACTTGGGGGAACCCTGAGGCTCAGGGGGTGGCGAAAAGGAGGCTCGCTACACCAAGTGACTCAACCGGGCCTTCACAAGCGCCCGCGGGTGGGGTTGAGGACGCGACAGTCCTATCAAGGACGCCCGAAAAGTCGGCCGACAGCGATCCTGAAACCTCATCCCAAGAAGCGACTGATGAAACGGTCCTCACCCATGGAAGCATGCGTGACGCGGGGACCCCACCGCTGGCCGCAACCGACGAGACAGTCCTGACTCAAGGAGCAGCGAACCGCAGCGCCAACGCTGAGGGCACAGCCACCCACGAAACCGTCCTGCAACCAAAGGTTGGCCAGGCCCCCACACCTAGGCCGAAACGGGTCCCCCAGGTGCCGGCCGCCCCGGCCCCAGCAGTGACCGCGCAGCCTCCCGCCACTCAGCCGTCCCTCCCCGCACCGGGCGCCCCCCACATGCTTCCAGCAGCGGGAACCAGAACTGCTCAGGGCCCGTCCCCCGTTCCCCCTCCGAGCGCCACCCCCCAGCCCCTACCCCCCACCCAAACGTCAGCGGCCGGGCAAGAAGAGTCGGGCGTGCCGATTTGGGTGTGGGCTGTGGTGGGTTTCCTTGCCGCAGTAGTGATAGGGGCGGCCATCTGGTTCCTAGTTCTTTCCCCCGGCAACAAGGAAGATACAGAAGTTGCCTCCCCGGACCCTGAAGTGACTGAACCCGCTGAGGAAGAAACCGAGGAGGAAGAAGTCGCCAAGGACAAAGCGACCGAACCCGTGGAAGAGGTTGAACCAGAAATCGACTACTCGTTGGAGCCGGTCGCCCCAACGATCAACTTCCCGGCTCCCCCCGACCACGTGGAAGCCTCATGGTTCGTGTCCCCCGACCAGAACGTCGCCTGCGAAATGGGTTCCACTTCGACTGCCTGCACCGTCTACGACTACAACTTCTCAGTCACGGAAGGCGGCTGCGGGTCAGGGCCCGCAACGTTGGTGGTCGACTTGGATGGGGTGCACTGGGATTGCAGTAGGGCCCCCGTGTCCCGCACCAACAACGGACAAGCCCCCATCTTGTCGGCCTCAACCTCTTCCGCAACAGGGTTCGACGCCTGCCTGTCAACGATGGGTGGCATGAGCTGTTGGAACACGCTGAACGGGAACTCTTTCGCCCTCTCCAAGTACGGGTGGACGGAGGGGACCAGTGGCCTGATCCCGGAGAACACTTTCCCCTGGATCGACCAAGTCGAACGCCGCTAAACGCAGGGTGCAGGCGCCACTGGAACAGCGCGTTTCACGCCGCCCAGCAAGGACCTGTCGCCACCTAGAGCGAACGCCTCTCCCCAAGTCCCAAAAACTAGGCCGGCACGGCTGGACTCAGGCTGCAAGCACAACTTTGGGGGCCACCCTTCACGAGTGGCCCCCAAAGTGTTTCCTACCGCAACCGCCCACCCACGCCAGCGCCGCCGGCCACGGCACCAACAAGTGGCGGGTGGGCTGCCATCTAAGCGTTCGCTTCGATCATGAACCCATCAAACAGTGCGGCCAACTGGTCGGTGGCGGACATGGGTAGCACCGCTGACACGTACATGTCTGGGCGCACCACCACGACCACGCCATCTTCCTTGTTGATCCCACGCGCCTCAAAAATGTCGGTCCCCAACCCACCTGCGTAAATCTTGTTGGTGTCCTCCACGTCGAAGGGGCCAACAGCGGGACGGAAAATGGCGGGAGCGTCGTAAACGTTCACGTCCGTGTAATCCTGCTGGTACACGACCTTCACATCAAAAACGGAGTCCGGGTCCGCGTCGGCGGGCGTGTACTTCACGACCGGGGAAGCCGGGTCGTTCGCAAGCCAATCCGCCCACTTCGCAGTCCTAGAGTCCTTATCGCCGGGCGCCGCCGGGTCCGCGAACGCGTAAAAGCGGAAGCGGCCGTCAGCCTTGTGAGCGTGACCAATGTGAACAACGTTGGCGTCATTCACGCGGACCACTTCAGCACTCTTAAAACGCTTCCCAATCGGGTAACCCGTAGCCAAGTCCTGGTACTTGTCGTCAAGGACGAGGACGGACGGCTCATATTCGGTCATGAAACCCATCGGGAACTCTTGGGTGCGGACGTAGAAATCGCCGAGCTCCTTCTCGTCCTCGAACTCATCAGCGTCCTTCGCCATGAGGGAAGACCACTCGCGGTCAAAGTCGATCAGGTTCTGGGCGATGACCTGGCGTTCCTCAGAGTAGGTGTTCAGCAGGGACTCCGGGCTGCGTCCCGTGAGCACGTAAGCCAACTTCCAACCCAAGTTGAACGTGTCCTGCATAGAAACGTTCATGCCCTGGCCCGCCTTAGCGCTGTGCGTGTGGCACGCGTCCCCAGCAATGAAAACGCGGGGCATCTCATCCGACCCCTCGGGCACGTCATCAAACTTGTCGGTGACCCTGTGGCCGACCTCGTACACACTGGACCAAGCGACGTGCTTCACGTCCAGCTTGTAGGGGGCGAGGATCTCATTCGCCTTCTTAATGACTTCCTCCACCGTCGTCTTACGGATCTGACCGCCATCGTCCTCGGGCACCTCACCCAAATCGACGTACAGGCGCACCAGGAACCCACCTTCGCGGGGGACCAGCAGGAGGGAACCCCCTGCAGACTGCATCGCGCACTTCGTCCGAATGTCGGGGAAGTCCGTGTTGTACAGGATGTCCATGACCCCCCAAGCGTGGTTCGCCTGGGCACCGACCAACTCCCGACCGATGCTCTTGCGGACCCGGGAGTGAGCACCGTCAGCGCCGAGCACGTACTTAGCGTGAACCACGCGCTCCTCATCCTTATTCCAATCAGCGGTGCCTTTAACCGTGACCTTCACCGGGTATTCGCCCTCGTCCTCAATGACCAGGTCGATCATCTCCCAGCCCCAGTCAACTTCGAACCGGCTGGGTGACTCCTCCGCGAACTCGCGGAAATAGTCGAGGACGCGCGCCTGGTTGACAATCAGGTGGGGGAACTCAGAAATGCCGTGCTCGTCATCAAAAGTGATCTCTGAACGCACGATTTCATCCGGGTTCTCGGGATCCCGGTTCCAGAAGTTCATCTGAGTGATCTCGTAAGCCTCATGGGTGATCTCGTCCGCGAAATCGAAAGCTTCAAACGTCTCCACCGAACGCGCCTGGATGCCGTCAGCGTGACCCAAAATGAGCCGCTCAGGTCGACGCTCAATCAGGCGGGTGCTGATCGTTGGGAACATGGACAGTTGCGCAGCCAACATCATGCCGGCTGGGCCCCCACCGACAATGAGAACGTCCATTTTGTCGGGCAGCTCAGCGGGGCGTTCTAACCCCTCTTTAGCCGCTGGTTTGGTGCGCGGGTTTTCAGATACGTATCCGTGATGGTGGAAAAGCATGTCAACTCCTCGTCAAGCTGATTACCAGCGCCAACTTCGTCATAGAAAAAACGCCGGAAGGGTGGTCCCTACAGCGATCGTATACGATCTAGTGCGAGGTAGACAAGGGGCATTTTAACGAGGCCGATCCGTCACGATTTGTCCACTCTCAAACCCTAGCCAGCCGCGCCACTTTACTCCTTGCCACCCACGTCCCGAATCGTATACGATCGTGAGTGTTGGGGTGTGGGCTCACCTTCGGTGGGTGGCCCCGCATCAGTGGGAGTGGCGGCGAAGCCACGACCACGACAAGCGGACAGTCTATGGCAGCGGCGCGTTCTGCTAGGCCGCTGCACGGAAGGGTGAAAAGTGACGGACAAGAAGACTCAGGCCGAAAAAGAAGCGGAACTGTTGGAGCGCGTCCAAGACGGCCTTTACATTGGCGGGCAGTGGCGCCCAGCCTCCGACGGGGAAACACTGGACGTGTTTGACCCGGCCACCGGAGAGAAGCTCAAAACCATTGCTGACGCGGCAGTTGAAGATGGGGTGGCAGCCGTTGATGCGGCCGCGGCGGCGTTCCCGGCGTGGTCGGCGACAGCGCCCCGCACAAGGGCAGACATCCTCCGACGCGCGTTCGACATGGTCATTGAGAGGACGGAAGACTTCGCTCTCCTAATGACCATCGAAATGGGCAAACCCCTAGAGGAGGCCCGCGGTGAAGTCACGTATGGGGCTGAATTCCTCCGCTGGTTCAGTGAGGAAGCGGTGCGCATCGAGGGACGTTACGGCCCGAACCCGGAGAACACGGGGCGCATGATCATCACCAAACACCCGGTGGGACCCGCTTTCCTGATCACACCTTGGAACTTCCCGTTGGCGATGGCGACCCGCAAGATCGCGCCGGCCCTAGCCGCCGGGACGACGGTGATCGTGAAGCCAGCCGCCCTCACCCCCCTCACCACCATTTACCTAGCCCAAATCTTTGAGGAAGCGGGCCTGCCACCTGGGGTCCTCAACGTGATTGCGACCAGCCGGTCTGTGGCCGTGTCGGCGGACATCATTGACCACCCTGACCTGCGGAAACTCTCTTTCACCGGGTCAACCCCCGTGGGCCAGCAACTCTTGAAGCAGGCTGCAAATGGGGTGTTGAGGACCTCTATGGAACTTGGTGGCAACGCCCCATTCATCGTGTTCGAGGACGCCGACCTGGACGCCGCGGTGGAGGGTGCGATTCAAGCGAAGTTCCGCAACATCGGTCAGGCCTGCACGGCCGCTAACCGGTTCATTGTGGCGCGCCCGATCGCGGAAGAGTTCATTCGCCGGGTGACCGAGCAGGTGGAGGCCATGAAGATTGGGCGCGGCACCGATGAAACGGTGCGGATCGGCCCGCTCATCAACAAGGGTGCGGTTGAAAAGACGCTGGCGCTGGTCGCTGACGCTAAGAACCGGGGGGCCTCAATCAAGATTGGGGGCCTCGAAATCCCAGGTCCCGGCAGCTTTGTTGAGCCAACCGTCATTGGGGATGTCGCGCCTGACAGCGACATTTTGAAAGAGGAGATTTTCGGGCCTGTCCTCGCCGTCGTCCCTTTCGACACGGAGGAAGAGGCCGTCAACTTCGCTAACTCCACCGACTACGGCCTAGTTTCCTACGCTTACACGAAGGACTTGGCGCGCGCCCAGAGGCTGGTGGAAACACTGCACACCGGCATGATGGGTTTGAACACGGGCCTCGTGTCAAACGCTGCAGCGCCGTTCGGTGGGTGGAAGAAGTCGGGCCTCGGCCGTGAAGGTGGACATGAGGGTATCGAGGAGTACTTGCAAACCAAGTACACCTTGACCGCCAATCCGTTCACCGTCGTGAAGTAGGTTTTCTCAGTTTCAACCTGACTGACAAAGAGGTGGGCTGGCCGCTGTGGCTGGCCCACCTTTTCGTGTGCCTACCGCGCCCCCGGGGCGCCGCATGAGGGGCTGTGGGGCTGGTGGTGCCTCCTTCGCCCGCCCGGCTGAGCCAAGTGCGCCACTGCTTTTGAGTTCGGACCACTTGTGTCCTCTTTGGACAACTTGGGACCCAAGGCTAAGGGGTCCAAGCAGCAGACAAGTGCTCTAGGAGTGCTGACCGGCTTGGCCGGACGCGGCCCTGAGTCTGGTCAACGGTTGTGTCTTTTGGGGTTACGGAGCATGATTGTTGGCCTGTCTGTGCGGTTTGTGGTTTCGGACAGGGCGCTAATAGTGCTTACTGAATGCGCGCTGAAGGCTCCAGTTCGTGGGCCTAGAACCGCCCGCCAAATGACCGCCGCGCGCGCGTGGACGAGCATTAGCGGGGCACAACACGCCGCCACCCACTTCGGCTCGGACAAAACCGAGACAAAACCCGCGAGTTGGCCCAGAAAGGCTCCAAACTAGCCGGCGGCCCAAGGCCACTCAAGGGAAAACGGGCGAAAGACGTGAATGCACCCAACAAACCGGGGCAACGAAGCGATGAAAGCCTAAGTCCCGCCCCCCAAGTGAACGCACAGCGAGATTGACAGTGTCATCCCACTGCTTTCAGCGCTGTGCGTTCGGTTGGGGGAACGAACCAGCGCTGTG
>CAYFUO010000010.1:0-10107 GCA_964346255.1 uncultured Actinomyces sp. | reverse complement strand
CATCCCACTGCTTTCAGCGCTGTGCGTTCGGTTGGGGGAACGAACCAGCGCTGTGCGTTCGGTTGGGGGACCAACCAGCGCTGTGTGTTCGGTCGGGGTGCTTGTGGGTTCGTCCGCGTTCGGTTGGGGTGTCCCGGGCGCCGTCTTGGGGCGAGTTCAGCGATCATGTCCGGCTGAGACCAAAGTCGGCCCCGCTGCCGCTTCCCCCTACCTTGTTGACTGTGCCTTCCGGTGGCCCCAAACCTTTTTGACCGCCCTAACAGTGGCAACACTTCACGCCCGCACAAGTGACGGACCCTTTCGGGATCCCAGACCTACTACGTGCAAGTCAACAGCGGTTTTAGGTCCAACTTGGGGTCACTAACCCTATGCAAGGAAACCAGCGATCTTCTCAAGAACGACCCCCAACAGCCGGTGGCCTACGGACACTCGAGAAAAAGACAGGAAAAGACACGAACACCCAACAAACCGGGGCACCAAAGCGACAAGAGCCAGGTCAGCGGGCGGTTCGACAAAGTCGAGGTAAGGCAAGGTGAGGACAGCATGGCGGGTGACTCTGGATACGACTGTGCCCCGAGGGTTTTCACCCCCGGGGCACAGTGTTCATCGCTTTGCTGCCAAGCGCCGCCTCACAAGCCGCTAGGCCGGTGAAGCGGGTCGGAGCACCTACTTCAAGAAGGTGATGACCTGCTCGTTTTGTTCCTTGCAGTGGTCCAGGCCCAGCGGGATACCGGACCGGTCACGAAGCACCAGGGTCGCGATCAGACCAACAACCGTCATGCCAGCCAGGTAGGCGGTGATCGCCCACGTGGTCCCATACGCCTGCATCAGGGCCTGCGCAATCATGGGGGCGAAAGCACCACCGATGATCGCACCCAGTGCGTAAGAAATCGACACGCCAGAGAACCTGACTGAAGCGGGGTAAAGCTCCGCGTAGAACGCTGCCTGAGGCCCGTAGGTGAAGCCCAACCCAATGGTGAGGACCGCCAAACCTATGAACAGGGACCAAACCGACCCGTGGTTCACAATCGGGAACAGCGCGATCACGCCTCCCAACTGCAGGAACCACCCGAGAATGTAAGTGTTCTTTCTACCCAGATAGTCCGACACGTAGCCTGCGACCAAGGTGGATAGGAGCCACGTCACCGCGGAACCGGTCACCGCCCACAGCACCCCACTGGTCGGCAAGCCGATGGCGCCACCGTCAGCGAGCGGCTGGGTTGCGTAGCGCTGGATGTAACCACCCGTGGTCATGTAGCCGACAGCGCTGTTACCCGCGAAGACGAGGGCCGCGATGATGACTAGTGGCCAGAACCTCTGGAACAGGGTCTTCAAAGGCGTCTTTGTCTTTTCCGCACGTTCTTCAATCTCTTTGAAGACTGGGCTTTCCTCAACGGAGCGGCGGATCCAGTAGCCGACACCAACGAGGACGATAGACAACAGGAACGGCACGCGCCAACCCCATTCGAGGAACTTGTCGCCAGGGGCGATCATCGCCATGATCGCCATGACAGCGGAGGACATTAGGAGACCTAGGGGGACGCCGATCTGCGGGGGCGCGCCCATCAGTCCGCGTCTGCCCGGATCAGCGTGTTCAACAGCCATCAGCACGGCGCCGCCCCACTCCCCACCAGCGGAAATGCCTTGCAGAACGCGCAGGGCGATCAGCAGGATCGGTGCGAGTATTCCGATCGACTCGAATGTGGGTAGGACTCCGATCAGCGCGGTCGCGCCTCCCATCACCCAGAGTGTCAGTACGAGGACGAAACGCCTCCCGTACTTGTCGCCTAAGTGGCCGGCGATCACAGCGCCGAGCGGTCGGAACAGGAAGCTCACGCCGACGGTGGCGAACGAAAGTAGCATCGCGGCGCTCGGCCCGGCAGGTTCAAAGAACAGTTTGCCGAACACTAGGCCGGCTGCGGATGCGTAAACGAAGAAGTCATACCACTCGAGTGACGTGCCGATAACTGTCGCTGCGATGACGCGGCCCTGCTCAGGGTTCTTCTCATAAGTCTCTCGTAGACTTGGTGGTTTTAAGCGCTGGGGCTTCGCCTCAGCGGGGTAGCTTTGATTAGTCATAACCCGTTACTCCCTTGTCGAGTTGTGTGAAGGTGACTTGGATCGTCCTTGCCCTTCTGAACGTAATCGTATACCATTTCGAATACGAAGCAAGAGTGTATTTTACAACCTCCGATTTCGCGGCACCTACCAGGTCAAAGATGAAGGAAACGGTGAAGCCGATATGGGTGATCAGTTCTCTATGAAAGAGCAGAATGCTGCTGCTAAAAGCTCTTTGCCTCTCCTCCCAGGCAAGATCATTGCGATCCACTTGAGCTACGAGTCTCGGGCGGCCCAGCGCGGCAGGCGCCCAGCCCACCTCTCATACTTCTTCAAGCCGACCTCTTCACTGGCCCCCACCGACGGTGTCATCGTTCGACCCGCGGGCACAGAACTCCTCGCGTTTGAAGGGGAGGTCGCCCTTGTAATAGGGAAGGCAGCGCGGTGGGTTTCCCCCGCGGACGCTTGGGATTACGTCGGGTGGGTGACTGCCTCTAATGACTTTGGTGTTTACGACCTGAGGGCCGCGGACCGCGGGTCCAACGTTCGCTCCAAAGGTGGGGATGGTTTCACGCCAGTTGGGCCGAAGATGATCGACGCCCGACTAGTGGACCCGAAGGACGTTGAAGTCCGGACTTGGGTGAATGGGGAAATCGCGCAAGAAGATTCAAGCTCCGCGATGATCTTCTCTCTACCTCAAATGGTTGCCGACCTCTCCCAGCACTTCACGCTGGAGCCGGGGGACATCATTTTGGCTGGCACCCCCGCAGGTTCCACGGTCGTTGAGCCGGGGGACGTGGTGGAAGTTGAAGTCACCGCGGGGGATGAGAGCAGTGGCCGCCTGAAGACGACCGTCGTCCAGGGCGATAAGACTTTCGATCCGACCATTGGGGACACGCCGAAGACGGATGAGAAGCAGCGCGACGACGCTTACGGCTACCCCCTCCCCTCCATCATCACTGAGGAAATCCGGGAACGCTTGGAGGCCCTTCCCGTGGCGGCGTTGAGCGCCCAACTACGCAAGATGGGTTTGAATAACGTGTCGATCGACGGGGTGTTCCCCATGCACCCTGAGAAGAAAATGATTGGCACCGCGAAGACACTGCGTTTCCTCCCGAACCGGGAAGACCTCTTCAAAGCGCACGGCGGCGGACATAACACCCAGAAGCAGGCGTTCGACGCAGTGAATCCAGGCGAAGTGCTGGTCATTGAGGCGCGTGGAGAAACCGGTAGTGGAACGCTCGGCGACATCCTCGCCATGAGGGCGAAGGTTCGTGGGGCGGCAGGAATCGTCACCGACGGTGGCGTTCGTGACTACCAAGCGACCCTCGAGACTGATATCCCCGTGTTCTCAAAGGGAGCTCACCCGGCCGTCCTCGGACGCAAGCACTTCCCGTGGGACATTGGCACCACGATCGCTTGCGGCGGCGCAACCGTGCAGCCTGGGGACGTGATCGTTGGTGACTCCGACGGGGTCATCGTCATCCCACCCCCGATGCTTGAGGACGTCATTGCGGGCGCTGAAGCAGGTGAGATCTCCGATGCTTGGGTGTTGGAGAGGGTCAAGGAAGGCGCGCCAGTTCAAGGCCTGTTCCCAATGAACGCAGAAACGAAGGCTGAGTACGAAGCGTGGGCTGAGCAGAAATGAGCCCCACGCTTCCCGCAAAATTTAGGGCCTCCAAGAGCAAGTCGGAGCAGGCCTACCTTTGGATCCGCGACAAGATCCTGAGCGGGCAGTACACGCCCGGGTACCGCCTAGTACTTGCCACCTTGGCCGAAGAGTTGGGGATGAGTGTAGTCCCCGTGCGGGAAGCGGTCCGCAAACTCGAGGCCGAGGACTTGGTGAACTATCAGCGCAACGTTGGCGCCTGCGTCAAGATGATTGACAAGACCCGCTACGCGGACGCGATGGAGGCCCTCGCGGTGCTGGAGGGCGTGGGGACCGCGAAAAGTGCGCCCTACCTGACGCCGAAGCAGATCCAGCGGGCCCGAGACGTCAACAATGAGTTGGAAGAGCTCCTCGCCGACTTCAACCCCGTCACATTCACCAAACTGAACCAACAGTTCCACGCGGCCCTGATGGTTGCCTGCCCGAACGCTCGACTGTCAGAACTGGTCGCAACCGAGTGGGAGAGGCTCGGGAACCTCAGAGAAACCACGTTCACTTTTGTCCCAAAACGAGCCCAGCAGTCAGTGGTGGAACACAACATGATGCTGGAACTCATCGAAAATAAGGCTCCACAGAGCGCAATTGAAAGAGCGGTTCGTGACCACCGGATGGCAACGGTGGATGCGTACCTCACCAACCAGTAGGGCGGCGGAAGCTTCCCAACCACCCAAAAACAGTTAGGAGATCACATGTCCGAAAACACTGATCTGGCAGCAGCTTCTACGCCGCCCGCCAACCTCCCCCCGTTTATCCCCCACTACATTGATGGGGAAAGGGTGGGGAGCGTTGACGAAGCGACTTTCGAAGTTCTGAACCCAGTGACCAACGAGGCTTACATTGAGGCCGCGTCCGGCGACAAAGCAGACGTCGAACGCGCCGTGGCGGCCGCGAAGAAAGCATTCGATGAGGGCCCCTGGCCGAAGATGCTTCCCCGCGAACGCTCACGCGTCCTCCACAAGATCGCTGACCTGATTGAAGCCCAAGATGAGAGGCTCGCTGAACTGGAGAGCTTCGACTCTGGCCTGCCCATCACTCAGGCTCTCGGTCAGGCTCGCCGCGCTGCGGAGAACTTCCGTTTCTTCGCGGACCTCGTCGTCGCGCAAACGGATGACGCTTACAAGGTTCCCGGCCAGCAAATGAACTACGTGAACCGTAAGCCGATCGGTGTCGCTGGCCTGATCACCCCTTGGAACACGCCGTTCATGCTTGAGTCGTGGAAGCTCGCTCCCGCCCTCGCCACCGGTAACACGGTCGTGTTGAAGCCAGCCGAGTTCACCCCACTGTCGGCGTCGCTGTGGGCGGACATTTTTGAAGAGGCTGGCGTGCCAGATGGCGTGTTCAACTTGGTGAACGGTTTCGGTGAGACCGCTGGGGACGCTCTCGTGAAGCACCCAGACGTTCCACTCATCTCTTTCACTGGTGAGTCTTCAACGGGTTCCCTCATCTTCGGCAACTCTGCCCCTTACCTGAAGGGCCTGTCGATGGAGCTCGGTGGGAAGTCCCCCGCCGTGGTATTCGCTGACGCGGACCTCGACGAGGCGCTGGACGCGACGATCTTCGGCGTGTTCTCCCTGAACGGTGAGCGTTGCACGGCGGGTTCCCGCATCCTGGTGGAACGCCCCATTTACGACGAGTTCGTGGAGCGTTACGCCGCTCAAGCGAACCGCGTGAAGGTCGGCTACCCGAACAACCCGGAGACGGAAGTGGGCGCCCTCGTCCACCCGGAGCACTACGAGAAGGTCATGAGCTACGTGGAGCTCGGCAAGGACGAAGGCCGCCTCGTCGCTGGTGGCGGTCGCCCGGAAGAGTTCCCGGAAGGCAACTTCGTGCGGCCAACCGTCTTCGCTGACGTGCCACCCACGGCCCGCGTCTTCCAAGAGGAGATTTTCGGACCGGTCGTCACGATCACCCCGTTCGACACGGATGAGGAAGCACTGGAACTGGCGAACAACACGAAGTACGGCCTGGCCTCCTACATTTGGACCTCGGACTTGAAGCGCGCCCACAACTTCGCCCAAAACGTGGATGCGGGCATGGTGTGGTTGAACTCCAACAACGTGCGTGACCTGCGCACACCGTTCGGCGGCGTGAAAGCCTCAGGTTTGGGGCACGAGGGCGGCTACCGCTCCATCGACTTCTACACGGACCAGCAGTCGATCCACATCAACCTCGACAAGGTCCCGAACCCAACGTTCGGGAAACTTGAAGAGGAAGTCGAAGTAACCGAAGAAAACTGACCCAACAGGTTTTAGAAGACACAAGGAAAGCAAGGAAAGCAAAGGAGCTGACATGAGCGAGAAGACCAAAGAAGAGCAGGTAGTGGCCGACGACATGTGGGACGCGGAAACCATCCTGGGTGACACCCCCGTCCCCACCCCAACCGCCCCACCGCCGGACATCTTGCGGGTAGCGTACATGGACATGGTTGTTTCTGACCTGGCAGCGTCGAAGGAGTTCTACGCGGACGCCCTCGGCCTGGTGGTCACTGAGGAAACTGAGGACGCGATCTACCTGCGTTCCTTGGAGGACTTCCTGCACCACAACCTCATCATCCGTGAGGGTGAGGAGCCAGCGATCGCCGCTTTCGGGTTCAGGGTTCGCAGCCCCGAAGACTTGGATAAGGCAGAGGCCTACTACGAGGAACTGGGCTGCCCAGTGAAGCGTATTCCCGCTGGCACCCGCCCCGGCATGGGTGAGATCGTCCGTGTCCAGGACCCCCTGGGTTTCCCGTACGAGTTCTTCTACGACGTGGAACACCAGCACCGCCACATGTGGGACTACGACATCTACACTCCGGGTGCGCTGGTTCGCCTCGACCACTTCAACCAGGTTTCCCCCAACGTGCCACGCGCCGTCGGCTACTTGGAGGACCTTGGCTTCGGTGTGACTGAAGAGATTGTGGACGAGGACGGCACTGTCTACGCCGCTTGGGTTCGCAGGAAGCCAACCGTTCACGACACGGCGATGACCGGTGGGCCTGGTCCCCGCATGCACCACATTGCTTTCGCGACCCACGAGAAGCACAACATTCTCGCGATTTGCGACAAGTTGGGTGCCCTGCGCCAGTCGGACAAGATTGAGCGTGGCCCCGGCCGCCACGGCGTGTCCAACGCGTTCTACCTCTACCTGCGTGACCCGGACGGTCACCGCGTGGAGATTTACACGCAGGACTACTACACGGGTGACCCGGACAACCCGAAGGTCTCCTGGGACGTTCACGACAACCAGCGTCGCGACTGGTGGGGTACCCCCGTTGTGCCGTCTTGGTACACGGATGCTTCCCGCGTCCTCGACATTGACGGCAACGTCGTCCCCCTGGTCGAGCGCACGGATGCGAGCGAGCTGGAGGAGACGATCGGCGCGGACGGCTTCTCTTACACTCGCGCGGAGGATGAAGAGGAAATGCCTTCGTGGAAGCAGGGCGAGTACAAGTTGGGCCACTCGCTGTAACCTTTAGGCGCTGAATGGTCAGCGCAAGTGGCGTGCCGGTCGGCCTCGAGCGGGCCGATGCGTCGCGTGTAGTTCGAGGGGGTGGGGAGAACTTTTATGGGCTCCCCACCCCCTCGGCTTTACGCTTTTAGTGTTTGACGTTTGTTTTTGAGGGAAGGATTGTTGTGCTCTCTGAGGACCAAATAACGAAGATAGCGGATGAGTTGGCGGAGGCTGAAGAAGCTCGCACCATGATTCCACTGCTCACAGCCCGGTATCCGGAGATGGTTGTGGAAGACTCCTACAGTGTGCAAGCCAAGTGGCGGGACCGTGGGTTGGAGGCCGGGAGGAAGGTCGCGGGCCACAAGATCGGCCTGACCAGCAAGGTGATGCAGGCGGCGACGGGCATCTCCGAACCGGACTACGGTGTCATTTTCGAGGACGCTGTCTACGAGAATGGGGAGGAAATCGAGTTCGACCGCTTCTCCAACGTGCGGATCGAAGTGGAACTCGCCTTCGTTTTGAAGGAAGACTTGGTCGGCCCTAACGTCTCCGTGTTCGACGTGATGCGGGCAACCGAGTACGTGATCCCAGCGTTGGAGATCCTCTCTTCCCGCATCGAGATGGAGGGTCGCACCATCGTTGACACGATCAGTGACAACGCGGCGTTGGGCGCGATGGTGTATGGGGGGAACCCGACCCGCCCGGACGCTACGGACCTGCGGTGGGTGGGCGCTCTCTTGTACCGCAACCAGGTGATCGAGGAAACTGGGGTTTCCGCTGCGATCTTGAACCACCCTGCGACGGGGGTCGCGTGGCTGGCGAATAAACTCGCCGCTCACGGTGACGTGTTGAAGGCTGGGGAGATCATTTTGGCTGGTTCTTTCACCCGCCCAATGTGGGTGGAGCGTGGCGACACTGTCTTGGCTGACTTCGGACCGATGGGGACCATCTCATGTCGCTTCGTCTGAAACCAACCTTCGCGCAGAGGCTCGAGGGGTCGGAGCGCCCCCTGGTCGGCATGTGGGTCTGCTCCGTGTCCCCCGTCATGGCAGAAATTGCTGCTGGCAGCGGGTTGGACTGGGTGATGATCGACGCGGAACACTCACCCCAGTCACTGCTCGACATGCAAAACCAGTTGCAGGCCATGGCCGCTTACCCGGTGACTCCGGTGGTGCGCATGCCGATCGGTGACCCTACGCTCATCAAGCAGGTCTTGGACCTTGGGCCCCAGAACATTATTGTCCCCATGGTTTCCACGGCGGAGCAGGCGGAACAGATTGTTCGCGCGGCAACCTACCCGCCGACTGGGATTCGAGGGGTGGGCTCAGCTTTGGCTAGGTCTGCTAGGTGGGGGCGGGTTAGCGACTACCTGACGAACGCTGACCAGTACGTGTCTGTCTTTGTGCAGATTGAGACTGTCGAGGGCGCAGCGAACGCAGCCGAAATCGCAGCCGTTGAGGGGGTAGACGGGGTGTTCGTTGGCCCTTCTGACCTCGCCGCGTCCATGGGAGTCATCGGCCAGCAGACGAACCCTGCTGTCACGCAGTCCGTTCGGGAGACGTTCGAGGCCGTGCGGGCTGCGGGGAAACCTGTGGGTGTGAACGCGTTCGACCATTCCATGGCCCGCCAGTACTTGGAGTGGGGTGCGAACTTCGTTCTTGTCACTTCGGACGTGACTCTGGTGGCTCGCGGAAGTGAGGCGGCGGCTGAGGCGTTCGGTTTGGGGGCGACTGAAGCCGAAAGCTACTGACGGTCTAGGTCCAAAGATTCTTCCCCGCCACCTAGGAAATGTTGACGGCCCGTTTCGGGGGGCACTCGACGTTGGGGCGGGGAAGCTGGGGGATTCATTCCAACGTGAGGCCACCTATTGGTGGGGCTGCGTCAGCCGGAGCACTGTTCTGTCGCGCTTCGGCTGACGGCGCCCCCTATCGGAGCCGGTCTGCCGCACATTTTTGCGATCTGGGCGCACGGGTAGTGGAGCTAAGTAGACTTGGCGCCAGCACCCGCTTGCCTTAGAAAGATCCCGCTTTGGACACTCGACCTGAAGAGTTAAGCCCCGATTCGCCCCCGCAGAAAACTCCTCCCGACCTTATCCACGCGGGGTTGGAACACCTCAAGTTGGGCGCCATCGACCTTCAAGAAACAGCGGGCTGGCTTGCGAGCCGCGTGAGCAGATCTTTGCAAGACCGTTGGCAAAGTGACGGGTTGTCAGCGGCCTTGGACCCCGAGATCGTGAAAGAGGTTGGCCCTCTAGCCGCCGAAGGAGTGTTTGGCACTACAGCCTTCGAGATCTACGAGGGGGGCAACGTGCGTGTCGCGAAGTCGGCCGACGGTGAAGCCGATGGGAAAGCGACGAGAGACACCCCTTACGAGAAGCTGATCTCCATCGAGATTTCGGAGGGCGGCAGTTCTGCCAACGACGCCCTCCATCAAAGCACCGCAACGATGGCCTCCGTGATGACCGCTAAGTTATTGTCGCGCCGCAAAGGGATGGTCGGGAGTGTCGGTTCGGGTTTGGCCGCAATGGGAGTGGACCGGCTAGTCCACCAATTGGGCCAAAAGGCTGTGCTGACCGTCGCGACCGACCGGCAGGTGCACTCCCTCACCAACCAGAGAAGAACGTACGTGGGGTTGATGCTGCCGGTGAGCGGACACAACGCCCTCGGCACCAACCTAGTCGCCGCGGGGAAACGTGTGCTGGGCGCGACGGGCACTGAAGTGGAGCCGACTCGAACGGAAACGGCGACGCTGAAAGCCCGTCAGCGGACCATTGAGCCTGCGACGTTGGGCGAGCAGATCCGGGAGCTCTCAGCCTTGAACGTTGAGGGTCTCCTCACCGATGAGGAGTTCACGGACGCGAAGCGGAGACTGCTGCAGCAACTCTGAGCCTCATAGTGAGGTGTCATAGTGATCTTGGACGGTCCTTAGTGGATCGGAGAGAATCATGG
>CAYFUO010000009.1:0-32124 GCA_964346255.1 uncultured Actinomyces sp. | reverse complement strand
CACCCACACCACAACACACGCCACCCACCCGCCCGATCCGCAACACCAGCCCGCCGAGCTCAAAAGTTGCCGGGAGCCGCCTGCAAGCAGGTGAGGCCCTCGTCGCGCCACATTGCGACCACTTTGTCGCGGTCATCGATCACGCCTTCGACCTCGCACCCAAGCTCGCGGAGGTGGTTCAGGATCTCGCGTTTGATCACTTGGTCAGGTCGGAAATCCTTGGGGCTACGTAGGTAGAGGGCAGAATGCGGCACATCGTATTTGTCTAGCCATTCCTCAGTGTCCGCGCGGGCCGCTTCGTCACGCCCAGAGACAATGACGATTGCTGGAGCCTCAGGCAGGTTAGCGAGGGCTCGCACCACAGTGATCACCGGCCTATTCGGCTTATCCTCAAGTACCCTCGTCATGTCGTAGGGGGAACGATCCCCCTTCAGCGCCAAGGTTCCGTCCACGTCCACCAGCCAACACTTGCGCTTCGACTCTCGGTTCGCGACTGTGCTCTTCTCTGTCATCGTTGTTCCTCAAGTTCGTTGGATTCGTGGGCGAGGGCGGCTGAGCGTCCTCGTGAAAGTGGAGACTATCAAGGCCGGAACTGAGGTCGGAACCAAGGTCAGCCCCAAGGTCGGCGTTATCTGCTGCCCGCCCACCGCAAGAACTCTTCAGCTGAGATGACAGGTTTCTCCCAGCGTTGGGCGTCCCTCGCTTTGCGGGATTGGGTGCCCACCTGCGCCACCACTAGGGCATCCGTCTTCGTTTTCGTCATGTTTGGTGAGACCTGTAGGCCCGCGCGCCAAGCGATGTCTTCCATGTCTTCCCGTTCCAGTTCACGCCCGTCCGGCAAGGTCACGGTCCCCGTGAAGCAGACGCGCGCGCCCGCGTGAAGGACCTGTTCGGGGGAGGAGGGCGCGGGCACCTTGGATTCGGCGTCCTCCGGCAAGATAGTGACACCTAGGGATCGTTCCGCCTCCCGCAGTCTAGACAGGGTTTCAGCGCTGGGGCTGACCTGTCGGTCCCAGGCGGCCCGCATCATTTCGGCCATGGCTTGGGGTCCCTCACCGGGGGGAAATGATCCGCCAACTGTGATCGCGCGTGACCCTGACGGGCCTTCGCGCCGCCCTTGCAGGTAGCCGACGGCCGCGGTTGGTTGCGTGAAGGGCGTGCCGCCCGCGTTCGTTGCGCGGTCCACGTCAAACAAGCCAAGGCGTGACGCCGCTTCTTGGATTCCCAATGCCCGACCCAGTGAGGTCGGCTCGCTTTGGGTCGCGATCTCACCCGCGGTCAACATTTCTAGGGGAATGTCGACGCCCAGCGGCAACTGTTCGACGGTTCCCCCTCGTTTCAACTCGTAGTCCAGCAGGCCCAGCAGGCGGTTCACGTCCACCCCGATCGGCACCCGCCCCTCCAACATGGGGGCCAACGCCGGCCATGCTTCGTGCAGTGTGGGGGCTAGCGCCACGTCCTCGTTCGTGATGTCAAAGTCGGTTTCCGCGGAGTACAGGTCAGAAGTGGGGTTCAGCAGTGTGGTGGCTTCTTCGCCTTCGTCCGTGATTACCGTGATCTCGATGGGGCGGGGCCGATGCATCCTGCCCTCATCCCCCACGGTCAACGCGGAAAGGAGGGCAACCCCGGCGGCTTCTTCGCGGGCCCGCTCGTTCAAGAAACGGCGAACCCGGATATCAGTCTTCAGGTCGCGGGGGAGCACGCCTCGCTTTAGGACGAGGCCGTTCAGACTAGTGCACCGGCTGAGTGCCACATATAGTTGACCATTCGCGAAGGTCCCGCCGGAAAGGTCCACGAACACTCGGTCGAGTGTCTGACCTTGGCTCTTGTGGATCGTCACCGCCCACGCCAACTTCATCGGTAACTGCGTGAACGCGCCGACAGGTTCGTGGGTGAGGACCCCCGCTTTCGTGGTGGGACGGGTGATCTCCCAGCGGTAAGGTTCGACCTCGACGACGTCACCCTCACGGGTTCGGACGGTGACAACGGGTTTCCGGCCGGATGCCTGGATCTTTTCAATGACTCCCAGAGTCCCGTTTGCCCAACGATCTCCCGGGTCGTTGTTGATGAGCATGATTTGTGCCCCAACCTTCAGGTTAAGTTCGCGGGGCACGGGCGTTTCAAACCCGTCTAACTGGCCGCTGATTTTCCCTTCGAAGGTGTGCTGTTTGGTGGGTAGTCGTTCGAGGGCGCGCTTGTTGCGGGAGTCAGCGATGCGGTTGGTGGTGGCGAGCGTCAGCCAGAACTCGTCCTCGGGCGGCTCAAAGTCGGGGTTCGTGCGTTGGTTCAGTTCGGCTCGGGCCCCGTCCAACAAGACTCCCTCCCGCACGGAGTTGAGCAGGTGGGTGAGGCGGTCCCCTGAGGCTTGACGGAACACTCTGGTGAGGGAGTGGGTGGGGAAAACGTCGGGGTGGAACGTGTCGGCGGAGAAGAAGAAGGGCGTCTTGTAACGGGTAGCGAAGTGGGTGGTTTCGTCCCCACGCACCACGGGCGGCAACTGGTAAAGGTCACCGACTAGCACCAGTTGGACGCCCCCGAAGGGTCGACCGGGGTGGGGGCCGTAGCGGTGAAGGGCGACGGCCAAGGCGTCGAACAGGTCAGCGCGAACCATCGACACTTCGTCGATGACCAAGACATCGAGTTCGGCTAGGGCCTTGTGGAAGCGGCGGGGGAAGTAGTCGCGTGAGGTCACGGATTCAGGCGTGACTCCAGGGGGGAAGGAGAAGAGGCGGTGCAGAGTGTAACCATCAACGTTCAGGGCAGCGATCCCGGTGGGGGCCGCGGTGATGACGTTTCGTCCGCGTTCTTGGGCCTCATCCACGAACAGCTTCACCAGCGTTGATTTGCCGGTGCCCGCTTTCCCGGTAAGGAAAATGTTTTTGCCCGCGTGGAGGGTGTTGAGGGCGTCCGCGAACTCCCCGGTGATCTCAATGTCCTCCGTCTTCACGCAGGCCCCCTCCCACAACTCGTTCCACTTCTGCACCCTACCGCCGCGCGCCTGCCACCTTGTGGGTCCCCGGGCGACGGTTCGCTGCAACTCACCTTAGGCAAAGAAGGCCCGTGCGCGAGTCGCAGTGTGGATGTTCGAGGCGGTGGGGATGTGGGCGCTCTTTGTCGGAGGTCGGACTTACCTTGGCTTTACGGGGGTTTCGCCCCGTGGAGCTCACCCGGAACGAATCGTTTCCAATGGAGAAGACACCATGAACGCTAAACAGCCGCTAGAAGAAGGCCCAATGGACTCAAGTCAACCAGAGAAAGAAGCCGCTCACGGCCCTGATCCGGACGGGGCCGCGCCTCCCACGGACGCTGTGGAAGTGGGGGAGAGGGAACGCAAGCCCCCTCGAAGGAGGCGTAGGGGAAACCTTGGGACAGTGCTGTCTTACGTTGCCTTGGCCGTGGCAGCGGCTTGGATGGTGGTCGCCATTGTGATGGGCGTCCTCATCGTCCAGACGCCCGACGTTTCGCGCGCAAAAGGGACTTGGCCGGAAGCTCTGGCTCCCACCAGCTTCCCCATGACTTACGGTGGAGACGCTTACACAGGCATCCAGAATGCTGCTTCCGCGACAGAGAACTCGGTGGTCGCGTCAGCGAACATGCTCGCAGAGACCGCTGCCGAGGCAACGAAATCGCAGACACTAGACCTCCAAAAGCTGGCCCTGTCCATTAGCCGACCGTTGCAGGTGGGTGCAGCGACGTTGGTTGTGGGCAGTGGTGTTGGGCCGTTCGTGATTGTTCTGGCTGTGGTTGCCCGGCCCGGGACCCGGCGCAGACACTCGGTCTCTGGCGAAGTGGTTCCTGCTGCAGCTCAGGGCCAGACAACCCCTGAAGGCGAGGAGAAATGAGCGACCAAGAACGCTTCGCCCCCAAAGATGAGAGCGTGTCGGACGGAAGAGAAGACGTCGACGAAGTAGGAGCTCAAGAGGCTTCCGCAAAGGGATCGGTAGAGGAGATCGGCGAGGTCGACACGAAAGTCACTGAAGTGTTCGAGGTCGGTGAGCAGCCCGGCGAGCCCTCCGGGCACGGTGGCCCCCCGGTTTCTCCCGAACATCCAGGACTGGCCCCCTCGGGACCCGGCGGAGCACCGCCACCCGGGCAGCTGGCTGCGCCACCCCAAGGCTATCCTCGGCCAGCGCAGGCAGCGCAGCCCAAAAAACCCCCAACGAAGTTCAAGACGCGCCTCAAAAGCGTCCTTGAATCACTGATGGAGCCCCCAATCTTCTGGGTTGCATTGGGGGTGGCAGCCGTCGTTGGGCTGCTCTTCGGTGTTCTGCTGGGCGCCTCCGCCTTCGGTGGGGGAGAGAAGGTGAGTGCTCTAGAAATCGAAATAGAAGCCCAGCAAGACGAGCTTGCTGACTGGAAGAGCAGGCTCACAGAAGTGCAAAAGGAAAACGAGAACCTCAGCGCAGAAGTTGAGCAGGTCGACCGGCGGGAGAAGGAACTCGACGCGCGGGAGGAAGAGTTGGAGGCCCGCGAAGAGGAAGCCGCTGAGATGGAGGCAGAGATCGCCGCCGCTGAAGAGCAAGTGGCGCAAAGGGAGAGTGCGGTTTCGGGGGCGGAAGCCGAAGTGGCAAAAAACAGTTTTGGTGCGGGAATGTACCTGGTTGGTAGCGACATCCAACCGGGAACTTACCGTTCTGGCGGCGGGGACTTCTGCTACTGGGAGCGCCTGTCCGGCACGGGAGGATCTTTCAGCGAGATCATCGCCAACGATTTCAGCGACGGCCCTTCGATAGTGACAATCAGTCCGACCGACGTCGCATTCGACTCCTCCGGCTGTGGTACTTGGACGCCCGCTGACTGAGGGCGCTCGTGGGCCTAGTCCGCTTTCAAAGTCCCTACTTCCGGTGGCAGGCTCCTTACTCGAGACGTAGGTTTCCTCAGCGAGGTGGCGTCCCTACCAGCAAACGTGCTACCTGAAGCGACCCCCAAATGTTATGGGCGTCACAATCACTACGCTTGGGTAAAACGGTTTGTCGGCAGGCCCTGCAATCGGGGCAGTGCGGCCCGCTGACAGGAGCGGTCTGCCACGGCTCGCGATCGGAGCGGTGACACCCGCTGGATCAGGCCGCATCTGGGCGAAGTTTAGGCGCGGGTTTCCGGCGGCGGAACCGAGTGCACCCCTGAAAGTGAGGGAAAATGAGTAAGGCAGAAGACCTCGCGGCCCAAGAGGGCACCCGAGGATTAGAAGACGAAAACCCGGAGATCGAAAGCCCACTCGCCGAATCGGAGAGAGTCGACACCCAAGCTTTTGGAGGAGCGGCAGCGTCACCGGGGGGAGACTCTTGGGCCCCGCCTAGGCAGCCGCCGGCGCCCATGAGCGGAAATGCTGGACCGGTTTCTCCGGGGCGGGGGCCGGGTTTCGTAGGTGGCCCCGCGCCGCGTCCCCCACGGGCAACGCAGCCGCAGGGGCCGACAACGAAACCGCGGGAGGCGCCCAAACAGGCGCCGAAGAACGCGTCGGGGTCCGTGGTGGCGTCACCCGTCTTCTGGATAGTTGCCGCGGCAGCAGCCGTCGTGGGGCTGGCCCTGGGAACGCTGCTCGGTGTCTTTGTCTTTGGTGACAGGGGTGAAGTGAGCGCCTTGGAAGCAGAAATTGAGCAACGTGAGGCGGAGGTAGCCGACTGGAAGAGTAAAGCAGCTGAGTTCGAGGAGAAAAACAAGACGCTCAGTGCGGAACTAAGGGAGAAGGGCGAAGAGTTCACCGCCCTCGAAGAGGAGGCGGCCCAAGCAGCGGAGGACCTCGCGGCGATTGAAGCGAAAGCAGCCCACAAAGAGGGTGAAGGGGCGGCAGGAATTACGGCCAGCTTTGGAGAAGGCACGTATTTGGTTGGTAGCGACATCCAACCGGGCACTTACCGCTCCAGTGAGGGTGACCACTGCTATTGGACGCGGCTGTCAGGCACGGGAGGCACCCTTGACGAAATAATCGCTAACGACATCGCTACGGGTCCCACAGTGGTGACGATCGGCCCGGGAGATTTCGCTTTTGATTCGTACGGCTGCGGTACCTGGACGCCCGCCGAATAGTTCGATGCTGGCCGGGACGAACCCCGATTGGGGGTGTCCAGGTCGTCCTCGTGCGAAGATGGGCGCATGGGTGAACAGCGGGAGGTCCTCTCTTGGGAGGACTTTGGGTGGGCGGCAAGGCAGTTGGCGGCCGAAGTGTGGGACTCAGGCTTCCGGCCAGAGATGATAGTGAGCGTTGCGAGAGGCGGACTGATCCCAGCGGGGGCAGTCGCCTACGCCCTCGACCTCAAATCCATGTTCGTGTTGAACGTTGAGTACTACACGGGTGTCGGCACCACACTGAGCAGCCCGCGCCTCATCGACCCCGTCCCCGAACCCCACGTGTTGAACGGGAAGCGAGTCCTGATCGTGGATGACGTCGCGGACTCGGGGAGAACCCTGCAGTTCGTCCAAGAATTCTGCTCCCAGCACGCGGCTGAGGTCCGCTCAGCCGCACTGTTCCAGAAGCCGCGGTCCGTGATTGACTGTGACTACGTGTGGAAAGAAACTGACCGGTGGATCGCGTTCCCCTGGTCCTCTTTACCACCAGTCAACGAAGAACCAACCCCATGCCAACGGAAGGACAACCTGTGAACGACGGGAAAGTGAGCGCGGAAACCCCAGCAGTGCTGCTAGTCAACCTGGGGACCCCCGACGCGCCAACCGCTAAGGCCGTCCGACCCTACTTGCGTGAGTTCCTCTCAGACCGGCGGGTCATCGAAACCCACCCCGCACTGTGGAAACCGATCCTTGAAGGGATCATCCTGCGGGTGAGGCCAGCAAAGTCGGCGGAAAAATACGCTCAAGTGTGGGGGGACCGCGGTTCCCCACTCCTCACGTTCACCGAGGACCAAGCGGACTACGTTGCGCGCGCCTTGGGGGAGTCCGCCGAGGTCCGTTTCGCCATGCGTTACGGCAAGCACGGCATCCAAACGGAGCTGCAGAAGTTGTACGAGGACGGTTACCGTGAAGTGTTGATCGTGCCCCTTTACCCGCAGTACTCCCAGACCACCACTGGAACTGTGATGGATGAGGTTTACAGGTGGGGTCTTTCTTCCCGCGACCAGTTCGCTTTACGTTCCGTACGCTCTTTCGAAACGGACCCCAGCTACATTGAGGCCCTAGCCTCCGCCATCGAGAAAAGTTGGGAGACCAACGGGAAACCAGACTTCGCGGCCGGCGACCGCCTGATCCTGTCGTTCCACGGGATCCCCATGGCGATGGTTGAGGGTGGGGACCCCTACCCGCGGGAGTGTGAAGCCACGGCGCGTGCCGTCAGGGAGCGCCTCCAACTACCACCACACGCGGCGATCACCACCTACCAGTCCGTGTTCGGACCCGCCGAGTGGACGAAGCCCGCAACAATCGACACCGTCACCCAACTGGGGCACGGTGGGGGACGCGTTGACGTGGTGTGCCCAGGGTTCGTCAGTGACTGTTTGGAGACGTTGGAAGAGATCAACATGGAGAACCGGGACGCGTTCTTGAACGCGGGTGGCGCCACGTTCAACTACGTTCCGTGGGGGAACGCAGCTGAACCTTGGCTGGAAGCGTTGACCGCCCTCGTGAAGAGGAACCTGGAGGGGTGGCTCTAGGGGTCAGTCTCCCCAACAGTTTCGGACCCCGTATTCCACGTTTTGGGAGTCAACGTCACTCACAGGGTGCTTCGCGATCAGCTGGACCCCCGTGTTCAGGTAGCCGTGGGGCGCGGGGCCGCCGTGTGCGGCGTCGATGATCGCGTGGATCCCTTCGCGCGCCATGTTTTCCGGGAACTGCATGGAGGTCGCTGCGACTTTACCGGTGCGCAGCCCGTCCTTAACCATCTTGCAGGACCCGTCAACAGTTACAAGGACGAGGCTTCCAGGGTCGATCCCCTCATCTTCTAGGGCTTCTAAAGCGCCGAATGCGGCCTCCACGTTCACTGCGTAAATGACGGAGACATCTGGTTCGTCAGCCAGAATCACTTTGAGCGCTTCTCGTGCCTTCTCCCGGTCACCTTCCGTGTCGGCGGAGGCGACGATCATGGGGTCGGAGGCGTCTATTCCGAAGCCCTCCAGGAAACCGTCTTCCCTTTCAAGACCGGAGTCGATCCCGGGCGCAAGGTTCAACATGGCGATCTTCGGCTCCAACCCAAGCTCTTCAGTCCGGCCTTTCGCGTACTCTCCGATGAGTGCCCCAGCCTCGTGGTTGTCGGTGCCGAAGTAGGCGTCCGCCGCGTCTTGCGGGGACACTGGGGTGTCCACCGTGATCACAACGATCCCCTCCGATTCCGCCTCTTCAAACAGGGGGTTCAACGCGGTGGAGTCAACGGGGGCGATCATGATCCCGTCAACACCGTCGTCCATCATGGCCCGGAAAGCTTCCTCTTGTCCCGCCACGTCAACGTCGCTGCTTCCCGTGGCGGTTATCAGGCGAATGTGTTCTTCCTTAGCTGTTTTTTCAGCGGCTTTCCTCATGGTCACCCAGTAACTGTTCGTTTCCTGTTTGGTGATGAGGCCGACCGAGATCCCCTCGTTCGGGTTGTCCGCGCACGCCGCCAGCCCGAGCAGGCCAACCGTGAGGGCGGCTAGCGCCGCGATCTTGTTTTTGAGGTTCCTCATGCTCAGTGTCCCCCTTCAGATTTGGTTGCGCCCGCGTCGGGTGAGGTTTTTGATGAGGCGCCGGTCAACGTTTCTGGCTGCGGGGCTCGCAGGTCGTAGACGGCGAAGAGAGCCACAACCGCCAGGCGGACAGCGGGAACAATGTAGCCGGTGGCGGTGGAGGTCGCGTCCATGACACCCGCCTAGACGAGGGGGAGGATCGCGCCACCCAAGATCGCCATGACGAGTCCCGCGGCACCGAACTTTGCGTCTTCCCCCATGCCTTCAAGTGCCACCCCGTAAATGGTGGGGAACATGAGGGACAGGCCCGCGGAGATGGCGACCACTGCGATGAGCCCCGCAATGTTTTGGGAGAACATGGCGAAAACAGCGCAGGCGACAGCGAACGTCGCCATTATCAGCAGCAGTTTGGCGGGGCGGAACACGGTGAGCAGCCCGGTCATCACGAACCTGGCGATGAGGAAGATGATGAGGCTCGCCTGCAGCCACCAACCACTGGTTTCGGAGGGGACGCCCGCCACGTCCATCGCGTAGATGACCGTGAACGTCCACACGCACGTCTGGCCCCCCACGTTGAAGAACTGGGCGATCACCCCGTAGCGGTATCTCTTGTTGTTCCACAGGCGTCCCGCTAAGCCCTTAGATTCTTTCTTGCCACTTTCGGCCGCGTCCTGCTCGGCGGCGACATCAGGTTCTTTGGGTAGGTTCACTTTGGAGACTGCGATGAGCACCCAAATGAGTGCCAGCAGCGCCGCGATCCCCAAGTACGGGGTGAGCACGTATTGGAGGTCCGCATGTTGGGAGGCGATCAACTCGTCCTCCGTCATGATGACCTTCGCACCCTCGGGGGTGAGGCGCGGCAGAATCATCGTCGCCCCGATGAGCACCCCAATGTTCGCTCCGATCGGGTTGAATGCTTGCGCCAAGTTCAAACGTCTAGTCGCGGTCTCCGGTTGCCCCATGGCGAGCATGAACGGGCTAGCTGACGTCTCCAAGATGGATAGCCCAGCGGCGAGCGTGAACAGTGCGGCCAAGAATGCGCCGTAGGCGAGCATGTTAGAGGCGGGCAGGAACAGCACCCCACCGACTGCGGCGAGGCCCAGCCCGGTGAGCACCCCAACCTTGTAGCCGAACTTCGAGTTGATGAACGCGGCCGGCAGGGCGAGGAGGAAGTAAGCGCCGTAGTAGGCGGACTGGACCAGTGTTGACTGGAAGTTCGACATGGTGAAAATGGAGCGGAACACGGACACTAGAACGCCCGTAAGGTTCGCTGCCAGCCCCCACGCTGCGAAGCAAAGCAGAAGAAGAATGAACGGTACCCGCATGTTTGGGGCCACCAAGGGCACCTTGTCTGGTTTTGTCACGTCTTCATTTCCCACTGGGTTCCTCCGTTGAACGCAGCCACGTTTCGAAAACACTGTGTCTCACGGCATAGTAATGCGGCCTGGTTTACGGGCTCTTTTGCTCACGTTTGCCTTGAGTTGTCACGTCAGTCAGAGTTCTCATATGGAAACAGACCCGCTTTTTGAACCGTTCTCGTGGTCCCACGGGGCCGCCCCCGCACTGATCGGCTTGTCCGGATGGCAGTACTCGAATTGGAAGGGGAAGTTTTACCCGGCCGGGCTGGCCGCGAAAGACCAGTTGGGGTACGTGGCACGCACGTTTCCGACCCTCGAGTTGAACAGCACCTTCTACAGGTTGTCGCGCCCATCCACGTATGAGAAGTGGGCGGGACAAGCCCCTGATGGTTTCGTGTTCGCTGTGAAGGGCTGGCGCCAAATCACGCAGTACAAGCGGTTGAAGGACGTTGCGGAGCCACTCGCCATCTTCTTCCGCTCCGGCCCCGTCGGATTGGGCAAAAAGTTGGGGCCCATCCTCTGGCAGCTCCCACCCTCCCTAGCTTTTGACGAGGACGTTCTAAGCGACTTTTTCGCCCTTCTGCCCAAGACCCTAGGCGACGCAGAAACTTTCATTAGGACCCACGCGCCAGACGATGGCGTGGAGCCACCCATCGTGCTCGGCGAGGATGCGGGCCAGCCTATTCGCTACGCCCTCGAACCACGGAATGAAACTTTTAGAGACCCTGCTGTCGCGCCGCTCCTGAGAGAGTTTGGGGTGGCGATGGTGATGGCTGACTCGGCGGGGCGCCACCCAGAGTTTGATGAGGTCACCGCGGACTTCACGTACGCTCGCCTCCACGGGTCACCCAAAATCTATTACAGCGACTACAGTGCTGCCGTGCTGGAGCAGTGGGCGGAGCGGATCGAAGGGTGGCGGGACCGTGGGATCGGCTCCTACGTCTACTTTGACAACACGGCGTTAGGGTACGCGCCCAAGAACGCTCTTGACCTCATGCGGATGGTGTCCTGACGGCGGTGCCCCGCAGGCTGCACATCTAGAGACCAAGGGGCGGGCTTCCCCTTTCTTAGGGGGTTGTTGGGGTGCCCGCGCTGCCGGCGGCCTTGTGGACGAGCCGCCGTAGCCGCTGCTCAACTTCGTCGGTCATGTCGGTGACCGCGTAGACCGTCGGCCACATTTCCCCATCATCCAACTCGGAGGGGTCCCTGAAACCGATGCTCCCGTAGCGGCGACTCGATTTGGTGACCGGCTGGAAAAAGACGATGACCTTACCGTCCTTGGCGTAAGCGGGGAACCCGTACCACGCTGTGGGATCCAAGTGGGGTGCTTCTTCCATGACGACTAAGTGGAGGGTTTCAGCGATCGCCCTGTTCGTGCCGCGAAGCGAGTCAATGATCGCTAGGCAAGCCTCATACTCGTGGGCTTTTCTTTCAACGCCTTCCAGGCCTTCCAGTGCGCGGAGCTCCTGCTCTCGCTGCTCAATTGCGGCCCGCTCTGCGGAGCCAAACCCACATTCCTCGTCACTCATTGTTCACCACACGTCCGGATTCTGGGCGGCTCTCTTGGGTCGCGCCCACGCCAACTCTAGTGACCTTCTCGCGCGGCCTCTAGCGGTTTCCCCATTGGCTTCACAAGGTTCGGTCTGCTTGCAAGCGTTCACTCCTCATGTTCTACAAGGTAGGCTAGATCACATGTGTCCGGAATCGTTCACCGTGGAAAACCGGGTGCAGAGGGTTCGCGACTTACTGGCTGGCACTCACCTGTCGCTGGAAACGGACGACTCAGAGGACGCAACCAAAGTGGCCCGTCGCGCCCTCCACCAGATTGACGACTTCATTCTGCCGCGCCTAACCGACATTGAAGCCCCACTGCTCGTCGTGGTTGGTGGGTCGACGGGGGCCGGCAAATCAACGTTGGTGAACTCCCTGTTGGACGAGGACGTGTCCGCTGCCAGCGCCATCCGACCCACCACGCGTCGCCCCCTGCTGGTCGCGAACGAGAAGGAGATGCCCCATTTTCGTTCTGACCGGATTCTCAGTGGGCTGCGGCGAGTGAAGGGAGGAGAACCCGGCACCGCCATAATCGGTTCCGCTGAGGGTTCCTCTGAGGACCTGTCCGTCGGCTTATACGTTTCCCCTCGGATCCCGGACCACATGGCACTGTTGGACGCGCCGGACATTGACTCAATTTCTGATTCGAACAGGGCGCTCGCGAAACAGCTGTTGGACGCCGCTGACCTGTGGCTGTTTGTTACAACGGCGGCGCGTTACGCGGATGCTGCCGCTTGGACGATCCTGGATGAGGCTGCCTCCCGGGGGATCGTTGTTGGGGTCGTGTTGAACCGAGTCCCGAGGGGGGCCGCAAGCGAGGTCGCTGCCGACTTGAGGGCCCTCATGGCTCAAAGGGGCCTCGTCGATTCCCCACTGTTCGTGATTGATGAGACGACCTTGTCAGCGCGTGGCCTTTTACCACCCGCCGCGGTTGCGCCGCCGCGGGACTGGTTGGAGGGAGTGGTCGCTGACCGGGAGACACGCCTAGCGGTTGCCCGCGCCGCCCTGCGTGGCGCTCTGACTCGTTTGCAGCAGGAAGCAGACCAGGTTGCTGCGGCGCTCGAAACTCAAGACGAAGCACTCTCGGAAATGCGCAAGGTTGTTGAGCACACGTATGGGGACGCCACCGAGCAGGTGCTTGCAGCCACCACCGACGGGTCGCTGCTGCGCAGCGAGGTTTTAGACCGCTGGCAGGACTTCGTGGGAACGTCTGACGTGTTCCGCTCTTTCGAGAAGTGGTTCGCGGGCATGGGGGACCGGGTGGCTGGCTTCCTCAGGGGAGCACCCTCCCAAGTTAAAGAGGTGGAACACGAAATCACTGGTGGGGTGACCGCCTTGTTAGTCGATGAGGCGGGGGGAGCCGCCGCCACCTGTTGGAAAACGTTGCGTTCCACGCAGGCGGGAAGGGGACTGTTCGCGGACCCCGCTCTTGGGTTGGAGACTGTGGGGGCGCGGGAACGTGCGGGGGTGTTGGTGCACGCCTGGCAGGATGACCTTTTCCAGCTGGTTCGCGCGGAGACACCCAAGAAACGTCAGAGAGCCCGCGCCCTATCTTTGGGTTTGAACACTTTGACGGTCGCGCTCATGCTCGTTGTTTTCGCGTCGACAGGCGGCCTTTTGGGTGGGGAGATCGCTATCGCGGGTGGGTCCGCGGTGATCGGCCAGAAACTGTTGGAAGCCATTTTTGGGGACCAGGCGATCCGCAAGTTGACGTTGGAGGCCGCAGGAATGCTGCGGGCTAGGACGGAAGAGTTCTTCGGGGTGGAATCAGCGCGCTACCTAGAGCTCATTGAGCGAGCGTCGGTGGGCACTTCCCCCTCCGAGTTGCGTGGCGCCGCCCGCGCGTTGGGTGAACAGGGGCTGAACCGATGACCGCGCACGGGGGCGCCACCCAAGAGAAGAGCGTGCTGGCCCGCCAACTTGAGGGTCTAGCGAACGCTTTGATGGCAGGGCCCGGCCTGCTCACGGAAACCCAAATGGCGAGTGGTGAGCGCTTGGGTCGGCAGGCGGAGGAACGGTTCCACCTGTCACCTGAACACACTACGGTGGGGTTCTTTGGCGCCACCGGGTCGGGCAAGTCTTCTGTCTTCAACCGGGTGGTGGGATCTGAGGTCGCTCACGTCGGTGTCAAGCGTCCCACCACGTTTAAGGTGACGGCGGCACTCTGGCAGGAGGGTGGGGCAAGCGAACTACTTGACTGGCTGCAGGTTGATGAAGTGTTCATCGTGGGGGAGGAGCCCGCCCTCGTCCTGCTTGACCTACCCGACTTCGACTCTGTCGCCAGGCAGAACAGGGCTGTCGCGGACCGCCTAGTGGGGCAGGTTGACGTGTTGGTGTGGGTGGTGGACCCCCAGAAGTACGGGGATCGGGTCATCCACCAGGACTACATTCGTCCCCTCGCCCACCACGCTTCCACCACGCTGGTTGTCCTGAACCAAGTGGATTTGTTAGACGAGGGCGAGCGCGGCCAGATCCTCACCTCTTTGCGGAGCCTGTTGGACGCGGATGGCCTGCCTGACGTGCGTGTGCTCGCCGTGAGCGCCGCAACCGGGGAGGGTGTCGACGCGCTGCGCGAAGAGATCCTCTCAATCGCTGAACGCCAACACGCAGCGGCTCAGAGGCTGGGTGCGGACGTGGCGAAGTGGGCGGAAGACGCCTTGGCTGCGGCCGCGGGCCACAGCAACTCAACTTTGGTGGAGGGACCGGATCGCAGTGCAGGGGGCCGCACGCTAGGGGGCTGTGCTCCAGGGACCCGTGCGCTAGTGGAGCGCGCCGACGTTAGTGTTCCCCCGATTCCTGGCCCGGACCCGAAGTCCGTGAAACAGCTTAACCAGGCTGTCCAGTCGGCTGCTGGCGTGGGACTGGTTGGGGACGCTGTTGCGTCCTCGTACAAGAAGAGATCCCACCAGGCAACCGGTTGGCCCATCGTGTCTTGGGTTGGGCGGTTCCGAAGCGACCCACTCCGACGGTTGGGGATCGAGAAGGCGTCCGAAACGGGCGCCCGCACATCCCTACCCCCGCTCACTGGGGTGGGAAAAGCATCCTTGAACACGGCGGTGCGAAACTTCGGGGAAGAGGTTGCGAAGGGGGCGCCCCCGGGCTGGAGGCATGAGGTGATGCGCGCCGCCACCCAGTCCTCCGAAGTCCTAGCGGGCGACCTGGATCGCGCGGTAGGCAGGGCGAATCACAGCATGTCGCGGCCGTGGTGGTGGGCGGTGGGAAGCGTTCTCCAGTGGCTGATGCTGACGGTCGCGCTTGCGGGTGCCGGATGGTACTTGGCCGCGTGGGTGACGGCAGCATTCGGGCTGCCTCTCGTCCCAATCTCTAAGGTGGAGGGCTGGCCGGTCCCCGGACTGCTGATTCTGTTTGGACTGCTGGCGGGGGTGCTCCTCGCCGTGCTATTTGGTGGCTTTGGTTCCTTGGGTGCCGCCAGACGAAAGCGCGCCGCCACAGCGTCCCTACGGACCCAAGTCGATGCGGTCACCGAGCAGCAGGTAGTGGCACCCGTGCTGGAAGCGGTGGAGCGGGTGAACCGCTTGCGGCAGGGACTACTTGAGGCGGAGGGCCACTGACACTTGTCCTCCTCGCCCAACCTCTTCTGACCTCGCCGCTTTAGCAGACGACGCGTCTGGGGAGTAACAGCGCCCCACCTGCACACATTAAGTATTGGACGTGTCTCAGCTCACAGTTTGCTACGTTGCAAAGATTTGCTGAACCACGCACAATGGGGCTATGAAATCCAATGAGGGAACCAGTCAGTCATGGGCCGAAGCAGGATATCCACGCCCCCAGCTATGCCGCGATGGGTGGGTGTCTCTGGGTGGCCCGTGGCAGTTCCAGGCCGACCCGCTAGATGAGGGCGTGAGTCAGCAGTGGTATGCGCTCGACTCGAGTGACGAAGAGCTTTTTGCTTCGTCGATTGTTGTCCCCTTCCCCCCGGGTAGTGAGCTGTCGACGGTGTGCGTTGATGCGCCTGAAGATGTTCCCGACGTCGTTTGGTACAGGCGAGAGATTTCCCCGGAGGAGCTCGCCGCGGCTGGTTCCAACAGTGAAGTGTTCTTGAACTTTGAGGCTGTTGACTATCAGGCTGACGTGTGGGTGGACGGGCAGTACTGCACTCGCCACGTCGGCGGCTACACGCCTTTTTCCGTGTCTCTCGGGTCGGACGTGTCGGTTCCGAAAACTGTTGTTGTGAGGGCTCTGGACACGCGCGACCCCGGCCAGCCGCGAGGCAAGCAGGCTTGGCGGGATGAGCCGGACGGCATCTGGTATCACCGTTCGACGGGGATCTGGAGGGACGTTTGGTTGGAGTCGCGTCCCACGTGCGCCGTGAGTGGTTTCCAGTGGGAAACTGATTTGGTCCGCGGTGTCCTCTCGGGCGTGGTGGCGTTTGACTCGCAACCGGAGGCGGGCGCGACCCTGAAGCTCACTTTAAGCAGGGGCGGGGAGATTGTCGCTTCTGTAACCCAAGTTTTGGTGGGTGGTCAGAGCGAAGCTCGAGTCGAGCTGCCCGTGCCTCAACTGGGCAACCGTTTGGAGTGGGACCGGTGGCTCTGGGCGCCCGACCACCCTAACCTGCTTGACCTGTTGGTGGAGTTGGAGTCGGGGGGTGAGCGGGACCATGTGGTTTCCTACGTGGGGCTGCGCACGGTGGACCTCACGAAACGCTATATGCGCATCAACCGGGAGCCCATCTACATTCGTGGTGTCCTAGATCAAGGGTATTGGCCCCAGAGTTTCTTTACCGCTCCCAATGCTGCGGCGCTCAAGAACGAGGTGGAACTGACCTTAGCGTTGGGTTTCAACCTCTCACGTGTTCACGAGCGGACAGCTGACCGCCGCTACCTGTATTGGGCGGATCGTCGAGGGCTGATGGTGTGGGGCGAAAGCGCTTCCACCTACAGTTTCGGGGAGCGTTCAATGCGGGCGATCATCGACGAGTGGTACGCCATCGTGATCCGGGACCGGGCCGCGCCCAGCATCGTCACCTGGGTGCCTTTCAACGAATCGTGGGGGATCGGTGAAATAGCGGATTCGGCAAAACAGCAGGCGTTCGTCGAGTCTGTCGTTGCATTGACGCGGGCCCTAGATGGGACGCGCCCCGTCAGCGCCAACGATGGCTGGGAACAGTTGGACACTGACGTGGTCACCACCCACGACTACGGCACCTCAGGTGAACAGCTCTTCGTCAACTACCGAGACGTGGAAGCTGTGGCAGAAACTCTTGGGGGCGACGGTCCTCAAGGTCGGCCCACACTCATCGGCTCCCAGTGGGCGGACGACAAGCCCGTGATCGTCTCCGAGTTCGGAGGTGTCTCGCTGGGAAACAGTGGTGGGGAAGACACGGGTGCTGGTAGCGGAGAAAGCAAGGTTGAAGAGTGGGGTTACGACCAGGTTTCCACTCCCGCTGAGTTCGAGGAAAGGTTCGACTCTCTGGTCACCGGCCTTCTGCGCTCACCAGTTCTCGCAGGATTTTGCTACACGCAGCTCACGGACACCCTCCAAGAAGCGAACGGCATTTGCACCTCTGATCGGCAACCGAAGATTCGTGCCGACATTGTGCGGGGAATCGTGGAAAACCCTGAACCCGCTAAAGCTCAACAACGCCCTCGTGTCATTACAGATAGCGCAACCAAGAAAGCAATGCCATGAAAGAAAAGCTCGGCCAACGCCGTGTTCTGACTTGGCTGGGGAACTTCAGTTTCACCATCCCGTTCTTAATCGTCTATGTCCTTTTCATCCTTTACCCAGTTATTCAAGCAGTCATAATGAGCTTTTTTGACTGGGACCTACTTGGAAACGTTCCTGAGTGGATCGGTGGCGCCAACTACGTTCGCATGCTTGGCGGCCGCAACATTGTATGGGGCGTTTCCGGCTGGTGGTTCGTTCAACTTCTACTGCTCGTCATAGCCGTCCTAGTCGGAATCTGGGCCTACCGCGGGGACCGAATGCGTTCCGGCGAAATCCTGCTAATCGTTTCACTCGTCGCCGTCGCGTTCCTACTGGGTTTCCACCCGGGCGAGGGCGGAGCGTGGAATGATCCGCGATTCTGGAACGCCTTCAAGAACACGATTATTTTCACGGTAGTTTCCACACCTCTCATTGCAGGCGTGGGCCTGGGGTTCGCATTACTCCTTCAACGGGGGGCGAAGGGCACTGGCTTCTACCGCGCAGCACTTTTCCTCCCATACTTACTGCCCGTGTCGGTGGCTACCCTGATCTGGGGTTACATGCTGAACCCGTCACGCGGCATCGTCGCTTGGCTGACGGAGCGCCTAGGCCTCGGAACCATCGCTTGGCTGTCGGACTCGAGGTTCGCGATGGCCGCCATCATCGTCACTACTGTGTGGTGGACGGTCGGCTTCAACATGATCCTCTTCGGAGCCGGGTTGGAAGACATTGACCAATCCCTCTACGAAGCCGCCTCCTTAGATGGGGCGGGGGCTTGGCAGAAGTTCAAGGCCGTCACCCTACCTGGATTGAAACACGTGACACTCCTAGTGCTAGTCACCCAGGTGATCGCGTCATTCCAGATTTTCGGCCAAGTCAACATCATGACGGACGGTGGCCCCGCTGGCGCCACAGACGTCGTGGTCCGCTACATCTACCAGACCGGTTTTAGAGACACCCAGCTTGGATACGCCTCAGCGATGTCACTGTTCCTCTTCGTTGCAATGGTGTTCATTTCGTTGGTGCAGTTCCTAATCTCGCGTGAAAGGAAGCACTGAGAATGACCTCCTTAACATCCGCTTTACGATCCAAAACCACACCCAACTCAGGTTCCTCCACGGACGGCACGCCGCGGCGCAAAGGCTGGTCTTGGTACCAGACGTCAATGGTGGTCGTGGTTTTCATCTGGCTGATCCCAATGATCTGGACCCTATCTTTAGCGTTGACGCCGAACGCGACCCTGAAGACCAACTCTCAGAGCCTTCTCCCGCAAGGGTTCACACTGTCGAACTTCTTCGACGTGTTCCGCACAGGACTCACGGGCCAATGGTTCTTAAACTCTGTCATCGTGTCCACGATAGCCACGGTGCTCACGCTGTTCGTGTGTGCCACTGCTGGCTACGCGTTCGCGAAACTCCCCTTCGCGGGGCGCATGGCCATTTACGCTCTGACCCTAGCGGGGATGATGGTCCCTAAAGAGGCGATGTTCGTCCCCCTGTTCATGATGTTTGGGGACATGGGCCTACACAACACTTACATCGCGCTCATCTTGCCGCGCGTCGCCTTCCCCCTAGGGGTATTCATGATGACGCAGTTCTTCTCCCAGGTTCCTGACGAAATCCAGGAGGCTGCAAGAATTGATGGGGCCTCGTCTTGGACCATTTTCGTGAAGATCATGCTCCCGCTGGCGAAACCGTCCCTGATTGCCTTGGCGACTTTCGCCTTCGTACAAACGTGGAATGACTACCTGTGGCCCCTAGTCTCTTCCACTAAACCCAAAATGTTCACCATCACGACGGGCTTAGCCTCACTGCAGGGCACGTTTGCCCAATCAACGGAACTTGGATCATTGATGGCCAGAGGCATCGTTGGTGCCTTGCCGCTGCTGATCCTGTTCCTCCTCTTCCAACGCCACCTGATCCGCGGCATCGCCATGTCCTCCGGAGACAAGTGACCGAAGAGGCACGCGCCAAGGCGCAACGACCGGAAACACCCAGAAAACAACACTAGAAGGAAACTGAGATCATGAAAACAAGGAAACTGTTGTTGCCATCTGTGGCTTTGGGCGTCGCCGCCCTAGCCTTGGGCGGCTGCGGAGTGCAGGGCTCCAGCGGTTCTTCGGACGCTGCCCAGTCTTCGTCCGGCGCCAGTGACGACACCACCAAAGCGATTATGGAGGTCACCGACGAAGAGCTGGAAGGAGCAACCGTCACCCTCGCTCGCTTCTTCGGCGACTGCAACGAGACCACTGATGGGGTCACCGACCTGGACATGGCGACCACCGAGTGCGAAGCCATCCAGATCCTGACGAACATCTTTGAGGAAGAGAACAAGTGGGGGATCAAAGTTGAGCGCATGGGCGGCGCCGCGTGGCACTCCTACTACGACGGCTTGAACGCTGCTCTAGCTTCTTCGGACCGCCCCACGCTTGCAGTGATGCACGGTTCAAACGTGCCTGAATACGCTGACCGCAACCTGTTGGTTGAGGTTCCAAGTGAGCTCGGTGTCGACCCCGCCGACTTCACCGCCGCCGCCAAGTCAGCCACCGAATATGACGGTAAACAGTACGCTGTGCCGTTCGACTCTCACGCGATCATCTCCCACCTGAACCTCGACATCCTCGAAGAGGCGGGCCTGCTCGATGATGATGGCGTGTACACCCCACCAACCTCACCTGAGGAGCTTTACGCTCACGGAAAGGCCGTGAAGGAAAAGACAGGCAAAACGTACTTCGACGTTGCGCTCACCGGGGACCCGATGGGGTCACGGTTGTTCGAGGGCCTGATCTACCAGCAGGGCAGTGATCTACTCGACCCGGAAACGGGTGAGGTGTTCCTGAACACGGACGAAGCGAAGAACTCCCTGGAAGTCATCAACACACTCGTTGACGAGGGGTACTCCAACCCGACCAGCGACTATGACGGTTCCATGCAGTCCTTCCTGCGGGGCGACTCCGCGATCATGTACAACGGTTCCTGGGCAGTGAACCAGTTCGCTGAGGAAACGCCGTTCGAGTACGGTGTGGCCGACACACCCATGATCTTCGACACCCCCGCAACTTGGGCTAACTCTCACGTGTGGGCGGTCCCAGTCCAAGACAATGCGGACCCGGTTGCCTACCGTGCAGCGTTCGAACTAGCGAAGTTCTATAACGACAACACCGGTAACTGGGCCATCAAGACGGGGCACATGCCCGCATCGCAGGAAGCGTTGGATTCCGCGGAATACTTGGCGGCTCCGTTCCGCGAAAGCTACCTTGAAACTGCCCGCGAATACGGCAAACTGCCCCCGCGTGTCGTCGAGTGGCCAGCAGTGGAAGCCGCAATCATCGAGTCCATTGAGGGCACTTGGTTGAGTGGCGCTTCCATCGACTCGACCCTCGAATCCCTCCAGACGCAGGTCGAGGGCCTGATCAAATAACAGCAAAGCGGTAAGCTAGAGGCCCCCCGGGAATTCTTGGGGGGCCTTCAGCTCGTCGGGGCCAATCCCCGTTCACCGGGGCTCCGGCTCGCACTTCACTGGTAGGTTTCCATGGCACGTCGCCCCACAATGCGCAGCGTTGCTGCGCGCGCTCGAGTGTCGCAGCGCACTGTTTCTAACGTAATCAACGACTACCCGCATGTGGCGCCAGCGACCCGCCAAAGAGTGTTGGATGCCATCGACGAACTAGGGTTCCGGCCGAACGTGGCTGCCCAGAGTCTGCGGGCGGGGCGGACAAACATTATCGCCCTCGTCGTCCCGAAACTGTCGTGGCCGTACTTTGGGGAGATCGCCCACCGAATCCAAGTTGAGGCTGGCCCCTACGGCTACACGGTGGTGGACGCGGAAACACAGGGGCTGATAAGTGAAGAGCTAGAGGCCTTAGAGCATTTCGGTAGTCACCTTGTGGACGGAGTGATTTTCTCTCCGATCGAGATGCAGTCTAAGGACATTGAGGCCTTGAACCTGCGTGTCCCCGTGGTCCTCGTGGGAGAGAGCATTCGGGGTTCACGTTTCCCCCACTTTGAGATCGATAGCCTATCCGCGGGCACCCAGATCGGCGCGCACCTGTGCGAGGCGGGTGCCCGCACGTTCATGGTCGTCGGTTCAACGACGACCGCCATGACCTCCGGCCCAGGGCCACTCAGGATGGAGGGGTTCCTACACGGGCTGGAACAGTGCGGTGTCCGCCCCGCGGAGGTTGAGACTCTCGGGGCGCCTTGGACCTACAAGGGGGCGTACGAGGCCCTCACAAAATATCTTCAGGGGGGCAGCGTTCCCGACGCGATCATTGCCATGAACGACATCATGGCGGTGGGGGTGATCCGCGCTTTGGCGGACGTGGGGCTCAAGGTTCCTGACGACGTGCTTGTGACAGGCTGGGATAACACCCCAGAATCCCGCTACGTGGTTCCTTCACTGACCACCATCAGTCCCGACAAGAAAGCTATCGCTAGGAACGCGGTTCAAGCCTTAGATCACCTGATTCAAGGTCACGATGATCCGCCAACACCTGAAGTGATCTCCCACCGCCTCATCGTCCGAGAATCGACGGGTCTAGCGGCAGCGCAATAGCCCAATCGTTAGACGGGTGGGATTCAGTGCCCCATCAACTGAAGCTCAGTGAATACGGGCTTGGCAGACAGTGGCGGAGGATGAGGGATTCGAACCCTCGAGGGCTATTCACCCAACACGCTTTCCAAGCGTGCGCACTAGGCCACTATGCGAATCCTCCAGAACCCTTCGAAGCGGAAACCGCTCCGTAAGTAACGCATCTAAGCTTATCGTGCAGCGCCGCAGCTCTTCCACTGTGTCACTGTGGGATGCGTCCACTTTTGCGGTGCGAGAGAGGCGCGCGGAGGATGAGGGATTCTAATCCTCCGGTGAGCACAACAGGGTGGGGTGAAGGTGGCCCGGCTATCGCCCGCACTCGCACGGCGTTTCCCTATCTCTTGACTTGGGGCGCGGCTCGATGACTTCGTTTAGGGAAGGCTGCATTGGGTTCGGGAACTGGGCCTCTTCTGTGCCGTCGGCCAGCGGTTCTTCTTCCTGAGGCTCATCAGCGGAAGCAGGTGTGGGATTTGGGCCCTCCCCCGCCTCACTTTCTCCATGGGCGGTCACCTCGTCTTCACTTTCACGGCCATCAGTGCGAGCTCGAAGCCTCTTCAATGCTTGGAGCCACGCTGGCACCAGAAGCAAAGTGGCACCGATCCACGCGAGCGGGCTAGCCCACGCCACCCCCACAAACCCGAGCACTCCACCTAGAAACACGGCGGCAGCGACACGCAACACTAGTTCGAGGACGCCACTCAAGGTGGGGATCGTCATGCGGCCGATGCCCTGCATGCCACCGCGGACGATGAACATGATGGACACGACCCAATAGAAGGAACCGTTGATGACCAAGAACGAATGAGCCATGCCCACCACCTCATCGTTCCCGGCTCCAACGAACGCCCGAACAAACACCGTGCCGAAGGTGATCAGCAGGAAGGCGAGCAGCAGCGCTGTTACAACGCCCATGATTAGAGACTGACGGACACCCACGCGGATGCGGTCGAACAGGCGAGCACCATAGTTCTGGGCGACGAAAGTGGACGCGGCAAGTCCAAGGGAGGCGAGGAACGCAGTGGCCAAGCCGTCCACGCGCGTGGCCGTGGTGTAGGCGGCGACCGCGTCGGGACCCAGCAGGTTGAGTCGCACCTGCACAGCCAACGCCCCGATCGCGATGATGGATGTTTGGAACCCCATCGGTAGGCCGAGCCGTAAGTGGGGCATCATGTCCGGGCCGCAGGCGCGCAGGTCTGCTCTGCTGACGCGCAGTCCCGGGACCGCCCGGTAAATGTAGGCCAGACACAAGAGTACGGAGAGTGCTTGGGCGGCGACTGTGGCTCCCGCCGCTCCACCCACTCCCAAACCTAGGTGGCGCACGAACAGGAGGACCAGCCCCATGTTGACAACAGAGGAGATGATGAGGAAAACGAGGGGAGTGGTTGAGTCGCCGCGCGCCCTCAAGATGGCTGACAAGTAGTTGAAGAACATGATCGCTAGCGCCCCAGAGAACGACACGGTAGCGAACGTTGTCGCCTCATCCAACAAGGTCGGGGGCGTTTGCAGAAGCTGGAGGAACGCCCTCGCACTCAAAACCCCAATCGCGGTGACAACTAGGCCCGCTAGGGCCGTGAGGACCGTTCCGGCGGCGACACTGCGTCGCACACCTGCGGGGTCTTTCGCGCCGAAAGCCTGCGCGGTCGGGATTGCGAACCCCGTGGTCATGCCCCACGAAAAACCGATCAGGAGGAAGAAAATGCCTCCCGTACTACCCACTGCAGCCAACGCGTCCACGCCAAGATTCCGGCCAACAACGACCGCGTCGATCACTTGGTACATTTGCTGGACCACGTTCCCGACCAGTAGGGGGATGGCGAAGATGAGGATCACTCGCCACGGCTTACCCGCGGTGAGGGACTTTGACATGCAGGTTTCCTCTATTCATTTGTTCGGGGCTTGGCCATTACTGTACGCGCGGGGTTGAGCGCGCCTCCAAGGTGGGTGTCGTGACGTTGAACTCAAGGGCCAATTTCGCTTTCGGATGATTCCCTAACACTCGTTTTTGCGTATACTGGACGTGGTTCCCCGTGCGACGGCATCACCTGAACCTCCCCAGGGCCGGAAGGCAGCAAGGATAGGGTCGCTCTGTCGGGTGCGTGGGGAACCATTAGCTTTCTTTTGACGCGGCTACGGGCGCACGCACGCGACTTGAGCTCCACCCACACCCTTTCACCTTGGGCGGCGCGCTGTCGGTGGGACAGCGTAAGGTGGTTGCGTGACCACAGCCCTTTACCGCCGTTACAGGCCCGACACCTTTGATGACGTGATCGGCCAAGAACACGTGACGGACGCGCTGAAAACCGCGCTTTCCACGTCCCGTGTAGCCCACGCGTTCCTATTCTCAGGTCCCAGGGGATGCGGAAAGACCACGTCCGCACGCATTTTGGCGCGCAGCCTCAACTGTCATGAGGGGCCAACAGCGACGCCATGTGGGGTGTGCCCGTCGTGCGTGGAGTTGGCGACGGGCGGCCCGGGTACCCTCGACGTGGTGGAAATCGATGCGGCATCCAACAGTGGGGTGGAGGAGGCCCGCGACCTTCGCGAACGAGTAGCGTTCGCCCCCACCCGCGACCGCTACAGGATCTTCATCCTCGACGAAGCACACATGGTGACCCCACAGGGCTTCAACGCTCTCCTTAAGGTGGTTGAAGAGCCCCCGGAGCACGCCAAGTTCATCTTCGCGACCACTGAACCAGAAAAAGTCATCACCACGATCAAGTCGCGCACTCACCACTACCCCTTCCGACTGGTGGGCCCCAGCGCCCTCTTACCCTTGTTGAAGAAGTTGGCCGCCCAAGAGAACGTGGAGATCGACGAGGGCGCGTACCCTCTCATCATTCGCGCTGGCGGCGGGTCTGTGCGGGACTCCTTGTCCGCCATGGACCAGTTGATCGCTGGCAGTGACGGTCACGTCACCACCGATCAAGCTGTTCACCTGCTCGGGTACACGGACGCGGCGCTCCTTGACCGGACGGTGGAAGCGCTCGGTGAAAGTGACGGGGCGAAGGTCTTCCAAATCGTTGAGGAAGTCATCGACGCGGGGCATGAGCCCCGCCAGTTCACCATGGACTTGCTGCAGCGCCTCAGGGACATGATGGTGTGTGCGCTTGCGGGTGAGCGGGCGGCAAACATTCTGGTGGAAGTCCCATCGGACGCCCTCGCCCTCATGCAAATGGAGGCCCAAAAGTGGGGTCCCCACGTGTTGTCGGCCCGCGCGGACACGGTGGAGGCGGCGCTGCGGGACATGCGGGGCACGTCAGCCCCAAGGATGCAGTTGGAGCTGCTCTTGGCTCGACTGCTGGTGAGCGACAGTGCACCGCAGGTGGCTGCGGCGCCTGCGGTGGAGGTTCCCACTAGTGTTCCTGGGGGGCCACGGACGGCCGCCATCCCACGTGTGTCGCCACCGAAAGTTGATGCGGCCATCCGGCCTGAGCCGGTTAGGCGCCCACCCGCCCACCCCATGACTCCCGTGCCTCGGGCTGACGAGAGCCTCTCCGGTGGTTTACAGCAGAGGTCGGCGCCCGCCAAGCCAGATGTGGCTGCGCCTTCGTCTTCCGCTGCGGCGGAACCCAGTTCGGGGGCTCCAGCACCAACAAAAGGTGAGGTGAGGGAACGTTGGACCCCGTTCCTTGAGACCCTCAACCAGTTTGGGAGCATGTTCGCGCCCCTGCTGCAGACGGACGTGCGGGACGTGGTTCCTGTTGGCTCCACCGTCCACTTTTTCCTCCTCACCCCAGACAACGTTCGTCGGCTGAAATCCAGGGGTGGGGAGAAGCGAATCGGCCAGGCGTTAAGCCAACTGTTCGGTCGTGACGTTGGCGCTGAAGTGCACGCTATGGATGACCTGCAAGCTTTCATGCAGGACTTACAGTCCGGGCAACCCGAGCCCCCACCGGCCGGGTCGCACCCGCAACCTGAGCCGCGGGCAGCGCAGCCCAGTGCGCCTAGGCCCACTGAACCCGAGCCCGTTGAACCGAGCGTTGCAGCGGCGAAGCCTGCCGAACCCAGGCCCGCTCAACCTAGCCACGCGGGCCGTGCCCCCGCGGGGAGCAATCCCGTCGAATCGGATCCTGGTGGGTCAAGTCGAGTCGAACCCTCTGGCCCTGAACATCCGGAGGAGCCGCCACCGGATGACCTGTACGACAGTGGTCCTCCAGACGCGTCTGATGAAGAGCCGGCATCGGGACCAGTGGACGACCGCTCCGCCCCACCTTCGGATTCAGGCACTCGCTCAGGTCAAGAACCGGTTGCCGCGCCAAGAGCGGTCCCGCAACGCGTGAGTTCCGAGGATGATGACTCGTTTTGGAAAGGCCGCCCACCCGTCGACGTGGTTCTAGGTGTTTTGGGTGGACAAGTCGTTAGTGAAGAGATTGTGGACGCGGATTCATGATTGGTTTTGAAGGGGCGCTGCAGGACCTGATTGAACAGTTGGGAACACTGCCTGGAATCGGCCCGAAAAGCGCGCAACGGTTAGCGTTCCACATTTTGTCTGTAGACAGTGCTCAAGCGGAGGCTCTCGCCGACGCGATCAAAGCTGTCAAGCAGAAGGTGAACTCTTGTGAGGTGTGCGGCAACGTCACCGAAGAGAAGATCTGCTCAATCTGCGCTGACCCGCGACGCGACGAAACCGTCCTCTGCGTTGTGGAAGAAGCACGCGACATTGCGGCAGTCGAAAAGACCCGGGTGTTCCGCGGAAAGTACCACGTACTAGGCGGGGTGATTGACCCGCTACAGGGGATTGGGGCCGACCAGTTGCGCATGAGGGAACTGTTTACCCGCCTGTCCGATGGGACGGTTAAGGAAGTCATTTTGGCGACTAACCCGACGGTGGAGGGGGAAGCGACCTCGTCCTACATCGCCCGCCTCGTGCTGCCCATGGAGATCCAAGTGACGCGCCTCGCTTCCGGCCTGCCCGTGGGTGGGGACGTGGAAAACGCGGACGAAGTGACATTGGGGAGGGCCCTCGAAGGTCGCATGAACATCTGAAAACTAAAAGGTGCGCCCCAAGGAAGGGGCGGGCCGCAACTCGTGGTGAGTCTGAGAGGGAGAGGCAACTGGAAAGCCGGCAGTCTGAACCCCACGTTTTGGGTGCGTCGGTGCACGCGTGGCGCAGCGCCGCTTGGGTTGGGGTGGCAGCAACAGCCCTGCTGATCGGGTTGATCACACTCACCCCGCAGGCGCCCTCGTCCCCGCATGGTGCGGTCTCTCAAGCGATTCTTGACGCACTTCATTGGGTTGGCGTCCCTGAGAGTTTCGGGCCGGTGGAGTGGGAGTTCACTGCGAACATCATCATGTTCACGCCACTCGGCTTCTTCCTTGCCCTCACCCTCATTGGGCGGTTCCCAGCGCCCACCCACACCCCCCACGTGAGGGATGGGTCCGCTCGTGGGGTGCGTGGGCGGGACGTGCGGCCTTGGGTTTACCTTGGTGTGTTCCCCGCCGCCACCGGTTTCATTGAGACCACTCAACTCTTGTTTCTTCCCAGCCGCTACGCGACTTGGTCCGACATCATTGCGAACTCTGTAGGAGGGTGGGTCGGCTACGCGGTCGGACTCCTCGTTTTGGCTGCGGTCTCGCGCCGGTTTTCACAGTGATTTTCGCGCCGATCTTCGCGTGAGTGAGCTTTTGCGCTGCGGCTGTTAAAGCTGTGCGAGGACGCCCAAAGCGGACGTCCTCGCGCGAGGAAGCGGGAAGGCTACTTGCTTTCCTTCTCTTCCTGCTCTTTGATCTGGCGGCGCACGTCATCCATGTCAACCGCGCGCACCTGCTCAATCAGGTCATCGAACACGGGGGCGGGTAGGGCACCAGCCTGACGGAAGATAGCGATCCCGTCGCGGAACACCATCAGGGTCGGGATCGAGGTGATCTGCGCCATTGCAGCGAGCTGCTGCTGGCTTTCAGTGTCGACTTTGCCGAAGACGATGTCTTCATGCTCGTCGGAGGCCTCCTCGTAGACCGGTGCGAACTGGCGGCACGGCGCGCACCAGTCAGCCCAAAAGTCGACGAAGACGATCCCGTTGTCCTCAATGGTCTTTTCAAAATCTTCCAGAGTCAGATCTACAGTGCTCATGGATTCCTCACTTTGGTTTCTTTTTCAGAATATTTCGGGTGACGACAACGGCACCGGAGCCTGCCACCCCCACACCACTCAGAGCCTACGGCTTTGCGTGAATGGTTGCCACCCGCTCGCTCACTGCGAAACGGTCTATCCCTCTTCGCTTTGACCCGCTACGGCCTCTTCAACCACCGCGTTCACGATGGGCTGGTTTGAGGGCAGCCAAGGGAGGTTAGCGGCGTCATCTAGGGGAACCCAGAGGAGGTGCAGGTGGGACCCCGTCTTCGCAGGTTGGGGTGAGTCCAGTTTCACTTCCGCTAACCACACCCACATGACGCGCCCATTTAGGATGGGCCACGGCTCACCTGAGGGGCCCAAGGGCGTGGGGTCACCCTCTTGGTGATGAGCTCTTTCACTTTTGGACGGGTCGTGACTATCTTGGACTCTTGCGGGTGGGGAAACAAGGGGTCCAAGAGCGATGCAGCAGCCCAACTCTTCCCAGATTTCCCGGTCCAACGCCGCCGCCGGGTTTTCGCCGGGTTCCACTTTCCCGCCGGGCAGTTCGTAATAGCCTTTCAGGTGTCCGGGGTAGGAGCGAGCCGCCGCTAGGAGTCGGGTGGGTCGAGCGAGGTTGTCCACGATCGCCGCGGCGACTACGGGTTGCAGTGTCACTTGGCCTCCTAGTTGACGGGTTCCCCGGTCAGCAGGCTACCCGCGTTGGGCTGCGCCACTCCAAACGCCTTCGCGCACGCTGGCCCCGCTTGAGGGCTGCGCTAGCCCCTTTTCGTCTCGCCCGGTCGCCCGTTTGGATGGTGGGTGGAAAGGGAGGTCAGGAAAGTTGCTATACTGGCAGCGTCCAAAAGACATGCGGGCGTAGTTCAATGGTAGAACTTCTGCTTCCCAAGCAGATAGCGCGGGTTCGATTCCCGTCGCCCGCTCCAAGTTTTCTGTGTGATCACGCGGATGCCAAGGCTAGGCTCGCGCTCGTGAGGCGATGGAGAAGGTGCGAACCAAGGCCAATCGCGAAAAGGCGCATCGATCCGGCTCAAGGAGCTGAAGGGCGCACGCATGAGGTCGAGAGCGAGATTCAAACTCGAAACCAGCGGCCACAGCGTGATGGAAACATCCGGCACTGCCCGAGGGGTAGGAAGCTTCGCGCTCATGGCTGATATGGCCGGGGGAGAACCAGTAAGGGAGATGTGTTAGGCGGCAAACCGAGTAACCACCGCACTCTGCAGACCACGCATAGGGGCTGTACGAGCCCGTCAGCCAGTGTTTTGACGCAGGCTGAGTTCGCCGGTTCGTGGAAGCGCTTGCACCTGAGTGGTGGCACTCAGCGGGCTTCATTCCTCCAGCCGGGCTGCGACTTCGGTAAGCCACAGCGTTCCAAGCCACCAGAGTTCGAACTGGACTCCACCCAGCCGCTTGTGAGGGCCATTGGGGAATGGAAACGGGAAGGCGAAAGCGCCTAACACTGGATACACGAATCGAAGACCCTGCACGGCGGGCGCACGGTCAGTCTGCCCAAGCCCTTGGTTCCACTGTGGCGAAGCGCTTGCGGGCCTTGCCCGGTCGATCTTTTTATCGAGGCCGAACTCAACGATCAGGAACTCTAACAGGTCTTCTAGGCACGGCCGGTAGCGAGGTCCGCCCAAAGGGATGTGCAGATCACTGAACTGAGGCACGTGATCTCCTTCGGCTCGTTTCCGAGCTCTTCGGTTGGTTCCGCCAGCTTTTAGCATTGCAAAGATGACATCGTCTCTTTGGGCGTGGACGTGCATGTGCGACGTAGGGATGGAACTGCGGGGCTCTTTCACGTAGTCCCACCTGAGGATCGCCTCGGTCTTGTCCAGTATGCGCACCTCATAACGTGACTCTGCCACCGCGAGATACTTGCCTTCGCGGTCGAGAACGCACCGGTAGGACACGTATAGGGTAAGAAGCTTCCTGCCTTTAACGGTCAGAGGTATTCCCGCGTCGCCTTGCTGAGTTATCGAACAGAGCACGTCTCCGTTCTTTCGTCTTGGAACGATGAGCGCTTAAAAGGGTTCGATGTCGTCAGATATGTTTGAAAGGAGGTCAGACAGGTGGTCAACGAATGCCTGTGCTCTGGCTTTCAGGCGATCTTCCATGTCACTCGTCCTGAATCAGGTAATCCAGCCCTCTGAGTCGTGTGTACAGCGCTGCTTCTCTGTTGGAAAGGAGGTGTTTGCGGGCTCTTTCTCGGAACCCTTTTTCGTCGCCTCCGACGTCTTCGATGAGGTGCTTGCGTTCCTCAATGATCTCTGCTCGGTCGAGGACACGAACTCTTGGCTGCTCCACTACAGTCATTTTGGTCTCCTCTCAGTTTTTGGCCCATGGTCGAGCTCACCTAGAACCCTTTGCGTCAAGCCTAGGCCCAAGACCGCCTGTTTTGCCTTCGCTTGGCCGACTTGCAACATTCGAGGCGCACAGGAGCGCAGCTCCGGTTCTTACCTGAATATCTCACGTCCTCGCGAAGGCGCGGACCTACTTCCCGGTCTCATCGGGCAGCCGGGCGGGAGTCTGTCGAGGTCCGGCCCTAGGCTCCCCGTGTGGGCGGCGGAACTTGCGCGCTTTGGAATGAAATGTCTCCCACGTTGTTTATCGAAGTTCTGCTGCCCCGACGTCCGAGGGGGGTGAGGGGGCACGCCACAACCCTCTAGCTAGGTCGGCCACTACAGCTTTGAAAGTTTGACCGTCAAGGAGTCCTTTACAGTTCAACCCTTTTTGCAGTGTTTGTTGTCGACTCACGTGGCGTGATGCGTGCGGCTTCACACCGCTTCTAGGGGGACCGAACACGCACTCTAGAGGTGCGCAAGCCTTGTGTTTGCAACGAGGGGGTAGCCAAGGTTGAATAGCGCGGGTTCGGTTCCCGTCGCCTGCTCCAAGTTGTCAGCGTTGCTGCGCGTTGGGCTAAGGTCGCCCAACACTTCGTCTCACTCCCAAATAGTGTTGTCCCTCATCCCAGCCAACGTTTTCACGACGACGACCACCCAAATGACCAGCAGGATAGCGAGCCCAACCAGGGACGGGACATAGATGATGGGGGAGAGCACCTCAAGACCGAGGGCCAACCCCGCCACAACCCACGCGCCCAACGGGAACGTGAAACCCCACCAAGACAGGCGGAAATCTAAGCGCCCCAGCCCTCGCACAATCACGAACAGGGTCGCCAGTCCCCACGCCAAACCAAACGACCAAAGACCCATCGCCACCACGTTCACCAGAGACGTCAAGTCCGCGGACGCGATCCCCAAATCCACAGCCGTCTCCTGCAACAAGATGAGGTCGAGTGCGACCAAGCCGGGTGGGCCCATGCCAATCAGCAGGGTGGGAGCCAACGCTTGAGGGGGCAGCTTGTTGGTCGCGCTGCGGTAGAAAACCGTGGCAGCAATGATTACGTAAAGGGTTGAACCCACCCCCAGCATCCCCCAAGACGTCCAATACATGTCCATGTGGAACCGGCTGGTGGAGGTGATGACGGGCGCCAACGCCAAGGGAATCACGATGGTCACGACAGGTGGGATGAACCAAGCCCCAGTGATCATCGGGGTCGCGGTCTCACCACGCGCGAACAAGTCCGACAAGAACATGAGCCCAATGAACACGGTCAAAGCGGCCCCGATGCCGGTCAAGACATACACGAATGGGGTGGCAACCGCAGTCCCAAAAAGGGAGGTTCCCGCGCGACCAAAGATCACCCCAAGCACCAAGAAAGCGCCCGCGAAAGTGGCGCTCATCGCCCCCTTAACCGGGTTCTTCAAATCGGTCGCCACCGCCCCCCAGTGGCGCACCCACCGCCAAGTGGTCACGCCAAGGATCGGGATCGCCATCAGGATGGTGGCAGCAAAGAAAATGGCCGCGAAGACCTTGGACAGTTCAGGGACAACCTGTTGTCGGGCGAGCATCGAGAAGCCTGAGGAGATAACACCCGTCCCCATGACCACCGCCCCCCACGCGGGAGCGAAATCTTCAACGCTGAACGCTTTCGTTTCGTTTGTGGTTTTCACACGACAACCCTATACGCCCCACCACTCTATTGAAAATGGTTCTCAATAGGCTCGCTCGGTGTGAAGCGGGGACAGCAGGTAGCACAACAACCATGTGGGACGCTGTTTCCGACCTCAGGATCCACGTGGACTCTCAGAGGCCTTTCCTGAACTATCCTAAAGAAAACGAAACCGATAAAGACCACTCCGGCGCGCGCCGGAATGGGATAGAACAGTGTGGGGCACCAAAGAATGCTGCTGAGCGACCGCGACATACGTGAGGC
>CAYFUO010000008.1:8546-32450 GCA_964346255.1 uncultured Actinomyces sp. | reverse complement strand
TCACGACGGAAGCGCAGGCCCACCACTTGGAGGCCCGCGCTAAGCTCCCGTACGAGGCGTGGCGGCTATCCGACGGTGGCCCCGGCATTCCCACCCGCTACTACCAGGAAGACGAGCCGATCGGTCGGGGCTGGTAGTCAGCCGTCACCGAAGGGCCAGTTGCCCCCCTGTTTTCCGATCTCGTCCCGTAGCGCCTTACATTTGGGGCACACCGGGTAGTTCTTGGCGTCCCTAGTGGGCACCCAAACTTTCCCGCACAAGGCGACCACAGCCTGCCCGGTGATGGCCGTCTGGTTAGCGCGGTCCCGCCTCACGTAGTGCGCGAACCGGTCCCCGTCGCCGCCCCGATCCTTAACCGGTTTCGGGGCGGACAGGACCGTGGTGCCACGGGACGTTGACGCTTCTTGTTCAGCCAAAACTAGCCTCAACTCACTTGTTTTCTAGGCGTGCGAGGGCGCGGCGGCCTCGAGCCTCAGCCTTGTAGAAGTCAGCGAGCTTCAACTTAGAGGCAGCGTCCTCGTCGAGCAGCACCGTGATGTTCGGATGCCACTGGAGCACGGTTGCCGGCCAGAGCGCAGAACCCCCGCCCTCCACCATTTGCGCTACAGCCTCAGCCTTTTGGCTACCCTCCGCGACGAGCACGATCTGTTTGGCCCTCATGATTGTCGCGAGCCCCTGGGTGATAGCGAACTGTGGCACTTCATCAATGTTGTCGTCAAAGAAGCGGGCATTGTCCGCGCGGGTCTGCTCGGTGAGCACCTGCGGGTGTGTCTTCGAGGACAGTGAGCCACCCGGCTCGTTGAAGGCGATGTGCCCGTCGGTGCCGAGACCCAAGATCTGTAAGTCGACCCCACCGGAGTCCACAAGCTTCTGTTCGTATGCGGCTGCCGCAGCGAACGGGTCGCCTGTGTCCCCATCCGGTCCCTGCACAGCGCCCGGCGCGAAGTCCACTTTCCCAGCGAAAACCTCTTCAATGAACCGGCGGTATGCCTGCTCATGGTCAGCCGCTAAACCAACGTATTCGTCCAACAGGAAGGCGCGGGTGTCCGCGAAGGAGATCGCTCCGTCCTCGTACAGAGAAATGAGTTGGTCGTAGATGGGGAGCGGTGAAGAACCCGTCGCCAAACCGAGGACAGCGTCAGGTTTCTTCGCAAGCAGGTCACTGTAGGCCTGCGCGCCCGCTTCGGCTATCTTCGCGGTGCTGGAAAGGATTTCAATGTTCAAGGTGCCCCCAAAGTCAGGTTGAAAAGGATTGCGTCATCAAGTGTAGCGGCAGAAAAGGGGCTGGAGAACTTTCGTTCCCCAACCCCTTTTACGAAGCTGTTGGTGGCTGTTTCAGCCAGTCGCTTAGCCTTTGTGGCTAGCCCTCTTTGCTCACAGCGTTCTTCAGCGTCGAGCCAGGTGTCATCTTAACTCGGTATCCCGCCGGAATCTGAATCTCTTCGCCCGTGCGAGGATTACGTCCGGTGCGGGCAGCACGCTCAACTCGTTCAATGGAGAACAGGCCAGTCACACGGACCGCCTCCCCATGGCTGAGAGCGTCAATGATGACCGTTTGGAAGGCAGCCAACGCTTCGTCAGCCTGGACTTTTGTAAGCCCAGAACGCTCAGCAATTCGGCCAACCAGTTCAGATCGATTGATCGCCATCTATAAAATCCTCTTCCATCTTGCTTTCATCCGACCACATTTGTGACCCGTGGAAACCTTACGGAACAGCCACTGGTTTGTCACCACGAGGCGCAGAATGGTGCGATAAACCTCTATTTCAGGGGGTCGTTGAACCCGGGTTGTAGCTGACTGTGTCGTGGGTCCCACGCCCCAGCCTCACGGGTTACTTGCCCAACCAACTACATGTGATTCGGAGCTTCTCTACCACCAAGGCTTGCCACTCTGAAGAGCTCCGCGTAGCTCGGATTGTTGACAGTGAATTCTGTAAGGGGCCGTCGCGCCAGTGGTGTTCCACGAACTCCCAGGGCGCGGCAGACGGCTCCTTAGCCTCGCGCATGAGCCCCTTCCCCCCACGTGGACGCTGGAGCCACCAAATGGGTGAAGCGGCCCTTGTGCGCCCGGACGGTTGCGGCCGCTCCGCCTCCGCGGCAACGCTCACGCATCAGTGGGTGGCAGGCGTCGCTGAGGGGCATGACAAAACCCCTGCGCCTAGGCAGTGCGCCCAGCCGCAGGGGTCCAGAGTGGAGATGGCGGGAATCGAACCCGCGTCCGACAGTTGCCCCAGAGGTCTTCTCCGGGTGCAGTCTACGGTTTTGTTCTCGGCCCAGCGCATCGCGTAGACACTGCGCGCTGTGGCTAGAGTCAACTAAGTGTCGGAAACCAATCGTTGACGTGTTGGCTTCCCAGTGGCTTTTTAGACGACGCCAGGATCCGGGGGAAAAGCAGCCACCCGGGCTGACGGACTTTTAAAGGTCCTGCGCGTACCTAAGACTAGGCAGCGAGGACGAAGTCAGTGCGATTTTGTTCAGCACTTAATGGTTTGTGCGCTTCGTTTACGAGATGAGTGCACATCCTCGACCCGCTTCACCTCAAACAACAACCATCGTCGAAACCGATCATCCCCTATAAAGTTGTTACCGCGCCCTAAAGCGCCCACCCAGTCTACCGGGCACCCGTTTCCCCTTCAAGAGCCAAAACTCTTTGTGTGCTGGGTCGCCCCAAGACGTTTCGCTACCGCTCGGGCCGCTTCAGATAGTTGCTCATAGCGCGGCGCGCTTCACGCTCGTCTTGACGTTCACGCAGAACTTGGCGTTTGTCCCACTCTTTCTTACCGCGGCCCAACCCAAGCTCCACTTTCACGCGCCCCCTCAGGAAATACAGCTCCAACGGGACCACCGTGTAGCCCTTCGCAGCGGCCTTCTGCGCCCAAGACCCGATCTGGGAACTATGCATGAGCAGCTTCCGTTTTTGGGTGGGCGCGTGATTGCTCCAAGAACCCTGCGAATACATGGGGATGTTCACTCCGTAGAGCCACGCTTCCCCATCTTGGAACTCCACCCACCCGTCAACAATGGAGGCGCGCCCAGCCCTAAGAGACTTCACTTCCGTCCCCGACAGCACGAGGCCGGCCTCTAACGTGTCGTCAATGTGGAGGTCCCAACGCGCCCGCTTGTTGCGCGCTATTGTTTTCTTCGCGTCGGAAGCCGCTTTCGCTTTCTCCGCTTCAGAGACCTTCTCTTTTTTCCAAGGCTTCAAAGCCTAATGCCACCTTCCAAAACGTGGCTCACATGTAGTTCATGATGTTCACGTACGACCCGTTCTGCATCAAACCTAAGTGCAGGTGGCAGCCCGTGGATCGACCAGTGGTTCCCGTGAGACCAATGACCGTTGAAGTTGACACTTGCTGGCCGGGAGACACGAGGATCTGGGAGAGGTGACCGTGCTCAGTCACGTAGGAACTGCCGTTTATCAGCCCGTGGTTGATCCGCACGTAGTTGCCAAGCGAGGAGTGGTAACCGGTTTGTGCTACTACCCCGGCCCTAGTCGCATACTGGCTGGTCCCACACGCCGCACCTAGGTCAGTGCCAGAGTGGAAGAGCGTGTACCCGAGGACGGGGTGGACACGGTACCCGAAGGGGGACGTGATCCGCATGGCGAACCGGAACGGGTTCACAAACATCGCCCCACCACTGGGAGCCGGCGCGGGTGCGGCCTGCACCGGAGCGCTAGAGCTGCCACTCGAAGATGAAGAAGACGATGAGGAAGAAGACGACGAGGACGAAGACGACGAAGCCTGCTGCTTCTGCTGCTCAGCTTGGAACACCTGCTGTTTCTTGAAGTTTTCTTCATCGATCCGCTTGATCGTTTCGTCAGCCTGCAACTTCGCCGCTTGGGCAGCATCCAGTTGCGCGAGCGCGCTTTCCCTGTTGGCTTCCCACTGTGCCTGAGTGGACTGTTGCTCCGCCAGAGACGCTTCTAGCGCACCCAGGTTCTCTTCCACAGCGTCGCGAGCAGCCTCCGCCTCAACTGCCGCTGCGGCCGCCTCGGCCTCCAACGCCTCAACTCTTTCCACCACGGCCTGCTGGCGGGCCATGTGGTTTTCTTTGACCACTAAGCCTTCACGCACTTCACTGAGTGCTCGCGACTGCACGCGGGACAAGGAAGTGGCGGCAGCACTGCGCGCATTGACGTCCCGCAAGTCCTCTGTCTGCATGACGACGTCGAGTGGGGACGTGGATCCGCCCCTGTACAGGTCGCGGGCCATGTCGCCCACAGCGTTGGTCAGTTCACCCTCAGTTTCGGACGACTCGACGATCTGCTCGTCTAGCTCGTCCACCTCAGCGCGGGCACTCTCCAACTCGGCTTCAACCTGAGCGTGGTGCCGTTCAGCGGCCGCGAGTTCTTCTTCAGCCGCCGCTAAGTTCGCTTCCGCAACTTCAACAGCTGCGGACGCCTCCTCCACCTTGATGATGAGGTCAGCGATCTCCTGATCGATCCCCTCAAGGTCGTCGCGTAGTTCTGAGATCCGCGCCTGCTCGGCCGCTTTCTTCTCTACCGCGTCTGACCGTTCATCCGCGAACCCGTTCGCTCCGACTCCGACCACGCCCAACAACGCGAGCGCGAGGGCGACCAGCACCGCCGCTGCCTGCGCTAGGCGACGCCTGAATTGCGCTTTGTTTTTCGTACTCATATCTCACACCCGTGTGTATTTGGCAAGGGAAAACGCCGATGCCACTAACGCTAACAGAAGTGCGGCCCCAACCAACAGGGGTGTAATGAGCCAAACCTCGTGATATCCGACGAATTTTGCCCACGTCAACGACTGAGCCAACCAGTTGTTCACTAGGAAGTGGATTCCTGCGAACAAAGACCCAACGGCGAGCGCTGCCCCAGCCAGCGCCGCTATCGCCCCCTCAATCATGAAAGGAGCCTGAATGAACAGGTTGGAAGCGCCCACCAGCCGCATGATCTGTGTTTCCTTCTCGCGACTCATAGCGCTCAACCGGATGGTGGTCGTGATCAGCAGAACCGCCGCCACCACCATGATCCCCGCCAACCCGAGGGAGACAACCTTGGCTTTCTCCAGCACATCGAAGAGGGGCTCCACAAGCTCCTTCTGGTCGCGGACCTCCGACACCCCGGGGCTACCTGAGAATTCTTCTTGGATTACCTGATACTCCTCAGGGTCAACCAGCTTCACGCGGAAGGAGAACTGCAACATGTCAGCGGTGGTCCAGTCACCAAGCGCGGACTCCCCATACATGTCTTGGAACGCTTCGTACGCCTCTTCCTTCGTCTCCTCGTACACTTCCTCAATGTAAGGTGCCAGTTCCTCGGAGGCGAGCCTCTGCCTCACCTGCTCAATCTGCGCGTCCGTCGCCTCCTTGAGGTCACATTCGGGCGCCCTATCGTTTTCCGCACACATGTAGATCGACACTTCGATCTTGTCGTACCACTCGCTCTTCAGCATGTTCACTTGCATTTGGGCGAGGGCGGCCACCCCCACAAATAGGAGTGAAACATAGGTGACGATGACGACACTCGCCGCCATCGCCTTATTGCGGACCAGCCCCTTGCCGGTCTCTGAAAGTATGAACCTTAGCCTCACTAGTGCGAACCCCCGTAAACACCGCGGTCTTGGTCTCTCACAACTCGCCCATCCTCAAGTTCAACGACCCTCTTACGCATCTGGTTGACAATCTCAGAGTCGTGGGTAGCCATGACCACCGTGGTCCCTGACCGGTTGATCTGGTCCAGAAGGCGCATGATGCCCAGACTCGTCTCGGGGTCCAAGTTTCCTGTCGGCTCGTCAGCGAGCAGCAGTGCGGGCCTATTCACCATCGCCCTCGCAATCGCCACCCTCTGTTCCTCACCACCCGACAGTTCGCTTGGGAGCCGCTGTTCTTTCCCCTTCAAACCCACCATGTCAATCACGTCGGGAACCGCAGCGTCAATCGCGTGCTTCGGCCTGCCGATCACCTGCATGGCTAGGGCAACGTTTTCGTAAACAGTTTTTTGGGGGAGCAGCCGGAAGTCTTGGAAAACCGTGCCGATCTGCCGGCGCAGCTTCGGGACCCTCCACTGAGAAAGCCGAGTCAGGTCTCTCCCCAAAACCCACACCTCACCCGATGTGGCTCTCTGTTCGCGCAGGATGATTTGAAGCAAAGTCGACTTGCCCGACCCGGACTTGCCGACCAAGAAAACGAACTCGCCTCGCTCCACTTCCAAAGAGACGTCCTCAAGAGCCGGGGCCGCCCCCTGCACATAGATTTTCGTCACGTCGTCAAACCGGATCATCGTCCACCTTAATCTCGCCCGAACTAGGCTGTAGCTCCCTCAAGCGTAGGTTGAGGCTTGAACATACCTTGCTTGCGACACGCAGCAAAAATCGTGGGAAGAAGCTTTAGGCGCCACTCTCTTTCCGCCAGCGGATCCCCGCGTTGAGGAAACCATCAATGTCACCGTCGAAAACCGCCTGAGTGTTACCCACCTCGTAACCCGTGCGAAGATCTTTCACCATTTGGAATGGTTGCAGAACATAGGAGCGCATCTGGTCGCCCCAAGAGGCTTTAACGTCCCCCTTGAGCTCGTCCTTCTTCGCTTTCTCTTCCTCGTGGCGGAGCATCAGCAGCCGGGAACGCAACACTCTCAGGGCAGCGGCCCTGTTTTGGATTTGAGACTTCTCATCCTGCATCGACACTACGATTCCCGTTGGCAAGTGCGTCATCCGCACAGCCGAGTCCGTCGTGTTCACCGACTGTCCGCCCGGCCCAGACGAACGGAAAACGTCAACCTTCAGGTCAGCTTCCGGGATCTCAATGTGGTCAGTGGTTTCAATCAATGGGATCACTTCAACCGCGGCGAACCCGGTTTGGCGTCTCCCCTGGTTGTCGAAAGGACTGATGCGCACCAGGCGGTGGGTGCCTGACTCGACCGACAGTGTCCCGTACGCGTAGGGCGCCTCAACCTCGAACGTCGCCGACTTGATTCCTGCGCCTTCCGCGTAGGAGGTGTCGAGGATCTTCGCCTTGTAGCCCTTATGCTCCGCCCACCGCAAGTACATGCGCAGAAGCATGTGAGCGAAGTCAGCCGCATCGATCCCTCCCGCGCCCGCCCGGATTGTCACCACAGCGTGGCGCTCATCATATTCACCGTCGAGCAGTGTGCGAATCTCGAGGGCCGCCATGTCCTCTTTGAGGCCACCCAAGTTTTCTGAGGCCTCTTCGAGAAGCATTTCTGCCTCTGCCTCGTCCTCGGACTCGTCTGCTAAGTCGAGAAGAACCTCCACGTCCTCCACTCGTCTCTCCATCGCCCTAAGGCGCGCGAGCTCCGACTGCATGCGGGACAGCTCCGAGGTGATCCCCTGAGCGTTTTCAGGGTCATCCCACAGGTCGGGGGCGGCCGCCTCTTGGGAAAGCCGCCTAATGTCATCCTCCATTTGCGGGACCTTGGACACCGCGAAAACGTTTTGGAGGGTCGTCTGTAGCTCTTCGAGGGCCTCCGATAAGTCACTGTTCACACGCCAAGTGTAGCGAAGGTGGCGTGTCGCCACCCCCACCGCCGCCGGCACGATAGTTTGGGTGCGTGAACCCGGACCAAAGCGCACTTCCTGAGCTGTCAGCACTTGAGCTGGCGGCGCTCGCCAGCGCTGCCCTGAAAGAGACGCAAATCCGCGGCTACAGGCCGCCGCTTGTCACAAACGCGGACGGGCAAACGTTGACCGTAACCGACACGGACGGCACCGCTTGGCTGGTTTGGGCCCCCTCAAAACCCGTCAGTGAAGAGAGCTTCGCCCGCCACGTTGAGGTGCTTCGCCTCCTATCTGAAGCCGCCAACTCCGGGAGGCTGCCGTTCACCGTGTCTCTACCTGAGGGTGTCGCCACTAGGGGCGGGACGGGCGTCGTGTTAGCGCACCCCCACCCGGGAGGAGCGTCACTCAAGGAGGACGCTCTGGTTGGCCGGTCGCTCTTAGCATCATCATTGGGTGGCGCTCTGGGAAGCCTGCATGAGCTGGACGCCGCATCGTTTGCCCATGCCACCCGAGCTAAGGCGACGCCGACTCAAACCCGGGAAGCCTACCGGAAACTGGTGGAGAAGCACTCCACGTCGATCCCTTCAAGGCTGCGTCGCCGGTGGATGGCAGCGATAGATGATGACGCGCTTTGGGCTTTCGATGCGACTCCACTCCACGGGAACCTGTCTGTGGACAGTGTTTACGCTTCCTCAGAGGGCGCTGTCTTGGGTTTGTGCCATTTCACTAGTGCAGCCGTCGGGGATCCCGCTCAAGACTTGGCGTGGCTGCTTTACCACGCGGACGACGACTTTTTGGAGGCGTTCCAAGCGGCGTATTCGGCTCGTAGGACCTCCGCTGACCTCCATATTCTGACGAGGGCGCAGCTGGTGTCCGAACTGGCGACCCTCCGCTGGTTCGCTCGAGGCAAGCGGGCTGACGACAGGCCTTGGATCGAGGCGGGGCTAAAGGCCCTGCGCGATTTGGACGCTGAGATTGGGGACCACTGGCTGGTGGCACCCAAACCGGATGTGGTGGATATTCGCTTCACCGTGGAGGAAGAACCTCTCCTGAAGTTGAAGGGACGCGCCGACAAGGCTGGAGACGCTCCGGATCCCAGCGAGGACATCACCGGGGCGACTGAAGTCATCAACCTACAGTGATGCCCTCCCCCAGCCCGGCGGCAGCCTCCAAGTCCGCGTAGGTGAGTGTTTGGGTCCCTTCCGGGGACACGAACACGATGCGGGCATCGACTTCTTGGGTGTCGACAGTGGTTCCCCCGCTTTTCCAGGCTTCCACGTAGAGCTCTAGCTGCTTCTGGTAGTACGCCACAGTTTTGGGCGAAACTTTCCTCACTGGGTGGCGGCGGGTTTTCCAGTCAACCAAGTGCGTGCTGCCAGCCTCATCTTCGAAAACCGCGTCTACCCTACCCCTCACCGGTTGGGTCCCAGCGGAGATGAGGAACGGCACTTCGACCCCGATGACCCTCCACCCTTGCGGCACGCCGCCTCTCTTGAAGGCCGCTGCCAACTCGCCTACCTGCTTCCGCTGGTCGTCCCCCAAACCTACTCCGGCCTGGATCTCTTCCGGGTCGAGTTCAGCGCCCGAGACGGACAGTCTCCCAAGGTACTGTTCCGCCCACTGGTGGAAAGCGTCCCCAATCAGAGCGTCTGACACCGGTCTGCTTGGCACCGGCCTCGTCAACTCTTCCGCACCCTTTTCCGGGTCGGACACGAAATCGGCGATCTCCGTCACCGACAAGACCCTGGAGCGTGCTGCCTTATCGAATATTTCTTGAGGGCTGAGGGAATCGAGGTCTTCCGCTTCCACCTCGGCGTCCCTCTTGTTGAGCAACAGCCTCAGCTCTTCTGCTAACCTCGCCCCCTGCTCGGGGTGGGACCCCTCGATGACCTGAAGTGCGCGTTCTCGTTCGCGCTTCCCTTTCTTGGAAGCGCCCATCTCCTCTAAGACCCTAAGCGCCGCTTGGCGCGTCTGTCTCCGGGTCAGTCCCGGTTCGCGGGGGAACTCGGCGGGACGGGGAACCTCTCGTTTACTCTCCCACTCATCTTCCGGCGGCAAGTCCGTCAGGTCTGCTTGGACGGCGTCGCCTCCCCCACTGGTTTTAGTTTCCAGCGCTTCTTGCAGGAAGATGGAGGGGAAGCGGGGGCTTTTCGCCGTTGAGAACCAAGAACCCGTGAGCAGTAGGTCCCTGCGGGCTCTCGTCACTGCGACGTAGGCGAGCCTCCTCTCTTCATTCTCCTTGTACTCCCCTACACCCTCCCTGAACAGGGCGTACCTGCCACCCCCGCCAGTGTTCGCATCCCAAATGTCGGGGTCTGGCAGGTGCTCTCGGTCTTTGCGGCACGGGTACGGCAACTGTCCCGTGTTCGTCCACCATTCCGACGCTGGCGCGGGGGAAAGAGGTGGACCGACGACCTTGGGGTCTTTCGAAATGACCCTGTAGCTGCGTGCGTCGCTCGAGGGGAACCTGCTGGCCGACATTTCCGCCACCACCACCGCGTCCCATTCAAGACCTTTCGCTGAGTGGATAGTGAGCACTTGGACCGCTTGGGGGTCAAGGTTCACGGAGGGCACTCGGATGCCCTGCTCCTTCTTTTCTGCCACCTCAAGCCACGTCAAGAACCCGCCCATTGTCGGCCGGTCTGCGCTTCCCTCATATTCGGCGACAACGCCCGTGAAGAGATCCAACACGTCCGCAGTGTCCCCGCCGCTGGGGTCCGCTAGTCCATCGAGTTCCAGCCCCAAGATGTCTCGAGCGTTTCCCACCTGCGCCACTAGCGACCCTGAGGTGCCTCGCCTCATCTCCGCCAACTGGTCGCCCAGCCGCCCGACTCGGGCTGCGCCTTCCGAACTTAGCCCCCTGACGGGTTTCCCCTCCCGCACCGCTTCCACTGCTTCAAGCAGAATCCGGGGCGTCTCCCCTCCCGGGTCGAGTTCCCTACTTAGTTTGCGCGAGTAGAGTCCAAGCGCCTGGAGGTCCGCAGCGCCGAGGTCCAGGTTTCCAAGCAGCCTCATTAGCGCTGAAGAGCGCCCGATGTCCCACGTGATGTGCAGTGCGGCGCGAAGGTCGATGACCGCTGGGTGCCGGAGAAGGGAGTCGCCGCCAACAAGCTGCGCTGGGATCTGCGCTTCTCTGAGAGCCTCAACAATGGAAAGGAGCGGTCGGTTGGTCCTAGCGAGGACTGCAACCGAAGGGGGCCTCCCCTCACCATCGACCCCGCCGCGTGAGCGGACATCAGCAACGTAGCTAACGATGCCGTCAATGGATTCACGCTCCGTCATCGGGTAGGTGGCAATCACGTCGCCATCACCGGCCCCAGGACGGGGCTCCAACGTTAACACGGTCCCCCCGTCCTCTTCACTTCGGAGCGGCTCAGCGATCTCGTTTGCCACGTCCAAAATGTTCTTTTCACTCCGCCAAGCCACACTCAAGCTCTTCGTGGCCCTAGGCACTCCCTTTTCCCGCGTGAACTTAGGGTGGAAGTCAAGCAATGACCCGGCTGACGCTCCTCTCCACCCATAAATCGCTTGGTTGGGGTCACCCACAGCAGTCACCGGGTGGTCCCCAAACAGGGCGGACAGGAACCGGAGTTGAGCGACCGACGTGTCTTGGAACTCGTCTAAGAACACGAGCTTGTGTCGATCCCGCAGCGCCTGGCGCGCCTGTTCACTCTCTTCAACAATCCTGATGGCGGCCAACACTTGGTCCGCGTAATCCATTTTCCCTGTAGCGGCTTTTCGCTGCTCAAACTCACCGATCATCTCCAGCAGGTCCAGCCTCTGGTTGAGCCCCTCCAAGGCGGCGCGGAAATCCTTCGTGAAAGACGAAGGTTTCTCCGCCTGAAGCGCCAGAAACTTGTCACGCAGGGCAGTGATCTCTTCTTCAGCTTCCTTCACGGTCATCGCTTGGTTCGCGATGTCTTCCCGCAGGGACAACGCCCGATCCACGACGGTTGACTCGGCACTATCCCCGTGGATTTCGCCCGGCCAGAGGGCGACAACCTCACTCATGAGCTGCCACGATGCGGCCTCACCCATGTGCTCCACGCTTGGAGTGATCCCGACGCTGGCACCAAATTCTTGGACGACACTCAATGCGAACGCGTTGTAGGTGGTGGCCTCCGGACTGTTTAAGAGGAAGGAAAAGGGCTCCACTGGCCTCTGTTGCGCCATTGCCTCAGCCCGACTCAGCCCCTCTAAGCTGCTCGTCAAGTTCTCCGCCAGTTCCGCAGCGGCTTTCCTAGTGAACGTGAGTCCAAGGATGTTCTGCCCGTCGACCTTGTCGCGGTTCGCGACGTACGCTGCGCGCAGCGACAACGTCTTAGTTTTCCCGGACCCAGCGCCCGCAACCACCAAGAGCGGCGCCGCCTTCCACTCCCCATCAACTTGGACTCGGAACGGATATTCGGCAACCGCGGCCTGATCCGCTGTTGGGGTCGGCATGCCCAGGATGGATGCTAAGTCCGCGGCCGACATTTCTTGTTTTGCGTCCACTGTCACTCCATTCCCCGAACTGCACCAGGCTGAGCTGGGCACACCAACGTGAACGGGCACGTGTCACAACCCCCAGTTTCAGGGTTGGCCAGTAGCTCTGGTCCGCTCAGGCTTTCCGCCAGGTCGGCGAGGCTCCGCTCCGCTTCAACCAAGTCTTCTGGGGCGAGTCGCTTCTGGTTTCGAAGCGTCCCTTTAACCCCGCGTTTCGGGCTCCACAGTGCTGCTCCCCCAGCCCGCACGCCAGTTTTTTCGAGGCCCACCTGATAGGCGAGAAGCTGCAGGCTGTCTTGAGCTTCAGCGTAACTGGGCAGTTCACCCGTTTTGATGTCGATGACGAAACCTTCAGTGCCCCCACCTTGGAGGGGACGAAACTCAATGCGGTCAACCCGCCCAGAGACGAGCGCGTCCCCCACGGAAAAGTCGACCGGCTGTTCCGTTTTGATAGCCGTGCCCTCCGGCATCGTCTGATAGTAGGCGGCTAACCTGTCGACCATGTCTCGGGTTTCTAGGTAGCGCCGTTTCGCCCACGTAGTCCCATCGTCCCAATCGGTTTCAGCCCACTTTTCGTCCAAGGCTTCCCTTAGCTCAGCCTTCGTCCCCCGCGGGTGTTCCTCCGCGATCGCGTGCACCATCAGACCTCGCCTTAGAGCGCTGAACACTGTCGGGTCTTCATCCAAATCCTGATCCCCCGCGCCCGTCGTGTCCAAGAACCAACGCAACGCACAGTTTTGGGCCACTTGAAGTTTGGAGGGACTCAGCCGGACCTGTTTGTCTGAGAAGAGAGGCTCACGACTAGTCACGATGCCGACTGGGGCCCAAAGCTTCGGGGACGCGTTCTCCTCCCCCTCCGCGGCGAGCAGCGCCAACGCTTTCGCCGCCGCGTCTTGGAGTAACGGGTCTCCGTGAAGCCCCAGAACCTCGCCTCTCAGCTCGAAGACCTTGGACTCCAGGCTCACGCTTGCTGGGAGCACATCGAACTTGGGGTCAACGACCTTGTATTCACCGAGGAGACTCAAGTAAATACTAGGCAGCTCATCCTCGTTCTCCACAGCCATCAGCCGCACCGCACTTTTGGCCCTGCCGACGGCAGCGTAAAACATGCGTGCCTCGCCAACACGTTTCTCCCCCGCCACGCTCGCCTTATGGATCAGCACGCCCGGGTCCGGCAGGTAGGGGGCTATCGGCACTTGGCCGGGCCAGCCCCTAGCCCGCGCATCCTCAAAGACACCGGTCAGCCGGTCCACCTGACCAAGGGAGTCTTTCGCCACCCTCGGCCAAGACCCCTGCTGAAGTCCTGGAATGACCACAACCTCCCACTGGCGACCTATCGCTTGCGTGGGTGTTAACACTGCGACGCCTCGACTCTGGATGCCGCTGGCAACCAGTGGGTCCGTCTGAACCTGCTCAGCCAAAATGTCCTTCGCGAACAGTTCAGCTTCAACGCTTTCACCCAACGCGTTTTGTTCCTGCTGCCAAAAGTCGGCCTTACGAAACAGGGCGAGCACGGCGTCCAACGCTTCGTTCGCCTGGGCGGCCCACCTACCCGCTCCCACAGCGGTTTCGCGGAGACCACCCGCCACACCCGCCGCCGACCACAGGTGCCACAGGCCCTCTTCGGCGGGAAGCTGTTTCGCGTCCCCCCTTTGCTCCCATAGACGCTTGGCGCGCTGCACCTGTGTGAGAGCCGCCTTGTTCTCCTTCGACTTGGAGAGCAACTCAAGGTTCTCCCCATCGATCAGATCCACGACCCCCAGGGATTGGTCCCCCCTCAAAAAGCGCAAGGCCCGCAGGAGCCGATAAACATCTAGAGGGTCCGCATCAACGAGAGGTGAAATCAGCAGGTCCATCAGAGCCTGATTCTGGTCAACACCCGTTTCCTCTAACGCTTCCTCACGATCTAAAGGATCTGCAAGCAGTTGCAGCAGGGCTGCGCACACCGGGATCTTAGCGAGAACAACGGGTCGCTCACCGCTTTCCAACGGGACCGAACGCCTACTCAACGTCTGGCGCACCGCCTCCACCTCATCTGCCGAACGCACTACGACAGCCATGTCGGACCACTCGGTGCCCCCCAGGTTTTGCTGGCGCAAGTACCGCTCAGCCTGCTCGTACATGCGGGTTCGCGTGGGGGCGAGAGCCGCAGAAACGAAGCCGGGTCCATCCGCACTTTCGAAGTGGCTGCCTCCCGCCTCACCCACTGCGCGCCCTTTGTCGGCAGGAAGTTTGGTTGGGGGCACCCACGACGCGACCACTGCGTCCATCTCGGCGACCGCGGGCGCGGCCCGATGGTTTGTTTTGAGCTCTACTACTTTCGGTGAGAGCGCCGTCGCGACTTCAACGCCCGTCTGCGCAGTCGCACCACGATATTGGGAGACGGATTGTTTCGGAGCCCACGTCGCAAACAAACCTGCTCCCGCAGCGACCAGCTGTTGTAACAACGGGACCGCAGCCAAGGGAATGTCCTGCAAGTCGTCAACCACGACTAGGTCTGGAACCGGTTTAGGCGCGAGAACCCCTTCCTCTTCACATTGCGAGTCCCAGTTTTTCAAGACGTTCGCTGCGATCAGTGGAAGCCTCGCCGAATCAAGATTAGGCGTTTCAGGGGTGAACGCTTTCTCGCCACCCGCGTAATCTTCGTAGATTTGGCCGGCCAACTGCCAGGTGGGAAGCGATGCGATCTCACCCAACCAGGCTAAGTCTTGTGGGAGAAGGCCAGCCTGACCGCTACGGGCGACTAGGTTACGCAGCTCCATCCTGAAGTGGGGGCTGCGAAGGACAGCGGGAGCAAAATGGTGGCCCCACTCTTCCTCGTGCTCCCCCAAATACCGCGCCATCCACGCGTCCTCTCGCGCCCCCGAGACGAGGGGCGGGCGTGGAAGCGGGCGCTCGCGTTCGATCAGCCACGAGCCGACCACCAGGTAACCGAAGGAATCCACTGACCTCACCAGACGGTGACTTCCGGGGGCCGTCAACCTGCGGGTCGCCTGCGACCCGCTGCTTGCGCTGAGCGCCCTGTCCAACCGGCTGGCGCGGCGCCGATCCGGAGTGAGCACGAGGGCGGGCGCCCACTGTCCCCCCACCTCCCCCGCCACGAGCCTGCGCCGGGCAACCTCAAGGGCGAGGCTGGTGCGCCCCGAACCCGTGGGTCCGGTGACCAAAACTGGGTTCCCCAAGTCAGCGTCAGCTAGCGCCTCCAGTTGCTCCCCATCCCACGGGAGCTCTGCCCACGCCCCCGCGTCCGCGCCTGTGTTCAACGACGTCACCTTTCACTGTCAGCTTCGAAAGCCACTCCCCAAAGTATGGAGGGCCGCTCCGACATTTGAGAACCGGACTTTGGGGGCCAAGATATTTAGGGCTTCAGAAATCAGCGTCTAAGCTGGCTGGCAGAAACAAACTGCTCCCCAGAAAGAGGCAATCATGCGTCTCACTTTCAACTTTCGCTACGGCCTTTCCCCTTTGACCTTGGAGTTAGAGGGGGACGAAGCAACACTATTGGCGCAGGTCGAGGACGCCCTCGAAAATGGGACCCTTCTGAAACTGACGGACAGCAAAGGGGAACGGGTGATGATTCCGGGCTCTGAAGTGAGCTACGTTCTGATCCCCTCAGAGAGCCACCGACCTGTCGGGTTCGGCCGGCAGTAGGCTCACGGCCGCAGGTTTAGCTCTTCCATGCGCTCCTGGTGGCGCCCCGTCGCGTAGGAGACGATCGCGTCCACCGTGTCCGGGTCTTGAGCCAACTCGGGGTACGTGAACAGGGTTGCGCGCACCAAACCGAACGTCTCCCCTGCCACGCGTCGCCCCCAAAGTGAGAGGCGCCCTGCCAACTGCGGGTCAGCTTCCGTCATCGGCCCCAAGTGGTCCCGAACCCACGCTCCCTGACCCAAGTCCCAAACTGAGAACCTGTCTGAAAAAACCTGTTGTCTGGAGGCAACTTCTCGCAGAACGTCTGCGAAAATGCCTATGACCACGTAGCTCTTCAGGATCCGTTCACCCCAGTTTGAGGGGCGGGTGCGGACGTCTAACTCGTCGAACATGCCCGCGTAGGCTCCCGCCGCGTCAACAATCGAGTACCCGTTGTGTTCGGCGTAGGAGTCGAAGTCGAGAAAACGTTGGTAAGCCTGGTCAGCCATGCCCGCAAGCTCAACGTGAGCCTGGGTGTTTGGTGCTTGATCCCCATCTTTGGAGAGGCGCGTCATCGCGGCTAGCGCACAAAATGCGAAGAGCCCCACGGCTGGGGCGGTGTCCACTGCTTGACTTTTGCTGGTTTCCATAGCCCAACTCTATAGTCCGGCGCCCAGGTTTCGGACCCTCAGCGCTACACTGGTCGAAGTGGCACGAACAAAAGTTAGGGAAACGTGAAAGAGAACCAGAAAACATTCGCCGATTTCGGCATCGATCAGGCGATCGTGGACGCCCTGAATGACCAGGATATTGTCCACCCATTCCCCATCCAAGAGCTAACCGTGCCAATCGCCTTGGATGGCCGCGACATCATCGGCCAAGCGAAAACGGGGACAGGCAAAACCTTAGGGTTCGGTATCCCCCTCCTGGAAGCGATCGTCGAACACACTGAAGACGAGTTCGAAAACCTAGCTAAACCCGGCGCCCCCCAAGCGCTCGTGGTCCTGCCCACCAGAGAACTCTGTAAGCAGGTCGGTGAGGACCTGCGTGAGGCCGCCAAGTACCTGCCCACTCGGATCACGGACATCTACGGTGGCGTGGACTTCGAACCGCAGCTGAAAGCGCTCCGGGAAGGGGTTGAGGTTGTGGTGGGCACCCCCGGCCGTCTGCTCGACCTGAGCAACCGGCGTGCCCTTGACCTTTCCCACGTGAAGGTCGTGGTTTTGGACGAGGCCGACGAGATGCTCGACCTCGGATTCCTACCCGATGTTGAGAAGCTCATGAGCCGCGTCTCCCCTGACCGGCAGACCATGCTCTTTTCAGCGACGATCCCGGGTCCCGTGGTCACTTTGGCGCGCCGGTTCATGGTGAAACCCACCCACATTCGGGCGGCTGACCCGACGAACACTTCCGCAACGGTCGACAACGTGAAGCAGTTCGCCTACCGCACCCACGCGATGAACAAGGTGGAAGTGTTGTCCCGACTGCTGCAGGCGGAGGGGCGCGGCCGGACGATCGTGTTCGTCCGCACGAAACGTAACGCCGCGAACTTGGAGCAGGAGTTGGCGGGCCGCGGTTTCTCCGTCGGTTCCCTGCATGGCGACCTGGGCCAGGGGGCCCGCGAGAGGTCTATGCGTCGGCTGCGTGAAGGCGACATTGACGTCTTGGTCGCAACTGACGTTGCAGCGCGAGGCTTGGACGTGGATGACGTCACCCACGTGGTGAACTATCAGGTGCCCGAGGACGACAAGGTCTACTTACACCGTATTGGTCGCACGGCTCGCGCTGGCGCTTCAGGCACCGCGGTCACGTTCGTGGAGTGGGATGAGGTTCCCCGGTGGGGACTCATTTCGAATGCTCTCGACCTTGATTTGGCGGACCCGGAGGAGACCTACCACACGTCTGACCACCTTTTCGAAGAGCTGGGTATCGACAAGAACGTGACCGGGCGGGTCGGGAAGCCAAAGAAGAACGCTCGCCAAGACGAAGCCCCCAGATCGGGCCAGAGATCTGGGCAAAAGTCCGGCCAAAAGCAGAATCAGAGGTCTAGGAACAGGCGTGGCCGGTCCCGCAGGCGCGTCCAAAAGTATAAGGACAGCTCGGGACCTAAGGACTCAGGGTCGAAGGACTCCTAAAGAAGTCATCTCCTCGATTTGGGAGATCACTTCGGGACTGGTTAGGTTTTCACCGAGCCGGTTGGGTTTGCCGCTGCCGTGGTAGTCGGAGCCCCCAGTGACCTCCACCCCGTAGCGTTTCGCTAGGCGCGCCACCTCGGCGCGAGCCTGCTCGCTGTGGTCTCGGTGATCCATTTCGAGTGCGAACAGTCCCGCGTCCACCATCTCATCGTAAACAGCGAGCGGGATGACGCGTCCCCTCTTTTCTGCCCGTGGGTGGGCGAATATGGCGACCCCACCGGCGGCGCGGATCGCTTGCACGGCTTCACCTGGGGTCACTGAGTGTTGCCGCTCGTAGTAGGGGCCGTGTGGGTGCAGCACCCACTCGAAAGCCTCATCACGGTGTTTGAAGTACCCTCTTGCGACCAGTTCGTCCGCTAAGTGGGGGCGGCCGAGCGGCGCTCCGGCTGCCCTGGCCACCACGTCTTCCCACGCAACCAGTGGGTAGTCGGCCGCCAAGTTGTCTGTGATCTTCTTCAACCGGGTTTTTCTGGATTCGCGTGCCGAAGAGAGGATTTGTTGAAGAGATTCGTCCTCACCGTCGAATAGGAGTCCGAGGACGTGCACGGGGTAACCCCCGCCGAGAGTGGAGATTTCTGCCCCCCGAATCAGACCCACACCACGATCCTTCGCCGCCACTTCTGCTTCTTTCCACCCCGACGTTGTGTCGTGGTCTGTGATCCCCACGACGTCGAGGTTCGCTGCCACTGCGGCGTCGATCAGCTCTGCGGGTGTGTCGGTGCCGTCGGAGTGGAGTGTGTGAGCGTGTGGGTCGATGCGTGCGGTCATGCCGTGATCTTACCGGGCTCCCCACGTGCAATGATTGGGTCATGAGTGATACAGACAAGAATCGATCTAGACGTCCCTCTTCCCCCGCTTTCAAGGCTTTCATGGCCGCGAATTGGGGTGAGCGGACCACCGACGCGCTTCCCACGGTGGGAGCGAAAGAGAAGTTGGAGACGCGTCACCGCCAAGTGGGTGACGCTTTTGTTGGGGAGCGGGTCGTGATCCCCGCGGGCGACCTGAAGAGCCGTAACTCTGATGCGGACCACCGTTTCCGCTCCGAGTCCTCTTTCGCCTACCTGACTGGGCTGGGTGGGGAGATGGAGCCGGGAGCCGTCCTCGTCCTCGAACCAACTACACCCAAGGAAGAGGGTGGGGCGACCCACGAGGCGATCCTCTACTTCGCGCCCCGCGCTTCTAGGACGTCTGAAGAGTTTTACGCGGACGCCCGCCACGGCGAGTTTTGGGTGGGGGCAAGGCCCTCCCTGGAAGAGATGAGTGAGTCTACAGGGCTCAGAGCTCGTGACCTCGCGAACCTGAAAGACGATTTGGCGGCAGGTGAGGTCACCATCACGGTGTTGCGTGGCATCGACCCCCAAATTGACGCTCTGGTTGACGAGGTGGCGCCCAGCCGCGATGAGGGGCACGACGTGGCGCTTGAGAAACGCTTGTCGCACGTGCGCATGTTCAAGGACGACTATGAACTAGAGCAGATCCGTGAGGCCACGGCCGCCACCAAGGAGGGGTTCGAGCGGGTCATCAAAGCGCTTCCCGGCGCGATCGGGCGTCCCCGCAGCGAACGCGTTCTGGAGGCAGCTTTTGGTTCCGCCGCCCGTGAATTGGGCAACGGGGTTTCTTTCGAAACGATCGTGGCGTCAGGAAACCACGCGAACACGCTCCACTGGACCGAGAACACTGGAACTGTTCAGGATGGCGACTTGGTGCTCGTGGACGCGGGCGTGGAGCTCGACTCGCTGTACTCAGCTGACATCACACGGACTTTCCCGGCGAACGGGAAGTTCACACCGGCCCAGGCGCGCGTCTACGAAGCGGTTCTTGACGCCGTCGAAGCGGGTCTCGCCGCTGCGGGGAAACCTGGTGCTGTCTTCGGTGATGTTCACGACTCCGCCCAAAAAGTATTGGCGAGCCATTTGGAGGATTGGGGGATGCTGCCCGTCCCAGTCGAAGAGTCCCTCACGATGTCCGGCCAGCAGCACCGCCGGTGGATGCCGCACGGCACCTCACACCACTTGGGTTTGGACGTGCACGACTGCTCCGCCGCGGAAAACTACATGGAGGCGCCCCTAGCACCCGGGATGGTGTTCACCATTGAGCCTGGACTGTACTTCCGTGAAGACGACCTGGCTGTCCCCGAAGAGCTGCGTGGCATCGGTGTCCGCATCGAAGACAACATTGTGATTGACGAGGACGGGAAACCGGTCCGAGTCTCCCAAGCGATCCCCCGCACACTTGAAGACGTGGAGGAGTGGATGGCGGAACTGAACGGCTGAGTTAGCGGGCGTCTGAGGGTGGTTTTTCCTCAGGCGCCCCAGCCGGTTTAGCTTGGCTGCCGTCGAGACGCACGCCGAACCGCGGCTGCTCATCGACTCTTGAACCGTACTCGGTGGGAGGACCCCCCACCTTGTCTTCCTCACGCATCAAGCGCGCCGGCTTGCGTCGCACCCTAACCTGGTTGCCCGCCGAGTCCTTCAAAATCTGGTAGGCGCGGTCCTGACTCTCTGTGACCAAGATCGCATACCGGTTGGCAACCAGCTGGTTTTGGGAGGAGAACATGCGTTTCTTGGAGGACATGGCCCACGACGCGGACATGATGGTCATCCCCGCGAGGACCCCAATGATTATCGCGACCAGCGGGACGACTGCCCCGCCCTCGGGAACCAAAACGAAAGACATTAGGGCCATCAGCATCCCCCAAGTGAGGCCCTGGGCAGCTCCACCCAACGCGACCTTGCCGGGGGTGAGGCGCCCATTGATTTTCTCAACCTTGTGCACGCCAGACCCCACTATGGACACTTTGTCGATGGGGAACTCTTTCTCCGCTAACAGTTCTACTGCTTTCGAAGCTTGCTCATAAGTCTTGTACGAGGCGACCTCCACGCCTTCCGGCATGGTCGGGTACCCACGGGTTGGCACGATGTTCCCAGACATTGGCTTCAGCCCCTCACATTCCGCCTTCAATCTCCTCCACCCCCACCCTAACCACAGGCAGCGACTCCTGAGGGTTTCTTCGCTGTAAGCGGCAGTGTGGGTTTGGCCCATTGTTTCACCTAGAGTTGGGGGCATGACTGTCACTGAAGCATCAGTAATGGATGCGTTGAATAAGGTAAAAGACCCAGAAATCAACTTGCCCCTACCCGAACTGGGGATGATTGAGGGCGTTGAAATCGATGATGGTTTCGTCGTCGTGAAGGTGCTGCTCACCACGGCGGGGTGCCCCCTGAAATCGACGATCACCAGTGATGTTGAAAGAGAAGTTGGGAAACTGGATGGGGTCACAAAAGTTCAGGTTTCCATGGGCGCGATGGATGAGGACCAGCGTCGGGCCCTCCGCGAAAAGCTCACGGGCCACGAAGAAAGGGAGATCCTCTTCAACCGGCCGGAGAACCTGACACGCGTCATCGCCGTGACCTCCGGGAAAGGTGGGGTCGGCAAGTCGTCGGTGACAGCGAACCTAGCGGTCGCCCTCGCCGACCAAGGGTTGACCGTTGGCGTGTTGGACGCAGACATTTACGGTTTCTCCCTACCCCGCATGCTCGGAGTGGAGAACCCGCCGCAAAGCATTGACGGCATGATCGTCCCCCCACTTGGGGCTCACGGTGTGCGCGTCATCTCCATCGGAATGTTCGTCCCTGAAGGGCAGCCAATCATTTGGCGGGGGCCCATGCTCCACCGAGCGCTCCAACAGTTCCTCGCCGACGTGTATTGGGGGGACCTCGATGTCCTCCTGATCGACATGCCCCCAGGGACCGGGGACGTCGCCATTTCGATCGCTCAGCTACTCCCCAACGCGGAAGTTCTGATCGTCACGACACCACAGGTGGCAGCGTCTGAAGTTGCTGAACGTTCCGGTTCTATCACCACCCAGACCCGCCAGAAAGTCATCGGCGTCGTGGAGAACATGTCGTTCATGCCGGGACCTGACGGCTCTAAAACGTACGTGTTCGGGCAGGGCGGTGGCGAAGCTGTGTCCGCTCACCTCGGAGCCCTACTCGGCTACCCCGTGCCACTGCTCGGCCAGGTTCCCCTCGACATCGATTTGCGTATCGGCGGCGACATTGGGGAGCCAGTTGCGGGGAAAGAATCCAGTGAAGGAAACTCCACTGAAGTGTTGCGCTCCGTTGCGGGGAAACTGAAAGAGCACACCCGCGACTTGGCTGGCAAACCCTTAGGGGTGAAGCCCGTCTGAGCGTGAGTCCCCGCATTTGGCGTCCGAGTGTGCGAACCTTAACCCATGGACGCCCCACACTTTGGAAGGACACCGAACATGGCAGGTGACAAGAACCAGATCTGGATGTTCTCCGAAGGTTACGTGGAAGAACCACCAGCTCTCCGAGAGGCGCGCGTCCTCGCCCACGAGCTGGGCGCAACCCCAGCGACGGCGGGGACTGGCGCGCTGCTGCGCATGGTGGCTGCGCTGCGCGACGCGAAGGCAGTCGTGGAAGTCGGCACCGACGTTGGGGTGTCTGGGCTGTGGACTTTAGCTGGGATGAACCAGCGGGGCGTCCTCACAACGATTGACCCGGACGCCGCGCGCCAGCAGGGCGCAGAGAACGCTTTCAAAGCGGCGGGGATCCCCTCGCAGCGCTTACGGTTCATCACGGGGCGCGCACTTGAAGTGCTACCGAGGCTCGCCGCGAACTCCTACGACATGTTCACGGTCAGTGGCGATCCCGAAAAAGTTGACAGGCACGTGGAACACGCGACCCGGATCCTGAAACCTCACGGCGCCCTCGTACTGACAGACGCTCTTTGGTACGGCAAAGTTGCGGACCCCACTAGGAGGGATCCGCAGACCGTTGCCATGAGGGAAGTTGTTCGCGCCCTACTGGAATCTGAGGACTACCGTGTGACCCTGCTCCCGACCGGGGAGGGAGTGCTGGTAGCTGTGAAGAGGTGAGGCCCCGCCTTACTGGACCGCGCCCTTGAGGGCTTCCGCCAACGCTAGAGCCTCATCAGGGGTCAGTTCGATGACTAGGCGTCCGCCACCCTCGCTTGGGATGCGCATGACAATGCCGCGGCCCTCTTTAGTTGCTTCCAGTGGGCCGTCTCCCGTGCGTGGTTTCATGGCTGCCATGTTGAACTCCTAACGTTTTGGGGGGTTCGAGGACGCTAACAGCGCGTTTACCCAAACCTCAGCGTGACCCCTATTCTACCCGCGCTTCACCCGATTTTCGGCGCTTTGCCCCCGCGGTCACCACCGAAACGGCTAGTTCTTGCCGTTTGCCGCTCCCATTCTTCGAGGCTGGACCACATGTGTTGCACCGCTTCTTCAGCGGTGTCCACGATTTTGAACATGTGAGCGTCCTCGGGGTTTATGGTCCCCTCCTCCACTAGGGTCCCTTCAAGCCAGTCGGCTAGCGGCCCCCAAAACTGTTTCCCGACGAGGGCGACTGGGAAAGAATGCACTTTCCTAGTTTGCGCCAAAGTGAGTGCTTCAAACAGTTCATCTAGGGTGCCGTAGCCGCCTGGGAACACGATGAAACCCCGCGAGTAGCGGACGAACATGACTTTGCGTGCGAAAAAGTATTTGAAGTTGATGCCCAAGTCGACCCAGGGGTTGATGCCCTGTTCGAAGGGGAGCTCTATGCCCAAACCGACCGATAGTCCCCCAGCTTCGCAGGCACCCTTGTTCGCTGCTTCCATGATGCCGGGGCCGCCCCCCGTGATTGTGGAGAAACCTTTATCCGCTATCAGGCGACCCGTCTCTTCGGCGACACGGTAGAAGCGGCTGTCCCTCTTCGTCCTCGCCGAACCGAAAACGGCGATAGCGTCTTTGATGGGCGCAAGAGTCGAGAACCCTTCAACGATTTCCGCCTGCATCCGCATGATCCGCCAAGGGTCTTGACTGCGGGACTCCAGAAAGGCTTCATCAGCAGTGTCCATTTTGACCTGTTTGCCGCGCAACACTACGGGCCCCCTGACTCGCATCGGCCTTGAACTAACCATGTCCGCTCCCGTCTCTTCACTGACAAACCAACATTACCTTGGTGGTAAGCGCTCTCCCATGGGAGGGTAGGGCAAGTGTTTTGGTTTCCAGGGGGGACGATGGCTTTACTTTCTCCCACGCAACGGGCAGCCGTTGAAGCGTGGATTTTAGATGACCCTGACGA